>PLDT01000257.1:6749-21706 GCA_003136255.1 Actinomycetota bacterium
TACAACAGGCGGCCCCGTTACAACAGGCGACGCAGGGCCAACAGGTCCTTGAGGCTGGCCTGGACCTTGACCCGGCCCGCCATCCACATCCGGGCGATGTTGGCCGGGGTCGCGGCCAGCGAGACCACGTCGTCGCTGTTCGCGGTCAGCCTAATGTCGGCGAGCGGCTCGTCCGGTGCGGCCTCTTTGACCGGCTCGGCGCCCGTGTCGGTGATCGTGGTCACGAACGTGATGCCCAGGTCGGTGACATGGCAGCTGAACGAGCGATTGGCGAAAAAGCTGGACCGGTCCTGCGGGTTCATGTCCCCCAGTCGGGCAGTCAGGGTCTGCAGCGCCTCGCGGCACTCCTCGGCGGTGGCCATGCGCGCCTCGCTCTTGTCAGCATCGGACGGTAGCGTTCCAGCCGGAGGGTAGCGCATTTGACATCCTTCATCGCTCCGAGGGGCGAGAATTCCAGCCGCGGCCTGTGGTCGCGCTGTAGGTTCGCGGTTCTCAGGCCGGGTAGCCCCGTCGCCTCCCCGCGCAGCCACGGCATGCCCTGCCGCGGTGCTGGATAGTGCATGTGCCCGCTTGGCTGTCTCGGACAATTCGAATGTACCGTACAGCACAGACATTTTCGGGAGGTGACGCGGCGTGTCTGCCCGGCGTGACGCAGGGCTTCCGTGCCGCGATCAGAATGAATGATAGATATCCAGGCCAGGATGCAGGAGATAAAGATCAAGACGATGATGCCGAACGGGCCGTGGCTGAAGCACCAGCCACCGGTGACGCGCGGGTGGATAACGCCGTGGCGGGCTTGACCGGGCTCCGAGGCCGGCCGGCCGAGGAGCACGTCGCCGTCCTGGAAGAGGTGCACGGGCGGCTCAGGGACATCCTGGACGAGCTCGCCGAGGGCTCGGGGCCGGAGCAGCGTTGACCGCATCGCGCGCGAGGCTCGACGCCGAGCTGGTCAGGCGCGGCCTGGCCCGCTCGCGCGAGCAGGCGGGCGAGCTGGTCGCGGCCGGCCTGGTGGCGGTGGCCGGCCAGCGGGCGTCCAAGCCGGCCACCCAGGTGGCCCGCGATGCGCCGATCACGGTGACCGANNTGGTGGAGGGCCGGAACGCCCTGGACGCCGGGGCGTCCACCGGCGGCTTCACCGACGTGCTGCTGCGGGCCGGCGCCGCGCACGTGGTCGCGGCCGACGTGGGCTACGGGCAGCTGGCCTGGTCGCTGCGCACCGACCCCCGGGTCACGGTTATGGACCGGGTCAACGTGCGTGCCCTCGGGCCGGTCACTCCGGTGCCCGACCTGGTGGTCGCCGACCTCTCGTTCATCTCGCTTACCCTGGTGCTGCCGGCCCTGGTGGCCGCCGCGACGCCGGAGGCGGACTTCGTCTTGCTGGTCAAGCCCCAGTTCGAGGTCGGCAAGGCCCGGGTCGGTGCGGGGGGCGTGGTGCGGGACACCACGGACCGTTCGGCCGCTATAGAAAAGGTGGCCGGCGCGGCGGCCGAGCTTGGCCTCGGCGTCCGGGGAATTACCGCGAGTCCGCTCCCGGGGCCGGCCGGGAACGTGGAATATTTCCTGTGGCTCCGCCGGGGCGCGCCGCCGCTCGACCCGGAGCAGCTGCGGCGGGCGATCGAGGAGGGACCCACATAGTGGGACAGCGCACGATGCTGGTGACGGCGCACACGGGACGGGACAACGCGGTGCGCAGCGCCCGGCAGGTGGCCGAGTGGCTGATCACGGCCGGAATCGCGGTCCGGACCCTCAAGGGGGAGCTCAGCTACCCCGGGGCCGAGGAGGTGCCGGCCGGCGCGGAGGCGGCCGAGGGCGCCGAACTGGTCATCGTCCTGGGGGGTGACGGCACCTTGCTGCGCGCCGCCGAGCTGTCCCGTCCGGCTCAGGTGCCGCTGATCGGGGTGAACCTGGGCCACGTCGGCTTCCTGGCCGAGACCGAGCCGGACGGGCTGGCCGACCTAGTCGTCAAGGTGGTGGCACGGCAGTACACGGTTGAGGAGCGGATGACGCTCGACGTGACCGTGCGCAGCAACGGCTCGGTCCTGGATTCCGGCTGGGCGCTGAACGAGGCCACGGTGGAGAAGGCGGCCCGGGAGCGGATGATCGAGGTGATCACCGAGATCGACGGGCGACCGCTGTCCCGCTGGGGCTGCGACGGGGTGGTGTGCTCCACCCCCACCGGGTCGACCGCCTACGCGTTCTCCGCCGGCGGGCCAGTGGTCTGGCCCGAGGTCGAGGCGTTGCTCATGGTGCCGATCAGTGCGCACGCACTGTTCGCGCCGCCGATGGTGGTCTCGCCCGCGTCGGTACTCGCCATGGAGCTGATCGTGGGACACGAAACCTCAGGTGCCGTGTTGTGGTGCGATGGGCGGCGTAAAGTCGATTTGCCGCCCGGAGCCCGGGTGGAGGTCCGCCGGGGCGCGCTGCCGGTGTTGCTGGCGCGGCTGCACGGACCGGGCCCGGCCGGGTTCACGGACCGGCTGGTAGCCAAGTTCGGCCTGCCGGTCGCCGGCTGGCGCGGCCGTACCCGGGAGGACGCTGGCGAGCATGCTTGAGGAAGTCCGCATCAACGGCCTCGGCGTCATCGACGAGGCGGTGCTGGAGCTGTCGGCCGGGTTCACCGCGCTGACNNGGTGAGACCGGGGCCGGGAAGACCATGGTCGTGACGGCGCTCGGGCTGCTGTTCGGCGGCCGGGCCGATCCGGCGCGGGTCCGCCCGGGCGCGGCGCGGGCCGCCGTGGAGGGGCGGCTGCTGGTCTCCCCGGAGATAGCGCGGGAGGTCGAGGACGCCGGGGGAGACCTCGATGAGGACGGCACCGTGCTCGTGCTCAGCCGCTCGGTGTCGGCCGAAGGCCGGTCGCGGGCGTTCGCCGGCGGCCGTTCGGTGCCGGTATCGCTGCTCCAGGTACTGGCCGACGACCTGGTCGCCGTGCACGGGCAGGCCGACCAGCAGCAACTGCTCAAGCCCGGGCGGCAGCGGGACTCGCTGGACCGGTTCGGCGGACCTGAGCTGGCCGTGGTGCTGTCGGACTACCGGCGGGTGTTCGCCCGGCACCGGGCGGTCCGCGAGGAGCTAGAAGCGCTGACCCGGGCCGAGCGGGAGCGGGCCGCCGAGGCTGAGACGCTACGGCTCGGCCTGGCCGAGATCGAGGCCGCCGCCCCGATGGCCGGCGAGGACGCGGCGCTGCTGGCCGAGGACGAACGGCTCTCCAACGCCGACGCGCTGCACGCGGCGGCCGCCGCGGCGCACGAGGCACTGGCCGGCGACCCAACCTCGTCCTCCGTGGACGCCTCGGACGTGCTGACCCTGCTCGGGCTGGCCGCCCGCGCACTGGAACCGGTCCGCTCGCACGATCCGGTGCTGGCCGGGCTGGCGGGCAGGCTGTCCGAGGCCGCCTACGTCCTGTCAGACCTGGCCGCGGACCTCGCCTCCTACACCGAATCGCTGGACTCCGACCCGGCTCGGCTGGCCGCGGTGCAGGAACGCCGGGCCACGCTGGGCCGGCTGGTCCGGGCCTACGGCGGCGCGTCCGCAGATGTCGCGGGGGTCCTGGACTGGGCCAAGCAGGCTGGAGTGCGGCTGGCCGAGCTCGAGGGTGACACCGACACGATCGCGACGCTGGCCGACGAAGAGGCGGAGCTGGCCACGCAGGTCGGGTCGCTCGCCGCGGACCTGACCGCGCTGCGGTCGGCGGCGGCCGAGCGGTTCGGGACCGCGGTAACAGCCGAGCTGACCGAGCTGGCCATGCCGCACGCGTCGCTGACCGCGGTCCTGACCGAGCTGGACGAGCCCGGCCCGCACGGGGCCGACGACGTGGAGATCAGGCTGGCCGCGCATCCGGGCGCGCCGCCGCTACCGCTGGGCAAGGGCGCCTCGGGCGGTGAGCTGTCCCGCGTCATGCTTGCCATCGAGGTGGTGTTCGCCGGCGCGGACCCGGTGCCGACCTTCGTGTTCGACGAGGTCGACGCCGGGGTGGGCGGCAAGGCCGCCGTCGAGGTCGGGCGGCGGCTGGCCCGGCTGGCCCGCTCGTCGCAGGTGATCGCGGTGACCCACCTGCCGCAGGTCGCCGCGTTCGCGGACAACCACCTGGTGGTGGAGAAGTCGGGCGACGGCCTGGTCACCGAGAGCGGCGTCACCCGGCTGGACCCGGCCGCCCGGATTCGGGAACTGTCCCGGATGCTGGCCGGCCTGGAGGACTCCGAATTCGGCCGGGCCCACGCCGAGGAACTGCTGGCCATGGCGGCGCACGAACGGGACCGCGACTGGCCCTGGGAG
The DNA here is from genome assembly GCA_003136255.1 of Actinomycetota bacterium. Lineage (GTDB taxonomy): Bacteria > Actinomycetota > Actinomycetes > Streptosporangiales > Streptosporangiaceae > Palsa-504. Next base: position 11,023 of record PLDT01000257.1, read on the forward strand.
GATTGATGGGGGCGCAGCAGCGGCCCGCCGGAGAGGGGCTGGGTCAGCAGGGTCCGGCCGTCGTCGTCGACGAGCCCGCGGCCGATACTGGCCCCCCGGGCGGGCAGCCGGGCTGGCTCAGCCAGGCCCGGCTGGCGTGGATCGGCGCGTACCTGGCCGCGGGCATCGTGCTGTTCCTGTGCTACCTGCGGGTGTCGGGGACGCAGTCCATCTCCTCCGACGGCGGGTCCAACGCGCTGGAAGCGTGGGACATGCTGCACGGCAACCTGTTGCTGCACGGCTGGACGCTGACCGACGTCTCCTTCTACACCACTGAACTGCCCGAGTACATGCTCGTCGAGCTGATCCGCGGCCTGGGCCCGGCGGTGGTACATACCTCGGCCGCGGTCACCTACACGCTGCTGGTCCTGCTGGCCGGGCTGGTGGCCAAGGGCCGGGCCACCGGCCGCGAGGGCGTGGCGCGGGCGCTGCTCGGCTCCGGGATCATGCTGGCCCCCCAGCTCGGCAACCCGGTCTTCGTCCTGCTGCTGGTGCCCGATCACGTCGGTACGGGCGTGCCCATGCTGGCGATCTTCCTGGTCCTGGACCGCGCGCCGAGACGCTGGTACGTGCCGCCCGTGATCGCGCTGATGCTGGCCTGGGCCACGATCGGCGACCGGCTGGTGATCGCGGCCGCCGTCGTTCCGATCGTGCTCGTGTGCGGCTTCCGGATCCTCCGGGTAATACTTGCCGACCGCCCGCTCACGGCGGTACGGTTCGAGGCCGGCCTGGCCGCGGCGGGCCTGGCGTCCGTAGGCATCTTGGTCTTGGCGGGACGGGTTCTCGGACGCCTCGGCGGGTACTCGCTCATCCCGCTGGGCACGCACCTGGCCAAGTGGTGGGGGCTGGCCAAGCACTTCCGGCTGACCGGTGACGGATTGCTCGGCCTGTACGGGGCCGATTTCATCCGCGCGCCGCTGGGCCCGCAGACGGGCATCGCGGTGCTCCACCTGGCCGGGCTGGCGCTGGCCGCCTGGGCCCTTTGCCGGGCGCTGCGACGCTTCGCCCGCAGCGATGACCTGCTGGTCCAGGTGCTGGCGGTGGCCATCCTGGCCGACGTGGCCGCCTTCGTGTTCAGCACCTTGCCCCGCACCCTCTGGGACACCAGGCAGATCTCCGCCGTGCTGCCGTTCGGGGCGGTGCTCGCGGGCCGGCTGCTCGCGGGCGACCTGCTCAAGGCCAGGCTGGTCCCGGCCTTGGCGGTCCTGCTGGCCTGCTACACGGCGGCGCTGGGCTTCGACGTCGCCCAGCCCAGCATTCCCGCGCACGACCAGTCGCTCGCCAACTGGCTGGTCGCCCACGACTTCAGGTACGGCCTGTCCAACTACTACGAAGGCAACATCACCACGCTGGACAGCGGCGGGCGGGTCCACCTCATCGCGGTGTCCTGGGGAGCGGACAAGTCGGTGCCGCGGGCCTATCAGTCCGATGCCTCCTGGTACGACCCGCAGCTGCACTACGCGAACTTCGTGGTGAACACCGGCGCCGACCAGCCGCCGGCCGTCATCCCGTCCGGGGACCTGAGCCGGGCCTTCGGGCGTCCGGCCAAGATCTACCACGACGGCCCGTACACGATCCTGGTGTGGAACAAGAACCTGCTCGCCGACCTCGGCCGGCCCGCCAAGAAGGGACCCGGCAACGTCGGACCCGCGCGATGACCGGACCCGGGCTTAGCTGAGCTGGGCGCGGCGGGCGCGGAGGTTGCGGTTCTTGACCCGGTTCCCGCACGAGGCCATGTCGCACCAGGCGCCCCGGCGGCTGTGCGAGCGGTCGTAGAACGCCCACCGGCAGTCCGGGTTGCCGCACAGCTTGAGCCGGTCCCAGCTGCCGTCGGCCTGGGCGTCTCGGATGATGAGCAGCAGCCCGAGCAGGCCGTCGGTCAGCGCGTGGGCCGGAAGGGCTGGCCCGAGCCGAACCCGGCCGTCCACGGCGACGTCCAGCCGGGGCTGGGCCAGGCTCAGGACGTGCTCCAGCGGCGCCAGGTCGTCCGCGGCCAGCGGCTCGTCTCCGCTGGTATGGCCGATCAGCGCCCGGATGCTCTCCCTGACCTCGCGGACCAGCCCTAGATCCCCGGCGAATTCGCGCTCGTCCCGGTCCCGGTCCCGATCCGGGTCCGGGTCCCGCAGGCCGGCGTCGGCCAGCCACGCGCGTGCCTCGTCCGCGCGCGCGAATATGTCGGTCCCCAGGTCCCGGTCGAGGGTGTCGACGTACGCCTGGACCAGCAGCAGCGGCATCGGCGCCAGCTTGTCCTCGACGTGGGAGGCCCACGAGGGCACGGTCATGCCGTTCAGGGTAGTGGCCATGATCACTTCCGCATCACTTCCTCCAAACGTGACCAGATAATTAGCTTTACAGGTCACGCGTGACCAGTATAATGGATTTAGAGGTCACGACATACCGGAGGCGACACACGATGCATGTCCTGCTTCACGATGATCAAGGCCGCCTGACCCTGCGGCGGCTGTGGCCCTGGCAGCGGCTCTTGGCCCACGCCGCGGCCGCGCGACTCGACCACGCGCTGGCCGAGGGCGCGAGTCCGGAGGAAAGCGCCAGCCTGGCGACCCGGGCCGCACGGCTGACATCCACGGAGTTCCGCCGTGACCTGGCCGCGAGCCTGCGGCGGATCCTGGTCACGACCGGGGAGCCGGCGCTGCCCGTGGCCGCGAGTTCGCCGCTGGGCGCGGCCCGCCCGCTGCGCGTCCCGCTTCGCTCGACGCGGATCCACCAGTCCGCGCCGCTGCTCGCCGAACTGGCCAGCCGCCTGCTCGAGCCCGGCCCGGTTCCGGTGCGAGGCGTGGCGATGGTGACCGAGATGCTGGCCGACGGCGCCGGCCCGCTGTACCGCGATGCCGCCCGCGACGACCTGGCCGTCCTGGCCGGGCGGGCAGCGCACGCGCTGGCCTGGTAGCGGTGCTTACCGGCCTAGGTAGGCTCGCTTGAGGTCCTCGTGGCGCAGCAGTTCGCCGGCCGGGCCCTCGAGCACGATCTCCCCGGTGGACAGGACGTAGCCGCGATCGGCGATGGACAGCGCCATCGTCGCGTTCTGCTCGACGATCAAGACCGCGACGCCCGAGGCGTGGATGGTCTTGATGATCTGGAAGTTCTGCTGGACCAGCGCGGGGGACAACCCCATCGACGGCTCGTCCATCAGCAGCAGGCGCGGGCGGGACATCAGGGCCCGGCCCATCGCCACCATCTGCTGCTCGCCACCGGACAGTGTGCCCGCCAACTGGCCGCGCCGCTCGAGCAGGCGCGGGAACAGCTCGTGGACCTGGTCGAAGTCCTCGCTGAGCGACTCGCCCTTGCGCAGCACGGCGCCCAGCTCCAGGTTCTCCCGCACCGTCAGCTGGCCGAACAGGCGGCGGTTCTCAGGCACGATGGCCATCCCGGCCGCGATGCGCTGCGGCACCGGCCACTGCGTCACGTCCCGCCCGCTGAGCAGCACCCGGCCCGAGCGCGGCCGGACGATACCGAGGATCGTTTTCAGCGTGGTCGACTTGCCCGACGCGTTCCCGCCTAGCAGGCAGACCAGCTCGCCCGCGCCGACCTGGAGCGAGATCCCCTCCAGGATCCGCATCTGCGCGTAGTAGGTGGTGACGTGGTCCAGCCGCAGCAGGACCTCCGGCTCCGGCTCCGGCGCGGGCGGCGCGCTCATTCCGCCTCCGCCAGTGCCTCGGGATCGCGGCCCAGGTAGGCCTCGACGACCGCGGGATGGTTCGCGACCTGGTCGAAGCCGCCCTCCGCGATCTTCACGCCGTGGTCCAGCGCCACCACCCGGTCCGAACAGCCGGCCACCACGTGCATGTCGTGCTCTATCACCAGGACCGAAACCCCTCGCTCGTCGCGCAGCCGTCCGATCAGCTCGGTAACCTCGTGCGTCTCGGTGGGATTCATCCCGGCGGCGGGCTCGTCGAGCAGCAGCAGCCGGGGCCGGGTGGCGAGGGCCCGGGCGATCTCCAGCCGCCGCCGGTTCGCGTACGACAGTGAGTACGCGGGCTGGTCCCAGCGGTACCCCGCGAGCCGCTGGCCGAAGAAGGAAAGCACGTCCTCGGCCAGCGCGCGGACCTCGCGTTCCTCGCGCCGGGCCCGGGGCAGCCGCAGGATCGACTCCCACGCCAGCGCCTTGGTGTCCCCGTAGGTGGCCGCCATCACGTTCTCGAGCACCGACATGTTCAGGAACAGCCGCAGGCTCTGGAACGTGCGGGCGATGCCCCGCCGGGCGATGACGTGCGGCGCCTGGCCCGCGATCGACTCCCCGGCGAACCTGACGTCCCCCGCGCTCGGCCGGTACACCCCGGTGATCACGTTGAACACCGTGGTCTTACCCGCCCCGTTCGGCCCGATCACGCTGACGACCTCCCGGTCGGCGACCCGCAGGTCCAGCTCGGACAGGGCTCGCAGGCCGCCGAAGGACAGCGACAGGTGATCCAGCTCCAGGACGGCCTGTCCCGTGGGCTCGGCTTGCTCAGGCCCCGCGCTCACGTCAAGGCCTCCACGCGCCGCTGCCCGAGCAATCCCTGTGGTCGGGCGTTCATCATCACGATCAGGATTGCACCGATCATGAGCTGCCGGGTAACCGAGGGCTGCACGACCAGCGTGGTCTCCCAGACGAACGAGGCCAGGAACAGGGTCGGTGGCAGCAGGATGGTCCGCCAGCGGCTGCTGACCTGCACCAGCGTGATCAGCACGCAGACCAGCACGACGAATCCCCAGTTCCCGGCGGGCTGCGCCTTGGCCGGGACGATGACCCAGTCGCGCAGCGCGTCGGCGATCCAGCCCCCTGACTGCGGCCCGCCCGCTACCGCGCTGGCCGATATCGCCTTGGCGATGGCGTGCGCCGCCAAGCCGAGCGCCACGGTCGCGGCCAGGACCCCGGCCAGCCTGCGCCACGGGCGCAGCTTGGCGAGCAGGGTCAGCAGGATCAGCCCGTAGAACAGGTAGCCGGACTCAGCCGGGCTGCGCAGCAAGCCGTCGTAGATGACCATGACCACCAGCGCGCCGAGGCAGGCGCCGGCGATGCTGCCCGCGCCGCCGAGGATGAGCCCGGCGTAGATCAGGATCAGGATCGGGGTGTCGAAGTCGGTCGGGAACACGCTGGCCTGCTGCGCGGCGTAGAGGGTGCCGGCTAGCCCGGCCACCACGGCGCCCGCGGCGAACGCGGCCAGCTTGACCCGGTTGACCGGGATCGTCATCGAGGCCGCTGCCAGCGGGTCCTCGCGGACCGCCCGCCAGGCCCGCCCGGTACGCGAGCTCTCCAGTAGCCGCAGCACCGCCATCACCACCACCAGGACGATCACCATCAGGTAGTAGTAGCCGAAGTTGCTGGTGAGCTGCCATCCGAAGGCCCTGATCGGATCGATTCCGGTGATCCCGTTCGGCCCGCCGAGCTTGCTCGGGGCCACGTTGTTGGTGAACTCCACGAACGCCTCGCCGAAGAACAGCGTGACGATGGCCAGGTAGTCGCCGATCAGCCGCCGGGACGGCAGGCCGACGGCCAGCCCGAGGAGCGCCGCGACGATCATCACGATCGGCACCGACAGGTAGGCCGGCAGGTGGATGCCGGTGGTGCCGATCTGGTTCGAGGACAGCAGCGCGAACCCGTACGCGCCGAAGCCGAAGAACGCGATGTAGCCCAGGTCGAGCAGCCCGGCCCAGCCCACGACGATGTTCAGGCCGACGGCCAGCAGCGCGATCACCATCGCGTCGATCCCGACCTGAAGCTGGAAGCCGCCCAGGCCCAACGACGGCAGCACGACGGCGGCCAGCCCGGCGACGGCCAGCCGAGGCCACCAGCCGACCCGCTCGCCCGCCCGCTGAGCGCTGCCCAGCCAAGACGGCAGGTACTCGCGTCGGCGCGCCTGCCGGGCGACCCACTCGTCGGCTCCGACCTGCGGCCCCTGGGATTCCACGCTCATCGGCGCTTCACACCTTCTGCAGCTGCACGCGGCCGAGCAGCCCGCTTGGCCGGACCAGCATCACGACGATCAGCAGGCCGAAGACGATCAGGTTGGTATAGGTGGAGGAGATGTAGCCGGTAACCATCGATTCCGCGATACCGATCAGCAGGCCGCCGAGCATCGCGCCTGGTATCGAGCCGATCCCGCCGACCACGGCCGCGGTGAACGCCTTGAGCCCGACGATGAACCCGATCGTGGACGTCACCGTGTTGAACAGCAGCCCGCCCATCACGCCCGCGATGCCCGCGAGCGCCGAGCCGAGGAGGAACGTGGCCGTGATGACGAAATTCACGTTGATCCCCAGCATCTCCGCGGCCTCACGGTCGGCCGCCACCGCCCGCATCTGCTTTCCCAGCCTGGTCCGGTTGACCAACAGCCGCAGTCCGGTCATCAGCGCGAGGCCTAGCACCAGGACCAGGATCTGCACGCTGTCGATGGTGACCGAACCGATCCGGATGCCGCTGGACAGCGAGATGAACTCCGAGGTGTTATAGACCCGGAACTGGCCACCGAACAGCAGCAGCGCTGAGCTCTCCAGGAAGAACGAGACGCCGATCGCGGTGATCAGCGGCGCGATCCGCGGCGCGTCCCGCAGCGGCCGGTAGGCGAACCGCTCGATCGCTACGCCCAGGCCGCCGACCAGGCCCGCCGCCGCCACGAACATGATCACCAGCAGCAGCGGCACCGCGATGCTCAGGTCGGCCGCGCCGCCGAAGAACTGGATGACGAAGAAGCCGACGTAAGCCCCGACCATGTACAGGTCGCCGTGCGCGAAGTTGAGGAGCTTCAGGACCCCGTACACCATCGAGAAGCCCAGCGCGACGAGCGCGTAGAGCGCACCGGTGGTGATGCCGTTCACCAGTTCCTGGAAGAAGAAGCCCATCCGGTGCGATTCCCGCCCTCACCATGTAGTCCCGGTTACGGGCCGGTTCCGTGGAGTCCCACGAAACCGGCCCGCGGCAGCGCAGCTCTGCTCAGTCCTGCCCCTAGCTCGGGATCAGCTGGTACTTGCCCGTCGAATTGATCTTGAACAGGAAGAACTTGCCGTTGACCAGGTCGCCGTGGGAGTCGAAGGAGATCGGCTGGCCCAAGATGGAGGTCGGCTCGTTCGTCTGCTTGATCGCGGCCAGCACGTTGCTGCGGCTCGGGGTCTGTCCGGCCTTGCAAACCGACGCGATCGCCTCGTCGATCACATGCGTGGCGGCGAACACGGGCGGACCGAAGGTACCGAACGACCCGTACTTCGACTGGGCGGCCTGGGCGATCGCCGCGTCGGCCGGGATCGCGGTGATGTCCGGGCCGAACGAGGACACGTACGAGCCGGTGATGCTGAACGTGCCCGGGTCGAACAGGCCGTCGGTGCCGAAGATGACCGCGCTCTTGTGCTCCTGGGTCATGTCGCGGCCGAACTGCTGGGCGTTGGCGGCGATCTGCCAGGGCAGGACCACCACCGATTCGGCCGGGGTGACCTTGGCCACCAGCGAGGAGAAGTCGGTGACCTTCTGCGAGACCGACTCGTGGTCGACCTTGATCCCGGCCGCCTGGAAGATCGGCAGCATCGCGCTGACCAGGCCGGTCGAGTAGGCCTCCTGGTCATCGACGATCATCAGGGCCTTCGGGTGCAAGGTGTTCACAATGTAGTTCGCGTCCTGCGGGCCCTGCACGCTGTCCTTCGACACCACCCGGAAGAACGTCGGGTACGAGCCCGTTGTCAGCGCTACGGCCGTCGCCGACCCGGAGATGAAGGCCATCCCCGCCCGCGCCATCGGGCCGCCGATCGCCTCGACTTCCTGGCTGCCCGCGGGGCCGACCACGGCGACGATGCTCGCGTTCGAGGTGAACTGCTGGGTCACCGTCACCGCCTGCGCGGGCTGCAGCTGCGTGTCGCCCTGCACGAGGGTGATCTTGGTGTGGTTGGCCGCGTTGTCCATCGCCACCGCGAGCTCGGCGAAGTGCAACTGCTCATCGCCCAGGCTCGCTACCGGGCCCGTGATGGGGCCCTCGAAGCCGATCGACGCGGTGCACGTCGTGGTGCTGGTGCTGGATCCGCTGCCAGCGGCCGCGGTGCTGCTACTGCTACTAGCGCTGCTACTGCAACCAGCCACGGCGAGCGAGCCAACCGCCGCCGCGGCTAGGACCAGGCGTCCCTTCACTGGATACGCCTCCATTCCCGGATATCTCACAATGTGGGTGTCCCCATTAGCGAGGGGCTATCGTGTGCCTCGGCATGCGTTCGAGGATGCTCAAAAAGCCCTCCCCACTGGCCGAATTCGCAATTCGTATCGCTGATCAAACCATCGCCGTTTGGGCCAAAGCAAGAGACTAGTCTGTGACTGGGCTGGCAGTTGTGGATTCGATACCGACCATGAGGAGCTACCGGTGGCCGAAGTGCTCAGCGCGAGCGTGGACTCCGTCGCGATCCGGGCCCGCTTCACGGCGCTACGGCAGGGTTTCGCCTTCTTCGATGCCCCGGGCGGCACGCAGGTGCCCGACGAGGTCGGCGACGCGATCGCGCTCGCGCTCCGGGAGGCCAGCGCCAACCTGGGCGCGGGGTACGCCACGAGCCTGCGCGTCGGGCAGATCCTGCAGGAGGCGGAAAGCAAGGCGGCCCGGTTCCTCGGCTGCGAGCCGAGCGAGGTGATCTTCGGGCCCAACATGACCACGCTCAACTTCGCGCTGTCCCGGACCGCCGCCCGCGAGTTCCGCCCAGGCGACGAGATCCTGGTCTCGTGCCTCGACCATGACGCGGGCGTCGCGCCGTGGCTGGAGATCGCCCACGACCGCGATCTGGTGGTCCGGCACATCGAGCTTCACGACGACACCAGCCTGGACTTCGCGGACCTGGAGCGCAAGCTCGGGCCACGCACCAAGGTGGTCGCGTTCGCCTGGGCCTCCAATGCGGTCGGTACGGTCACCGACGCCCGCCGGGTCTGCGAGCTCGCGCACCAGGCCGGGGCGCTCGCGTGGGTGGACGCGGTCCACTACGCGGCGCACGAGCCGATTGACGTCCGGGACATCGGCGCCGACGTGCTGATCTGCTCGCCGTACAAGTTCTGCGGCCCGCATCTGGGCATGGCCTACGGACGGACCGAGGTGATCGAGCGGTGGCGTCCCTACAAGGCCCGGCCGGCCCCCACCAGCCCGCTGGGGCGCAGCTTCGAGACCGGCACGCAGTCCTACGAACTGCTCGCGGGGTTCAACGCGACCATCGACTACCTGGACTCGATCGGGGGCTTTGCCGCGATCGTGCCCTATGAGCGCGCGCTGGGCCAGCGGTTCGTGGACGGCCTGCCTGACGCGGTCACTGTGTACGGCCGGCCCGGGATGGACGGCCGCGTGCCGACCTTCCTGGTCAACGTCGAGGGCGTACCCGCCGCCGACGTGGCCGCCCGGCTGGCCGACGAGCAGATCGGGGTCTGGGCGCACGATTCGTGGTATTCGCTCGGCCTGTACCAGCGCCTCGGCTACCGCGATAAGTCGATCCGGATCGGCTTCATCCACTACAACACCGCGGAGGAGGTCGACCGGCTGCTCGCGGCCCTGGACGCGGTGCGTCCCCGCTAATCCCCGGTCAGCCGGCCGCCCCGCCGAGGATCTCGGCCAGCTTGCTCAGGTTAATGTTGCCGCCGGAGACCACGCACACCACCTTCCCGGTCCCGGCCCGGCCGCTCAGCGCGGCCGCGGGCGCGAGCGCGCCCGCGCCCTCGGCGATGACCCGGACGCGCTCGGCGAGCGTGCGCACCGCGTCGGCGACCTCGGCCACCGGAATCGACAGCGCGCCATCGACGAGCGGCGCGACCAGCGGCCACATGCTGTCCAACACCCGGCGGCTGCCGGAGCCGTCCACGAACGAGGGCCGGTAATCGACCTCGACCGGGTGCCCGGCGGCCAACGCCGCGGCCAGCGCCGCGGCCGTCTCGGGCTCGGCCGTGAAGATCTTGGTGTCCGGCCGCAGCGCCTTGACCGCGCTGGCGATGCCGACCGTCAGCCCGCCGCCGCCGTACGGGATCACCACCGCGTCCGGGTCGGGCAGGTCATCGAGGATCTCCAGGCCGATCGTGCCGTTGCCCGCCATCACCGCCGGGTCCTGCACGGGGTGCACGAACAGCCCCTCTATCCCATCGACGTGACTGGTGGTGATGATGTTCCACCATTCGTCGTACGGGACCTTGACTACCCGGCCGCCGAGGCGCTCGATCGCGGCCAGCTTGGCCTCGGGCGCATGGTCCGGGACCACGATCGTGGCCGGGACGCCGAGCACGCGGGCCGTCCACGCGATGCCCTGGGCCATGTTCCCCGCGCTGGCGGTGACCAGCCCCTTGGCCCAGGCGTCGGCCGGCGCCAGCATGACCGCGTTGGTCGCGCCGCGGATCTTGAACGAGTTGATGGACTGGAGGTTCTCCAGCTTGAGGTAGATCTGCGCCGGGGCCCCCTCGACGTACAGGGGCACCAGCGGCGTCCGGATCACCGAGCCCGCGATGCGCGCCCGGGCCGCTTCGATCTCCGCCAGCGCGATCACGGCTCTGCCTCCTTGGGGACGAGGGCCTCCTCGGCGACGAGGACCTGCTCGATCGTGCTTTGTTCCTGTTGGGTGAGCGGGTGCGCCAGGGCCTCGGCCACCGGGGCTAGGTGCTCCGGTCGGCCAGGTCCGATCACGATCTGGGCCACCCGGTCGTCGGCCAGCAGCC
>PLDT01000257.1:21718-23125 GCA_003136255.1 Actinomycetota bacterium
CAGCCAGCCGCCGGCCAGCGGGCCGAAGGCCAGATAGGCCACGCCCCGCTCCGCGCACAGCGGCAGGACCGCCCGCTCATCCTGCCGCGCGAGCAGGGAGTAGCTGTTCTGGATGGCCTGCGGCGCCCCGGCCGCCAGCGCCGCCGCCAGCTGCTCCGCGTCGAAGTTGCTCACCCCGTAGGCCCCGATCAGGCCGTCCGCCTGAGCCGCGCCGAAGGCCCCGAGGGTTTCGCTGAGCGGCACGTCCGGGTCGTAGTCGTGAGCCAGGTACAGGTCGACCTGGTCGACGCCCAGCCGGTCCAGGCTCGAGCGAAGCTGACGGGCGATCCGGTCCGGCTCCAGGCCGTGGTCCGCGCCGGCCTGCATCGCGTTGAACGTCTTGGTCGTGAGCCGCGGCCGCACCCCGCGCGAGCGGATCCAGCCACCGATCGCCTGCTCGCTGCGGCCGCCGCCGTAGGCGTCGGCCGTGTCGAAGTACACGATGCCGGAAGCCCAGGCCGCGTCCATCAGCTCGAACGCCTGGTCCTCGGTCAGCCCCCGGCCGAAGAACTCCGGCGCCGAACCGACCCCGCCGAAGTTGCCGCAGCCGAGCGCGATCCGTGCGACGGTGAGCCCCGCCATTCCACCCCCATGCGTCAGCGACGACCGGCCTGCTGGGGGAAGTCTGTCACACCCAGATTCGCACGTGAGACCGGTCTCGTAGCCAGCACGACGGCCTGGGCTAGACACCGGGGCGACGAGAGCTTCGCCTTCGGCCTTGACCGCTTCCTGGACGGGATAGCGGTCCTGGTCGGCCGGCGGGGCTAGCGTTGGGGGATGGCCAAGCTCAGGGTGCTGTTCATCGGGGGTAGCGGGGTCATCAGCTCGGCATGCTCGCGGGCGGCGGTGGAACACGGTGTCGACCTGCTCGTGCTGAACCGGGGACGCAGCGCCGACCGGCCGCTTCCGTCCGGGGTCACGAAGCTGCGGGCCGACATACGGGAACCATGGTCCGTTCGGCAGGAAATAAAAGATCTCCAGTTCGACGCGGTCGTGGACTGGGTGGCGTTCACGCCCGATCACGTCCGGGCCGACATCGAGTTGTTCGGCGGGCGGACCGGGCAGTACGTGTTCATCAGCTCCGCGTCGGCCTACCAGACGCCGCCCGCGCGGGTACCGGTCACCGAGTCCACGCCGCTCAGCAATCCGTTCTTGAAGTACTCCCGCGACAAGATCGCCTGCGAGGACGTGCTCGTCGCCGCCTATCGGGAGCAGGGCTTCCCGGCCACGATCGTGCGGCCCTCGCACACCTACGACCAGACCTCGGTGCCGTTCGACGGGGGGTGGACGGTGCTCGGGCGGATGCTGGCCGGCAAGCCGGTCATCGTGCCCGGCGACGGGACCTCACTGTGGACCCTGACCCATCAC
>PLDT01000452.1:0-7396 GCA_003136255.1 Actinomycetota bacterium
CTGCTGTTCGCCGCGGCCGCGGCGCTCCCGTTCGGGCTCGACGCCGTGTCGTTCGCCGGCTCGGCCGCGCTGCTGGCCCGCTTGCCCAGGACCGGCCAGGCGCCGAAAACCGCCCAGCGCCCCAAGATCCGCACCCAGATCGCCGAAGGCCTGCGCTGGCTGGCCGGGCACCGCCTGCTCCGCGTGGTCGCCGTCCTGCTCGGCATCTACAACTTCGCCAACCAGATGGGCCAGGCCGTCCTGGTCCTGCTGGCCACGCAGACGCTGCACGTCAGCGCCCGCGGCTACGGACTGCTGCTGGCCGCTTCCGCCGTCGGCAGTGTGGTCGGCGGACTGCTGAACCCGATCCTTACCCGCCGAATGGGAATGCTGCCCTCGCTCGTCCTCCCGGCGCTCATCGACGCCGCCGCCTTCGTCGGCATCGGCCTCGCGCCCGGCCCGGTCGTGGTGGCGGCGCTGCTGGCCAGCCAGGGGTTCGCGGTCACCATGTGGAACGTGGTCACGGTCAGCCTCCGCCAGCAGGTCGTCCCCGGCCACCTGCTCGGCCGGGTCAACAGCGTCTACCGCATGCTGGGCTGGGGCCTGATGCCGCTCGGCGCGCTGGCGGGCGGCTTCGTCGCCCACGCCGCGGGCCTGCGTGCTCCGTACATCGTCGCCGGCCTCCTGTGCGGCCTCTCCGCCCTCGTCGCCTTCCCGCTGCTGCTAGCCGCCACCCGTGACCGTTAACTTCTTTGATGCCGAACGGACCGTGGCTCACGCTCCGCGACCCCTGGTTCGCCGAGGGTGGGCAAGCGCCCGAACCCGCCGTGCCGCACGCTCCGCGCCCTCCTGACCGGCGCAGGGATGGACGAACCCGGCCCGGGTAGGAGTAGCCGCAAGATCAATATCCGACTATTCTAGTCGAGATTATAGATACAAAACCTTCTTTGGAGGCCCCCGTGGCGATGCCCGACTTCCTGGTCATCGGCGCCCCCAAGGCCGGTACCACCGCCCTGCACGCCGCGCTGTCCGAACACCCCGCGCTCTACATGTCGGCCATCAAGGAGCCCAAGTTCTTCCTGTCCGACGGGCCGCCCCCGACCAAGGGCGGGCCGGGGGACGCGCTGACCTACCGGGAGCACGTCTGGCGGCGGCCGGACTACGAGGCCTTGTTCGCCCCGGCTCCCGCCGGGACGCTGCGGGGCGAGTCGACGCCGCTCTACCTGTACGACCGGGCCGCGATGCGCCGGATCCGCGACGCGATCCCGGCGGCCCGGCTGATCGTGGTCGTCCGCGACCCAGTCGAACGCGCCCATTCCAACTGGACTCACCTGTGGTCGGCGGGCCTGGAGCCGGTCGCCGATTTCGTCCGGGCCTGCGATGAGGAGCAGCGCCGGATCGCCGCGGGCTGGGCCAGCTTCTGGCACTACACCGGGCTTGGCCGCTACGGCGAGCAACTCCAGTACTTGTTCACCCTGTTCCCCCGCGAGCAGGTCCTGGTCCTGCGCTACCGGCGGCTGGTCGACGAGCCCGCGCAGACCCTGGACGAGATCTGCGCGTTCCTCGGCGTGCCGACGGGCCTGCTGACCGAGATCCCGCGGCAGAACGTCACGTCCCACCCGGAGCACACGCTGGCCCACCGGGCCGTGTCGCTGGCCCAGCGCGCGGGCAGCGCGGTCGTCAGCTGGGTCCCCGGCCTGACCGCCGCCACCCTCACCGCCCCGCTCGAGCGTTTCCTGCAGCGCCACAGCCGGGAGCGCCAGCCGCTGAGCTGGGAGCAACGCCAGGAACTCCTGCCCCGCTTCAAGGCAGACATCGAGCTGCTGGAGCGGGTCCTCGGCGAGGACTTCGGCGACTGGGTCCGGCCGCGGGAGCGGTCCGGCGGAATGGTGGGCGCCCGGCCGCCCGGGCACGGCCAGGCCAAGAACGGCCGCCGGGCCCGAGGTCGCCAGACCGACCCCGCCGCCGGCGGCCAGACCGACACCGAGGCCGACAAGGACCTCAGCGAAGCTCGGTGACCAGGGCGTGGGATCCGTCCGGCGCGGTCATCTCGTAGTACATGCGATGCCTGCCGTCCGGTAGCGGCACCATGTCCAGGTACCGCAGGCCACCGCCGTGATACGGGGAGGACGCGGCCGGGCCATCACCCACGGCGGTCAGCGCTACCGGATCGGGGCCGGTCGCCACCCCGGTCCGTTCCTCATAATTCTCTGCCGCGCTCGCCCGCCCGTCGTAGTAGGCCGTCACCACGTCCGGCCCGAAGTCCACCGAGGTAACCCGCGTTCCCCTGGAGTCCCACCGGCCCGGCGTCCCGCTCAGCGCGGTGCCGTGCCAGGTCCAGGCCAGGCCGTCGGCGCTGGTCGCGTACTCGGTGGTCATCTGGTCGCTCTGGAGCGGATCGTCCAGCGGATGGCACGACGCCCACAGGTGCCACTGGCCGTCGTGGTACCGGATCACCGGGTCCTTCACGCCGGTCTTGGCGTCGCCCGGCAGGACCACCTCCCGCCGCCGGACGTCGAACTCGCCGGGGTGAGCGGCCTCGGTCATCTCCACCCGCCAGTGCTTGGTCCCGGTCGTCGCGCAGCTCAGGTAGAGCCGCCAGCGTCCCTCCGGGGTGCGGACCAGGGCGGGGCGTTCCAGTGACTCGGTGGCCAGTTCGCGCTTGCCGATGCTCAGCAGCGTCTCGAACCGCTCGCCGTCCGCGGATCGGGCCACTGCTACCGCGTAGCCGCGGCCCCGGCCGATCGGCCGCCGCAGCCGGTAGGCCAGGAAGATCTCTCCGTCACCCGCCACCGCACACGGCGCCCCGGCCCAGTACCCGGGCCCGGTCCCGGGTGCTTCAATCGCGACGGCGCCACCTTCTGGCCACGGCAGCAGCATCCGGCGATCCCCCTACTCTGCTATCCATATCGGAATACTAGATAACTCTACTACGTCCGTGAAACAAGGATCCGGCCATCGTAGCGGCGCCCGCTCGGCGAGTTCGCCGTATCAGCCGCTCGGGCTCGGGCTGGGGCTGGGCGCGGTCGGCGCAAGGAGCACCCGGCAGGTCCGGTCCGCGGCAGCGGTCTTGCCCGTAGCGTTACGGAGCTCGGCCAAGATGGCGCTCGCCGTGGTACCGGTGACCTTGACCCCGTTCTGGCTCAGGCAGCTCTTGAACGCCTTCAACGCGGAGCTGCTGACCACGCGGTTGAAGCCGCCGCCAAAGCCGGCCGGGGCGTACTTGGCGCACGCCTTGAACGCGGCCGAGTCAGCAGCGGAGCCGGAGAAGGACGGGCGTGCGGAGCCGGAGAAGGATGGCCGCGGGCGCGCGGACCCGGTCGGGAAGGCGGTCGGCGTGAAGGATCCGCGCGGCCGGGCACCGAACTGCCCCGGCTTGATCGTCACGCCGTGCTGCTTCAGGCACGTGTCGAACGCACTCAGCTTGGCGGACGCCGCCGCGGTGCTGGTCGCGCTCGCGGAAGAGGTAGCACCGGCATTGCTGCTGCTGCTGCCACTACTGCCGCCGCAGCCGGTCAGCACCAGAGCCGCCGCCAGCGCGGGCAGCGCCGCTTGGATGAGGAACCGGCGCCGTGTGGTACCGCCGTTCATGTGATCTCCTGGATGGTCGAGAGGCTAGCCGCCGAAGCCGGCGCCTAGGCTGGTCTGGCTGATGCTGGTGGCGGCGATCGCGCCGCTGGAGTTCTTGCTGCCCTCCACGATGACCGTCTGGCCAGGACGGAGACTCGTGACCGGGACGGTCGAGCTGACCGTGACCTTCGTCCCCGCCGACGTCGCCACCTGGACGATGTCGCCCGCGGTGGTCTGCACGTAGACGGTGGCGCCGTCGATGAGCTTGATCGTGCCGACCGTGGCGTTACCCGCGCCGAACGCGCCAGTCCGGCCGCCGAGACCGGTCGCCGAACCGGACCCCGTGCTAGCGCTAGCGCTCGCGCGGGCGCCGGCGAACCGGCTGAACGCGGCGGCCGCGCTGGAGCCGGAACTTCCGTAGTGCTTGCCGACCAGGGCGCCGCCGAGGAAGCCGGCGCTGGCCACGACGATGGCCGCCAGCACCAGCGTCAGCGAAGGCAGCTTCGCCCGGGGCCGCCTGGTCAGGACGGCGGTAATGTCGCTGCCGTCACCGAGCGGGCTCGACAGCACGTCGAACAGATGATCGACGTCGTCGCCGTTGCCGGGCTCTTCCACTCCTTGTGCGGTGATGTCGTCGCCGTCATCGAGCGGCTCAGGCAGCGGATGGAGCAGATCATCGATGCCGGTACCGTTGCTGGGCTCTTCGGGTTCTGATTTTGACATGTTCGTGTCCGATCATTCGTAACGCAGGGCGTCAGCGGGGCGCATATGGGCCGCGCGGTTGGCGGGAAAGCCGCCGAAGAACAGGCCGATCAGCGCGCTGACCCCGAACGCCAGCGGGATCGACAACGGCACCGTGACGGGCCTCACCCCGACGATCGTGAACCGGGTGCCGATGACTCCGGCCAGGACGCCCAGCGCCCCGCCGATCATCGACAGCAGGGTCGCCTCGGTCAGGAACTGCGCCAGGATCACCCCCGGCGTGGCGCCGATGGCCTTGCGAATGCCGATCTCGCGGGTCCGTTCGGTCACCGTCACCAGCATGATGTTCGTGATGCCGATCCCGCCGACCAGCAGCGAGATCGCCGCGACCGCGCCGAGCAGCACGGTGAACGTGTGCGCGGTCGAGGAGGCCGTGGACAGCAGGCTGGACGCATTGAGCACCTCGAAGTCGGCGTCCGCGGTGGTCTCGTGGTGGCGTAGGTCCAGGGTCGAGGTGATCTCGCCCTCCACCGTGTCGACCAGCGCGGCCGACGTGGCCTGCACCACGATGTCGTTCAGCGTGCCGAAGCCGGTCAGCGCGTCCTGAACGGTGGTCAGCGGGGCGACCGCCGTGTTGTCCGCGCTGGTCAGGCCGCTCGCTCCCTTGGTCGCGAGCACGCCGACGACCGTGAACGGGATGCCCGCGACCAGCACGCTCTGGCCCACCGGGTTCGCGGTGCCGAACAAGTCGGTGGCCGCCTCGCTGCCGAGTACCACCACGTCCCGCGCGGTGTTCACCTCCTGCGTGGTGAAGTACGACCCCGCGCTGAGCGTGTCGTCCTCGGCCGGGAAATAGCTCGGGTACGAGCCGGTGAGGCTGGCCGAGTCGCTGCTCGCACCGTAGCTCAGCGTCTCCGAGGTGGACACCGCCGGCGAGACGCTCGCCACCCCCTGGGTCTGGGCGAGGGCCTGCGCGTCTTGCACGGTGAGGTTCTGTGGCTCCGCGAACGCCGTCGTGCCCGCGGGCGTGCCCGCCGTGGTGCTCGCCGTCGTGCCGGCCGCGCCCTCGGTGTGCACCACCGTGATCGCGTTGGCGCCGAGGGAGGAGATGGCGTTCTGCACCGACTGGGAGGAGCCGTTACCGACCGCTACTAGCAGGACCACCGACCCGACGCCGATCAGGATGCCCAGCGTGGTCAGCGCGGAGCGCAGCTTGTTCGCGGCCAGCCCGGCCAGCGCGAACCGGAAGACCTGCGCCGGGCTCACGGCCGCACCGCCGGCTGGCCGAGCAGCGGCGGGAGGGCGTCGGGCCCGGTCAGCCGGCGGTCAGCCACGATCTGGCCGTCCTGGACGCCGATCACCCGTTTCGCGTGCGCGGCGACGTCCGCCTCGTGCGTGATGAGCACGATGGTGCGGCCGGCCACGTTCAGCCGGTCGAACACGTCCATCAGGTCATGGCTGGCCCTGGTGTCCAGGTTGCCCGTCGGTTCGTCGGCGAGGATCAGTGCCGGTGCCGTCACCAGGGCCCGGGCGACCGCGACCCGCTGCTGCTGGCCGCCGGAAAGCTGCTTCGGCTGAGCCGTCATCCGGTCGGCCAGCCCGACCAGGCGCAGCGCCGCCTCCGCCCGGTGGTGGCGTTCCGCGGCGCGCAGGCCCGCGTAAGACAGCGGCAGCTCCACGTTCGCCAGCGCGCTCATCCGCGGGATCAGGTTGAACGCCTGGAACACGAACCCGATCTTGCGGTTGCGGACCACCGCGAGCTGCTGCTCGTCCAGAGAACTGGTGTCGATGCCGTCGATGAGGAACTGGCCTGCGCTGGGCACGTCCAGGCAGCCGATGATGTTCATCATCGTCGACTTGCCGGAGCCGGACGCGCCCATGATGGCCACGTAGTCCCCTTCTGCTACCTCCAGGCTCACCCCTCGCAGCGCATGGACCATCGCCTCGTCGCTGCCGTAGGTCTTGGTCACCGACACGAGCCGGATCACCGGCTGCAGTTGCGGCTCCGCGATGGGCGGCGGACCGGCCGCGTGCCGCGGCAGGGGCCGCGTCATCCCCGACCGCCGCCACCCAGGCCGCCGCCGAGGCCGCCGCCCACGCCGCCACCGAACCCGCCGCGGAAGCCCCCGGTGCCGGTGCCGGTGCCGGTCGTCGCGGTCGAGGTGAGCACCTTTTCTCCCAGCGTGAGCCCGGTCAGGATCTGGTCATCGGTGCTGCCCTGGACGCCGAGGGTCACCGGTACGGTCTCCTCGGTGTTATTCGGGCCGACCACGACGACGGTTGACGAGGTGCCCGACGTGGTGACCGCCGTGGCCGGCACGTACAGCACGTTGTTCGCCTCACCGGTGATCACGCTCACGCTCACCGACTCGCCGGACTTGAGCCCGGGCGCATTCTGGGTGAGGGCCAGCGTGACCCCGTAGTCCACCACCCCGTCGCTGGTCGTCGACGTCGGGTCGATCTCCGCCACGGTCGCCGACAGCGCGCTCGCCGTGGTCACGCCCTCCAGCGTCACGGTTGCGCCCGCACCGACGTGCAGGCTCGCCGCGTCGGTCTCGTCGAAGGTGGCCTGGACCAGCAGGTTGGACAGGTCGGTGAGCACGATGAAGCCGCTCGCCGCGTTGGTGGTGCCCGCCCCGCCGGCGCCGGTGCCGGCCCCGGACGCGCCGGCCGCCGCGGCCTCACTGGAACCGGAACTGGACGAACTCCCCGAGCCCGAACTCCCCGTACCGGAACTGCCGGAACTGCCAGAACTGGAGGAACTGGCCGAACTGGAGGAGCTGCCGGCGCCGCTGCTCGAGACCACCTCGCCGACGTCAGCGCTGATCGAGGCGACCGTGCCGCCGAACGGCGCGGTGAGCGTCGTCCCCGCCACCGCCTGCTGATCCTCCTGAATCGCCACGTCGTCGTTGGTCACGGCGGCCTCGTCCTGGGCGACCGTCGTCGCGTTCGGCGTGGCGGACTCCACGTTCGAGGCCAGGGTGGTCTGATACGACTTCTCCGCGCTGGACACGGCCTCCTTGTCGGCGGTGATCGAGGCCTTGTCGTGATCCTCGGTGGTCTTCTCGCTGTCCTGCGCGGAAGCCACGCTGTTCTGGTCGTTCGTCACCGCCTGCTGCGCTCCCTGGTCGGCCGTCTGGTCGCC
>PLDT01000532.1:0-2500 GCA_003136255.1 Actinomycetota bacterium
GCCACCGCCATCCGCGCGTCGGGCCGGTTCAGCCTCTGCGCACAGGACGAGCGCCCTCCCTACCGGTACGTCACCGTCGAGGGTCCGGTGACGATCGAGGAGGTCGGCCAGGACGAGCGGCTGGAACTCGCGCGCCGCTACCTGGGCCTCGAAGGCGGCGATGCCTACGTCGCGGCGAACCCCGTCGGCGGCCAGGTCGTGTTCCGGATGACGCCCGAGCACTGGTCGGCCGTGGACTTCAGCAAGGCGTAACGCTGAGCCCCGGCCACCGCGGTTCCCGATTGTGACGAAATGCTTACGTGAGGCAGTAGTTTTCGATCCATATCCGTATACGCCCCGTTCCTCTGGGTAGGAACAGGTCGATCGGATATCGGCCCCGGTGCCCGGCGGAACCCTGCGCCGCCGGGCACCTTTTTGTGCGCACGCGGAGCGGTAGATCCCCGCGTAGGCTCCCTGCATGCCCGCCAGCCTGGCCACCATCGACCGAGACCGTCTGTCCGCGCTGACCGACCGCGAGCGCGCGGCGTACCGGGCCAGCTTCCCGGCTTCGCGGGAGGCGTTCGCGGCCGCCGGGACTCACCTGCTCGGCGGGGTCCCGATGACCTGGATGCGGATGTGGTCCGGCGGGTTCCCGCTGTACTACGCCACCGCTTCCGGTGCCCGCCTCACCGATATCGACGGCCACGAGTTCATCGACTTCTGCCTCGGCGACACCGGTGCCATGGCCGGGCACTCGCCCGCCGCGGTACAGGCCGCCGTGTCGCGTCGGTACGGCGAGCTCGGCGGCGCCACCACCATGCTGCCCACGCCGGACGCGGCCTGGGTTGGGGCCGAGCTCACCCGGCGCTTCGGCGTGACCCACTGGAGCTTCACGCTGACGGCCACCGACGCCAACCGCTGGGCGATCCGGCTGGCCCGGCAGCTCACCCGGCGGCCGAAGATCGCCGTATTCAGCTACTGCTACCACGGCAGCGTCGACGAGACGTTCATCGTCGCGACGCAGGACGGCCCGCAGCCGCGAGCGGGCAACGTCGGAGCACCGGTCGATCCGCGCGAGACCACCAGGGTGCCGGAGTTCAACGACCCGGCCGCACTGGAACGGGAGCTGGCCCACGGTGACGTGGCCGCCGTCCTGATGGAGCCCGCGCTGACCAATATCGGCATCGTCCTGCCCGAGGCCGGGTATCTGGACGCCGTCCGCGAGCTGACCCGCAAGCACGGCACCCTGCTGATCAACGACGAGACGCACACGTTCAGCGCCGGGCCCGGGGGCTGCACCGCCGCCTGGGGCCTGGAACCGGACATGGTGACGATCGGCAAGTCGATCGCCGGCGGCATCCCGGCCGGCGCCTACGGCCTCACCTCAGAGCTGGCCGGGCGGATCCTGGCCGACCCGGCGGCGGACATCGAGGACACCGGCGGCGTCGGCGGCACGCTCGCGGGTAACGCCCTGTCCGTCGCCGCCATGCGGGCCACCCTCGGCGAGGTACTGACCGACCAGGCCTTCGACGGCATGATCGCGGTTGCCACCCGGTTCACCGCCGGCGTGCAGTCCGTCCTGGACAGCCGCCGCCTGCCATGGACCGTCGCGCAACTCGGCGCGCGCGCCGAGTACCGGTTCTGCCCCGAACCGCTACGCACCGGAGGCCAGTCGCAAGCCGCCGCTGACACCGGGCTCGACGAGTACCTGCACCTGTACTTGATCAACCGCGGCATCCTGATTACGCCGTTCCACAACATGGCCCTGATGTGCCCGGCCACCACCGACGCCGACGCCGACGCCCACACCGCCGTGTTCGCCGCCGCCGTAGATGAGCTCCTCGGCTGAGCTCTCCCGGATCTCGCGTCACGCCACGTTGAGCAGGACGATGCCCGCCACGACGAGAACGGTCGCGATGATCCGGGTCCGGCCGAACGGCTCGCGGAACACTAGCGTCCCGATGATCGCACCGAAGATCACGCTGGTCTCGCGCAGCGCCGCAATCGGCGCCAGCGCCCCGCGGGTCTGCGCCCACAGGACCAGGCCGTAGGCGAGCACGCTCAGCGCCCCGGCGGCCAGGGCGGCCAGCAGGATCCGCCTCGGCTGCTTCAGCAGCACGTCGCGGCGCCGGACCGCGGCGAACAGCGGCACGCACAGGCTCTGGAGCACCATCAGCCAGCCGATGTAGCCGACCGGGCTCGCGGACAGCCGCACCCCGACGCCGTCCACCGTGGTGTAGGCCGCGATGGTCAGCCCGGTGCCGACGGCGGCCAGGAAGGCCCCGCGGCCTGGTCGGCGGCCGCCGAAGACCAGGAAGGCCAGCCCGGCCGAGACGACGACCACCCCGGCAACCTGCAAAAGCCCCAGGTGCTCGTGCACGAACATCGCGGCCAGGATCGTCACCACCAGCGGGGAGATGCCGCGGGCCAGCGGGTAGACCTGGCTGAACTCGCCCAGCCGGTAGCACTGCATGAGCAGCAGGTTGTAGAACACGTGAATCGCTATCGACGCCAGCAGGTA
>PLDT01000485.1:0-9001 GCA_003136255.1 Actinomycetota bacterium
GCCTCTAGCACGGCGGCCTCCAGAGGAGAGCGTCCCTAGGCATGGCTCGTGGCTGAAGTGCTCTGTTTCTGGTTAAGTCTGCCGCTGACCCTGGGCCCATCACCTATCGTGACACTTGAGTCCCTTGTGTGACTTTCTGTAATTCACGGGTTACTTAACGGAGGGTTTTGGAGCATGAAGCTGTGCCGGGTTCCGGCTGTGATCATCGCTGTCGCCATCGCGGGGGCTGGCCTGGCCGCGTGCGGCGGGAGTTCGTCGAGTCCTTCGGGCGCCGCGTCCGCGGTGGCGGCGCCAACCGGTTCATCGGCCGCTTTGGCCGGCTCGCCCGCGGACTCGCCGACGTCCGCGCTCACGAGTGCACCCGCGTCGTCCCCGACCCCATCGGCTTCGCCGACAATCGCGCATTCCGCTGCGGTTAAGCCGTCCGTGACCGCTACCGCGCACGCCACGACCTCCGCGCACGCCACGACCTCCGCGCACGCCACGAGTTCCTCGAGTTCCGGGACGCACGATTTCACCGTGCCGAGCATCTCAGGCGACAACGTGGTCAGCGCCTACGGCTCATACGAGAAAATCGGGACCGCGCGGGTGAAGGTGACCATGTGCGCGAAGCAGACCGGGAAGGCGTTCTCGGTGGGAGCGATCGCGCTCGTGTATAGCGCCAGCGGGTCCAGCCAGAACATCGGTGCGACCATCTTGACCGGACCTGGCAACTCCACTTGCGTCTCGAACACGTTCATCCTTTACACGGCCCATTTGAAGGTCCACGCGTTCATCGGCGGCAGCAGCGGCACCATCATCAAGACCGGCCCGGTCCTGACCATCTACTGACGCGACCTCTCGTCCCGGCGCACGTCACGGCCATGGTCTGACGGCCAGGCGTCGGCTCGGGCGTGTGTCGGCGGCAAGCCCAGGTAAGACGTGTCCTGCATGCGTGATTCCGGTTTCGGCTCGCTGCGGTGTACCGGATACAGCCAGACCTGAGGCGCCCACCTGTGGTGTGTCACGGTTCGCTCCGGAGCGGCTCGCCGATGACGGCTGCCCGATCCGCCTCGTCGCGTCATCGCGCCTGCAAGAACAGGTAGAACGGATCATCAACCAGGTAACCAGACCATGGGCGAAAAGGAGGAAAGCCGCACAAGACGGAAATCGACGCGGTCACCTGGCATCATGCCTCCCGAAATCCGTCGGCCAGGATCTTGCGGTACAGCCAATGCGGGCCCCGCGGGCGATCGATTTGCGCCTGGCGGATGAAGCCAAGACGCTCCATCACGGCCAAAGACGCCGCATTGAACTTCAACGCGAAGGCCACGACCTCGGACAACGCGGCCACATTCTGCGCGAAAGATAGCGCACCACCGCCCGCCTCAGTGGCGTAGCCGTGGCTCCAGGCGCCAGCGCACACCCCAGTTCCACCTCGTCACGGCCGAGCACACGGCAGGTAGCGAGCTTGACGGTTCCCAGCGGCACGCCAGCGCGACGGATAACCCATCGCCCGAACCCATGCACCTGCCAGTGCCGGATCGCCTCATCGAGCATCCGCTCGACCTGCTCGACACTCCGAGGGCCGCCGAGCATCCGGACCACCCGCGTATCGGACCAGAGCCCAACCAAAAACGGCAGGTCGACCGCCGTGACCGGGTCAACCGACAGCCGAGCCGTCGCGAAACTCCGCGTCATAGCCTGCTCGCGAGCCAACTGGGATGAGCGCCGTGGCACGATGCCCGCGCCACGTTCATTAGATTTTTTCAGCGACGACGGCGATGTCCCAGGGCAGAACGACATGACCGCCTACGGAGAACTCCTGCACTGCGCGGATGCTCAGGCCCGCTGCTGCGAAGGCTTCAAAGAAGCTGGCCAGGGTCTTATGGTGAAATCCGACCCGTCCCCCGATCATTGAACCGTCACCCGAACCGCGATTGGCCCACCCGACATTCCCGTACCCAGTCGCGAAGCTCAGCGTTAG
This sequence comes from Actinomycetota bacterium, assembly GCA_003136255.1. Classification (GTDB taxonomy): domain Bacteria; phylum Actinomycetota; class Actinomycetes; order Streptosporangiales; family Streptosporangiaceae; genus Palsa-504. The sequence goes on from PLDT01000485.1 coordinate 1,967, forward strand.
GTCCTTGCTCTCGGTCATCCGGTTGACGAAGGGGCCGACGAAACAAGGATGGGTACCCAGGTAGAAGAAGCGCCCGGCCGGGCGCAGGCACCGTGTCACGTCACGCACGACGGCTGCGAAATCTTCCACGTCGGTGTGGAAGAACATGCCAGCCGCTGCGGCCACCGATGCATCCTGCACGGGAAGTTGCCGGGCATCGGCCCGGACGGCGGCACCGAGCCTGCGCCGGGCGAACCGGAGCTGATCAGCAGAGATGTCGAACCCTACGGAGCGATAGCCTGCGTCCGCCAGAACCCGCCCATAGCGGCCAGTCCCGCAGGCTACATCCAGGCAGATCCGGTCGTCGCCGACGCCGAGGCATTCCCGCAAGAAAGCTTCTTCTTCCTCGTTATGGAAGGCCGAGAAGGTTTCGTCGTACCATTCGGCATGGCCGTCATATCGCGCGATCTGTGATACCACCACGATAGGTTAACTCGCCGGATATGCCACGGCCAAAAGCCTGACCATGTCCGCACGCTGGTGTGATCTCGAGGATTTGCCAGAATTGGCTGGCGTCCGGGACAAACCCAGGCGTAGGGTGCCGCCGTGACCTGGATCGCGCCCGACGTCGAGCGTTCGGAGGACTATCCGGCGCGCCGCAACGAACCCGAGCGGGAGATGCTCCGCGACTGGCTCGACTGGCACCGGGCCACCCTGCTCCGCAAATGCGCGGGGCTGGATGCCGCGCAGCTGGCCAACCGGGCCGTGCCGCCGTCGAACCTCTGCCTGCTCGGCCTGGTCCGGCACATGAGCGACACCGAGCGCGGGTGGGTCAGGCAGACTTTCCGCGGTGAGCAGATACCCGACCTGTACTACCGCTCCGATGCCCCGGACGCGGATTTCGAAGAGGCAGACCCGGCCGGCGCCGAGGAGGATTTGGAGCGCTACCGGGCCGAGTGCCAGGCCGTCGATGCCGCGCTGGAGGGCGCGGAACTGGACGACACATTCACCTTCCGGGAGATGACCACCTCGGTACGGTGGATGTGGCAGCACCTGGTGGAGGAGTACGCGCGCCACAACGGACACGCCGACCTGCTCCGCGAGGCCATCGACGGCTCGGCCGGCATGTAGCCGGGCCCGGGGTCAAAGGCCGGCCTGCCCGCTGCGCGCAGGTCCATCGGTAGCGTATAATCCATTTTCGTGATATCCGAAAATGGACTACCCGGAATCGTACTTGCCCTGCAGCGGACGACGCACCACACCTTGCACGCACTAAGCGGCGCGCTGGCTGACCTCAACCTCACCGCGGCCGAGATCAACACGCTGGGCAACCTTGCCGACCGGGGGGCGCTCAACGTACGCGAGCTCAGCGCTGAGACGGGTACCCGGGCTACCACCCTGACCGGCGTCCTGGACCGGCTGGAAAGCCGCGGCTACCTGACCCGGGAGCTGGATCCCACCGACCGGCGCTCGTTCCGGCTGCCGCTGACCGAGGCTGGCCAGGCCGCGGCCGGGCGGGTCCGGACGGCCGTCGCGGACCTCGAGCGCGGCGCGCTCGCCCACGTGTCCGCGACCCAGATCGCTGGCTTCCACGCCGTCGTCGCGGCACTACAGGCGGCGAGCTGATGCCCGGCCCGGACGGGCCGGACGGCCCGCACGGCTCGCACGCCCCGCACGCCCCGCACGGCTCGCACGGCCCGCGGGACCCCGAGCTGGCGGCGATCTTGCCCGCGATCACCGGGCCTGCCGGGCAGTTCCGGCACCGGCAGCACATCAACCTGGCCTTCTACGCCGTGCGGCGTTACGGCATGCCGGACGCGGTCGGCGCGATCTGCGGCTGGATCCGGCAGATCGCGGCGTACGAACGAGCGCCGCAGAAGTACCACCACACGGTTTCGCGGGCCTGGGTGGAGCTGGTCGCACACCATGTGGCCGCGGACCCGGACTGCACGGACTTCGACGTCTTCGCGAACCGGTATCCCGCCCTGCTGGACAAGCGCATGCTCGGCAGGCACTACCGGTCCTCGACCCTAGCTGCCGGGCCGGCTCGTCACGGCTGGGTCGAGCCCGACCTACTGCCGTTTCCGTGGCGCATGGCTGACTGACCAAACTAGGTCTGCGGGCCGGATCGGATGTCCTTGCGCATCGGTGAAGCGGGTCTGGGCGACCAGCCGGGAGCCGGGACGCATGGCCTCGGTGACGAGGGCGGGAGCGACGTCGGCGAGCTTCAGCTTGGAGCCGCGGATGAGCCGGAAGGTACCGTCGGCCGAGACGTCGCCCCAGACGAGGCCCAGGTGGCGGTCGGTGCGGTCGCCTCGTACGAACGGCCCGCCGAAATCGAGGCCGTCATCATCGCGCCTGACCGTGATCTCGACCTCCCACCGGGCGGATTGAGCATCACCGGGCACGGGCTCGGTCACCCGCCACGGGTGTCCGGGCGTGACCAGGCTCGGCCGGTCCTTGCTGGTACTGCGAAGCCCCAAGTAAACGTTCCGGAAGGTCGGTGCGTCCGGTCCCGCGCAGAAGGAGCGGCCGAGCAGGCCGAAGGCCTCGATCACCACCGTCAACGGGGCGGGCTCGGGCTTGGGCCTCGGGACGGACCTGCGCCGCGGCGGAGCGGGCGCGGTGTTCTGCTCGTAGGCCAGCCGCAGCCAGCCGAGGGCTTCGTCGTCGAACTCGGCGGGTTCGGTCAACGCAAGGCGCACCGTGGCGGCGCCGAGGTTCTTGGCGGGCTGCAGACGGGCGCCGGGCGTCGGGTCGCCGAGTCCCTCCAGACGCAGCCCGAGATCCACGCGGTTCCTGGTGGTCGCCTGCACTACGGCGAAGGTCCGGCGTGGCGTGACTAGCGACACGAGGGTCCGGCGGGCCTCGACCGTGACCTCCCCGAGCGCGGGGAGCGTGACCAGCACGGTGTCCAGGATGGACCGCAGGTGCGGTCGGTCGGCGTACTGACCCTCGATGAGCCGGACGGCCTCGGGCGTCAGCAGGCCGGGTAGCGCGGATGGCTGGGACATGACATCAGGCCGAGACGGCCGGCCCGGCCTCTGTTTCCGGCTCCATGGCCCGGCTGACCTGACCGCCCGGAGTGTCGCGGGCGAAGAGCGGCCCGCGGCGGAACAGGATCCCGCCCACGATTGAACCGCCGGCCAAGATGCCCGCCGCCCACCAGAACGCGGTGTCGTAGCCGTGCGCGAGCGCCAGCCCGGTCAGCGCCTGGCGGCCGATGAGCCTGGCCGACGCGAGGTGGGCGGCGGTGTAGGAGGCCACGGCGCTAGCGAAGATGGTGTTGAGCAGCGAGGTACCGATGGAGGCGCCCAGTTGCTGGCCCACCGTGACGCTCGCCGAGGCGACCCCCGCGTCCTGCGGGGCCACGCCGAAGGTGCCGGTATTGATGGACGGCGCGATCACCATGCCGAGGCCGACGCCGGTCAGGATGAGCGGGCCGAGCACGCCCGAGGCGTAGCCGGTATGGGGTCCCAGTTGGGCAAACCAGACCGCCGCGCCCGCCGCGACCAGCATCCCCGTCGCGACCAGGGGCTTGGGCCCGACCCGGGGCATGAGCACGATGGTAGATATGTTGGCCGCGAGCGCGATGCCGCCGGCGAAGGGCAGGAAGGCGAAGCCGGTGACGACCGGGGAGTAGCCGAGGGTCTGCTGCAGGTAGTAGGTCAGGAACAAGAAGGTCCCGAACATGCCGGACGCGGCGATGAGCATCGAGAGGTAGGCGCCACCGCGGTTGCGGTCGAGCACCACGCGGGGCGGCAGCAGCGGGTTCGGGGCGCGGCCCTGCCAGAACGCGAACACGATCAGGAGCACCACGCCGGCGGCCACGAAGCCCCAGGTGGATGGCGTGCTCCAGTCATGCGTGGCCGCGTTCGAGAATCCGTAGACCAGGCAGAACAAGGCGCCGGACACCATCACCACGCCCGGGATGTCGAGCTTCGGCTTGACCCGGGAGCGCTGCCACGGCAGCAGCATCGCTCCCCCGACGAAGGCCACGCCGGCGAAGACCAGGTTGATATAAAGCGTCCAGCGCCAGGACAAGTACTCGGTCAGGGCGCCGCCGAGCAGCAGGCCGACCGCGCTGCCGCCCGCGGCGATCGCACCGTAGATGCCGAATGCCTTGCCGCGGTCCTTCGGGTCGGTGAACGTCGTGGTCAGGAGCGAAAGCGCCGACGGCACCAGGATCGCGGCGAACACGCCCTGGCAAGCCCGGGCGGTCACGAGCATGGTGAAGTTGACCGAGGCGCCGCCGATGGCCGACACACCGGCGAAGCCGGCCAGGCCGATCAGGAACGTGACCTTGCGGCCGAGCAGGTCGGCCAGCCTGCCGCCCAGCAGCAGCAGGCTGCCGAACGCCAGTGAATAGGCGGTGACCACCCACTGCCGGTCCACCGTGGTGAAGTGCAGGGCGCGCTGCGCGGACGGCAGCGCGATGTTCATCACCGTCAGGTCGAGAATGACCATGAGCTGCGCGATGCCGATGACGCCCAGGACGAGCCAGCGTCGCCGGTCCGCGGCCCCGCTGATGGTGCTGACATCAGACATAAGCTTCACCAATCTGGAGGTGGCTTCTCCGCTTACAGCCACAGTAACGCGCAGCTCGCGAGGCCGGTCAGCCCGGAGATCTGGCGGCGGTACCTAACCGCGGTCCTGGATGGCCTGCGACCAGAACGAGCGGACGTTAGCCCGCTGCCCGTGCCGGCGATACTGCCGGCCGAGTTCGAGATGATCGTTCGCCAGAACGCCCCGCCGCATCACTGACGCTTCTTATATCCTGGGAACCGGGCAACTGACCCCACCAATGGCATATGCAAGTGCGTGTACAAAGCGTTAATGAATCTAAAGTTGCAATCACTGACAGTGCAAGTGTGTCATCGCGTCGCCGGGCCGGGCAGCGACCGATTGCCGCAGCTAAGAGGCCGTGCCCACCCTGGCACGCGAGCGGCAGCGGAAGGTCGGCCCGACGCCCTGCGGAACCGCCGCGTGACTAAGCAAATGAACACGCCACGCCGCACCGCGAGATGCGTGACATGCCGCCGAAAAACCTTTAACATAGTGCCCTGCGCTTAAGGCGCCTCAGTCGGCGGAATACATCGACCCCCAGTAGTCGCCGACCGCTATACCGCTAACTCGGATCATCTCCAGGAGACACCGCGCATGAACTTCGGCGATAGCGTGCCGGACGCCAGCCGATCAGGTCCAGACGACGGCCCCGTGCCGGACGCCGTTGGAGGTGACGGCGGTAGCCACCAGGCGCGGTCGCTAAGGACGCAGAAACCCCTCCAGGACATCCAGGAGATCATCGAAAAGCTCGCGGCGGTCACCCAGCAGCTGCGCCACCCGGCCCACCGGTCCGACAGCGCACCGGAGCCCGTGGGACTAGGCCGCGAGGCCCTGAAGTAGGCGTGCGCTGTCGGCAGGGCTGAGGGCCGCCGCGCGCAGTAGCGCGAAGGCGCGGATGTAGCGGGCCACATCGGCCTGGCTCTCCAGGTAGACGCCGCCGGACAGGGCCTCCAGGTACACCACGCCGAGGCTCGGCGCATCGGGAAACCTCAGGATGGCCAGGGATCCGCTGCCCGCGCCGGCGTGCGCGCCGGCCGAGAACGGCAGCACCTGGAGTGTGATGGCAGGCGCATCGTCGCTCAACCGGGCCAGGTGGCTGAGCTGCCCGGCCAGGACATCGGCGCCGCCGACCACCTGGTGCAGCGCGCCCTCGCCGAGGATCACGCTGAGCCGGCGGCTCTCGTTCAGCACGGCCTGTCTGCGCACCGCCTTAGCCGCCACGGCGTCCTCTTGCTGCTGGTGGGTCACGTAACCCGGCTCGGCGGCGGCGATGGCACGGGCGTACTCATCGGTCTGCAGCAGGTCGGGGATGAGCTGCGCCTCGTAGGTCATGATCTCGGAGGCAGCCGACTCCATAATCACGTAGTCCAGGTAGGCGTCGGACATGGTGTCAGCGTAGGGATGCCACCAGCTGTGCTGGCCGCCGCGGCTAGCGATCGACACCAGGGCGAGCTGCTCGGTCGCGGGCACGCCGTATTCGGTCAGCAGCTCACGCAGCTCCTTGGGCCGGATGCCACGCTGGCCGGTCTCGATCCGGCTGATCTTGGAACGGTCGCACTCGAGGACCCGGGCCGCGTCTTCGAGCGCGTAGCCCACATTTTCCCGGTGCCGGCGCAGCGCACCGCCGACCAGACGGCGCCGCACGGGGGGATCTCCGGCCACGATTCCTGCCTTCCTGCGGTTCATCCGGCCGCATCTACCTGACTTGTAGTACTTGAAAAGAAACGTAGCATTCGATGTAGTCCACAAGGGGTGGCGACACGCCGGGCGGCGTGTCGCGATCGGCCGCGACGCGAACGCGACGCGGCCCCGAGCCCGCGCGGGCCGGTCGCGGGGGCGGTTTGGACAACCTGGCGGCCCGGCGGGTAGCGTCCCTGGCAGCCGAGGATCGAGGAGTGCGGCGATGACCGATCAGGCGGTCCGGGTCGAACGGTCGGGGCGCGTCCTCACCGTCTTCCTGCATCGGCCGGCGCGCCGCAACGCCGTCGACGGACCCACCGCCGCTCAGCTGGCCGAGGCCTTCCGGGCGTTCGACGCCGATCCCGCCGCCGCGGTCGCCGTGCTGCACGGCGAGGGCGGGGTGTTCTGCTCTGGCGCCGACCTGACCGCCGTAGGCACCAAGCGCGCTAACCGGTTGGCACCCGACGGCAACGCGCCGATGGGGGTCAGCCGACTACGGCTGTCGAAGCCGGTCATCGCCGCGGTGGCGGGGTACGCGGTGGCCGGCGGCCTGGAACTGGCCCTGTGGTGTGATCTGCGGATCGCGGACGAGACCGCCGTGTTCGGCGTCTTCTGCCGGCGCTGGGGCGTCCCGCTGATCGACGGCGGCACCGTGCGGCTGCCCCGGCTCATCGGGACGAGCCGGGCAATGGACATGATCTTGACCGGACGGCCCGTCGACGCCGCCGAAGCGGCGGCGATCGGGCTGGCCAACCGCCTGGTACCGGCCGGGCAGGCTCTGGTCGCGGCCCAGGAACTCGCGGCCCAGCT
>PLDT01000225.1:0-13765 GCA_003136255.1 Actinomycetota bacterium
CTCGCGTTGATCCTTCTGGCGGTCGCAGCATGGTCGCTCCGCGCCGCTCCGGCAATGATGCCCGAGGTTGCCAAGCCGCCGGGGCCACCCGCTCCGGCCCGCCACGATCAAGGCAACAGCCATGACCGCCCAGCAGCGCGACATGGCTGAACAGATCCTCCGCGACGCACCGTTCGATCTCGGCAGGGACGTCGCCGTCCAGCGTCCGCTCCTCGAGCAGACGCTCACCTCGCAGCCCCCGCCGCCGGACGTCNNGCGTCCAGCCTGGCCCGTGAGACGGGCATGCGCGCCGTACCGGCCGACTACCTGCCCGCGCCCGAGCATCCGTACCCGACCCCCGCTGAAGGACGTCAAGGCCGCCTATCGCGCCCCGGTCAACCAGACCGGCCGTGCCGACCGCATTGTCCTGTCGGTCGAGTCAGCTGGCAGCAACCTTGCGGGGCTAGGCGTCGATGCGGACAGCCATGTCCGTCCGCGACTGGTTGCCAGTGCGGCCGTCACCACGCCGATGCTCGTCATCGATCTGTGGCTCCGTACCAGACGCAGAACTATCGGTCAATCCGCGGGGAGACAGCATGGCGGTCACGAGGGAGAAAACCATGGGTAGAGAAGTCGCCGCACCGCCGGATGTACGCGGCCCTGTAGTCGCAGCGGTGGTGCTAGTAGTCAACGGCAAGAAGCACGAGGTGCCGCTCGAGCCGCGGGTGAGCCTGCTTGACGCCCTGCGCGAGCATCTCGGGCTGACCGGTTCGAAGAAGGGCTGTGACCAGGGGACGTGCGGTGCCTGCACGGTGTGGGTGGACGGCCGGCGGGTGCTGGCGTGCCTGACCCTCGCGGTCGCCTGCGAGGGCCGTGAGGTGACCACCATCGAGGGACTGTCGTCAGGCGGTGACCTGCATCCGATGCAGGCAGCGTTCATCGAGCGCGACGCATTCCAATGCGGCTACTGCACGCCCGGCCAGATCATGTCGGCGGTGGCGCTTCTGGAAGAGGGCCATGCGGGCGACGACGCGCAGATCGCGGAATGGATGAGCGGCAACATCTGCCGCTGCGCCGCATACCCGAACATCCGCGCCGCGATCCGCGACGTCCGTGACGCGGCTGGGGGTGAGCGGTAATGCAGCCCTTCAGCTATGCCAGGGCAGCCGACGCCGAGACAGCTATCGCGCTCGTCCGGGAGAGGGCGGACGCCGCGTTCCTGGCCGGCGGGACCACCGAGGTGGACCTGCTGCGCCAGAACGTGCTGCGGCCCGGGCTGCTCGTGGACATCAATGACCTTCCGCTCAGTGGCGTCGAGGACCTGCCGGGCGGCGGCGTGCGCATCGGCGCGCTGGCCAGGATGAGCGACGTCGCCAGGGCGCCCGGCGTGAGCGAGCGATTCCCCGTCATCTCGCAGGCGCTGCTGCTCGGCGCGTCGGCGCAGCTGCGGAACATGGCCTCGATGGGCGGCAACCTGTGCCAGCGCGTGCGGTGCACCTATTTCCGTGACGCGACCTCACCGTGCAACAAGCGCGACCCGGGCAGCGGCTGCGCCGCCCTGGAGGGCATTAACCGGGGCCACGCCATCCTCGGCACCAGCGACAAGTGCATCGCCACCCATCCCTCAGACGTCGCGGTCGCGCTGGTGGCGCTGGACGCGGTGGTGCACACCCGCGGGCCCGCTGGGGAACGGGCCATTGGCATTGACGACTTCTTCTTGCTTCCCGGGGATACCCCCGAGCGTGAGCACCCGCTGGAGCACGGGGAGCTGATCTACGCCATCGAGGTGCCCGCCACGCCGGTGGCCCGCCGGTCGGTCTACCTCAAGTTCCGCGACCGCGAGTCGTATGAGTTCGCCCTGGCCTCGGTAGCGGCCGCCGTCCGCATTGAGGACGGAACCGTCGCTGAGGTACGGCTGGCGCTGGGCGGCGTCGGCACCAAGCCGTGGCGCGCCCGGCGCGCCGAGGCGAGCCTGATCGGCCGCCCGGCCACCGGAGCCAGCTTCGCTGAGGCCGCCCGCCAAGAACTGGCGATGGCGAGACCGAGACCGCTGAACGCATTCAAAGTCGAGTTGGCGCAGCGGGCGATCGTCCGCGCGCTGACCACCCTCACGGACGGGGAGCCGCGATGAGCGGGGCTATCGGGCAGCAGGTCAGCCGCGTGGACGGTCCGCTGAAGGTCACCGGCGCCGCACGGTACTCGGGCGAGATCACGCTGCCTGGCCTTGCCTACGCCCAGATCGTCGGCGCCGAGGTAGCCAGCGGCCGGATCACGATCGATACCTCGCAGGCAGAACGCGCGCAGGGCGTCGCCGGAATCCTCACCCACCACAACACGCCGAGGGTGAACCAGGTGCCACTCGTCCCGTCGCTGCTGGGCGGCCCGGCGCCGGGCGAGACGTTCTTCCCCATGCAAGACGACGTCATCCACTATGCCGGGCAGCCGGTCGCGGTCGTGGTGGCCGACACCCTCGAGCAGGCACAGCACGCCGCAACCCTGGTCCGGGTCAGTTACGCGGAGACGCCTTCTGTCACCACGATCGACCAGGGCCGCGCTGACGCGTACGAGCCGGAGAGGATCTTCGGCGGCCTCATACCGGGCAGTGTCCGGCGCGGGAACGTCCAGGACGGCCTGGCGGCGGCCGACCTGCGCGTCGACGCGTCATTCCGCTTCGCCGCCAACCACCACAACCCGATCGAGGCGCTGACCACGATGGCAGCCTGGGACGGCGACCAGCTCACGCTGTATGACTCCTGCCAGGGAATCAAGGCCGTGCAGGTGACCGTCGCCGCGCTGCTCGGGCTGTCCGTGTCCAAGGTCCGGGTGCTGACCCGCTACGTCGGCGGGGCCTTCGGCTCCAAGGCGATGGTCTGGCCGCACGTCACCCTCACCGCGCTGGCCGCCCAGCACGTCCGCCGGCCGGTCCGGCTCACGATGCCACGCGCGCAGATGTTCACCTCGTGCGGGCACCGCGAGGAGCAGGAACAGCACATCCAGCTGGGAGCGACCCGCGCGGGCAAGCTGACCGCGATCCGGCACCATAAGATCTCGGTCACCTCCCCGTTCGACGACTGGGCCGAGCCTGCCTTCGGCGTCGCCTCGCAGCTGTATGACAGCCCCGCCTTCGAGGGCGTGCACCGCCTGGTCCGGGGCAACACGATGACACCGACGTTCACCCGCGGGCCGGGCGAGGCGGCCGGCGTGTTCACCCTCGAGTGCGCGATGGATGAGCTGGCCAGCCAGCTCCAGGTCGACCCCGTTGAACTGAGGCTGCGCAACCTGGCCGAGGTCGATCCCAACACCGGCAACCCGTGGTCCAGCTTCGGCTTGCGGGAATGCCTGCAACGTGGCGCATCGAGGATCGGGTGGGAGCACCGTAACCCGGCGCCGCGCTCCGAGCGTGACGGGAACTGGCTGATCGGCACGGGGATGGCCGCCGCCGCCTACCCGGTGGCGTTCTTCATGCGCACCCAGCGGGCTCGCGCCCACCTATACGCCGACGGCAGCGCCGTTGTGCAGACCTCCGCGCAGGAGTTCGGCACCGGGATGATCACGGCGCTAACCCAGGTAGCGGCCGACGCGCTCGGCATCGGCCTGGCCGAAACGCGGGTGGAGTTCGGCGACACCGATTACCCGGCCACCGGGTCCCCGGTGGGCTCGAACGGCGCGATGATGGTCAGCGCCGCCGTGCACAACGCCGGCCTCGCCGTGCGGGACCAACTGGTCGCGCTGGCAGTCGGCGACGCGAAGTCGCCACTGCACGGCGCTGACCCCGCCATGATTACCGTGGCCAGCGGGCGAATGACGCTGGCCGGCGACGCCGGGACCGGCGAGACCTACGCCGCCCTGATGGGACGGCACCGGCTGAACGACGCCGAAGCCATCGGCAGCTGGGACCCGCCGCCGCCGGACACCCCGCACGGCCTGCTGACCTTCGGCGCCCAGTTCGCGAAGGTGGCGGTCGACGCGGACCTGGGCATCATCCGGGTCCGGCACATGGTCGGCGCCTTCGCTCCCGGCCGGGTCCTCAACCCCAAGACCGCCCGCAGCCAGCTCATGGGCGGCATGCTCTGGGGCATGAGCCAAGCCCTGCTCGAGGGCACCCGCATGGACACCCGTCATGGCCGCTGGGCGAACGCCAGCCTGGGCGACTACCTCGTCCCGGTCAACGCCGACGCGCCCGACGTCGACGTCGAGTTCATCGAGGTAGACGACCAGGTCACCGGCCCGCTCGGGGTCAAGGGCGTGGGCGAGATCGGGCAGGTAGGCTCCTCTGCGGCGATTGCCAACGCGGTCTTCCACGCCACCGGCTACCGGGTCCGCGAGCTGCCCATCGCCGTCGAGCACCTGCTGCCTCACCTGCCGGAATGACCAGCAGCGCCCCGCGCCGCGCTGATTTCCATGACAGCGGCGCGGCTTCACCGCTGCCGGAGCGGCCGCTGCTGACCACCCCGCCTAACCTGCAGCCCCCCGGCGTAGCCGGGCAGCAGCGGCAGCGGCTCGCGTCCCAGCCGTGGTCCGGGCATGGCGGCCTGCTGCTCACCGCGGTCGTGTTCTTCGCCCTCGCCCTCGGCACCGGGAGCACCGCGACCGCGCTGCTGATCCTCGGGCCGATCTCGACATTCGCGCTGCCGGCCGTGGCCATGATCGCGTTCTGGTGGAATGACTGGCCCGGCTCCCGCCTGTCCGTGCCCTGGACTGGCTTGATCGACACGGCACTGTTCATCGCCGCCGCGATCGCAGCCACCATCGCCGGCCAGGCCATCGTCGAGCGGCCCGACATCCTTGCGGTGTTCGAGACCGCACCCGCCCCGGCGACCTTTCCCGCGACGCTGCCCCTGGCCGGCGCCGCCTTCACGGCCATGCTCCAGCTAACGGCGGGGTCCCCGGCAGGGTGCAGGCTCCAGGGCAGCGCCCCAGGGATATTCAAGGACATGAATGATATCGATCACGATGCGGATCGTGCCGCCGCGGCGGGCGGCTTCCGCGCGGATCAGGCCCAGCTGGTGCCAGGCCCCGTCGACGAGGACGACCCAGGTCCGCGCAGGTGCTGCGGGTCGCGGGCCTCGGCCTCGTCGAACGCGGCGGCGATCATGTCCGCGGGGTCCCTGCGGACGGACCCGGCCAGCCACTTGGCCAGGGCCTTCGGCCCGGGCCGGAGCGCGCGGGCGCCGGCCCGGCCCCCGGCCGGGGCGATCACGTCGTGTGGGCGGCGTTCCGCGGGCTCGGCGTCGTAGACGGTGACCAGGGGGCCATCCGCTTGCGGTTCGGCTTCTCCCCGGCCGTCAGCCGGGTCCGCATCTTTCCCCAGCTTCGCGGCGGCCTTCGCGGTGGCAGCCCGGAGTGCCCCGGGCCGCATTACGATGCCGGCAGTCGGCCGACAGGACAAGCAGCGCCGACGGGGTGCACGGCTCCGGGACCCGGGAGGCATAGAACGCAGTGATGTCGGCTCCGCCGACTAGCTGGCATCCTCAATGCCGAGCGCGTGGCGGACGTAGGCCCAGGAGGCCCGCTGGATGAGGGCCACTCGTTTCGGGTTCTCGTCGGTTGTTTCCTTGGCCTCCTAGCCGGCGATTCCGCCAAGCGAGTGTTCCGCGCCGAACAGGGTGAGCAGGCTCTTACTACCGGGGCTTAGGAAGTACGGGTCGGTCATCCAGTCCGGTTCCCGGACAGACAGCGGGATGTCGAGAGCGCGGTCGACCGCGTCCAGCTGATCCAGCAGTTGTACTCTGCTGGGCTACCGAGCAAATCAATCCTGGATTTGCTGCCATGCGTCGTGAACGGCCGGGCCACGCCAGAACTGCTTGACCGGCTTTCAGCCGAACGGGACCGTATGGACAGGCTGATCGGCGATCTGACGAGCATCCGGAACAGGCTCGACACCGTCATCACCAACTGGCGAACAGGATAACGCTGCCGGCCCGAGGGCCGTGCGGATGCTTCCGCCGCTGCGCAGGACGGAGCGCCTGACTCCGTCGCCCGCGGTTCGCGGTCGCTGACATCCGCGGCGGCGAGGAGTTCAGGCGGGTAACGGCGCAGCCCGAGCCGCGCCCGGAACAGGGGCGGAAGAAAAAGATCGCACTCTCGTCGGCCGGGACTGGGCTTGTCGCGGATCGAGGTAACCGGCACTTCATCGTATGACCGGGAGCCGCGCGCGGAACGGATGCGTCAGTCCGCGCGGACGCGGAACGCGTCGGAAGTCGCGCGCTGTGCCTCACGGACGATCGCCGCAAAGTCCCCGGGCGGCGGTGTCGCGATCAGCTGCAGCCCGATGCCGCGGACCACCGCCAGCAGGAAGACCGCGGCCGCCGCCGGGTCCGCGTCGGCGCGCACGGTCCCGTCTGCGATGCCGGCATGAATCCGGCCGGCCAGGAAGGAGCGGAACTCGGCGTCCTGCCGGGCGAACAGCGGTGCCAGTACCGGATCCCCGGCGACGGCCTCGCCCCACAGCTGCAGGAAGGCACGCGCTGACGGCGACCGGTCGGCGACGTTGCGGAGGTATGCCGCCACGATATTGGCGATCTGGCCAAGCCCGTCGCCTTCGTAGGCCGGGACCGTAAAGCGCTGCGCGTCCTCCATAACCGCCGCGAGCAGGCGTTCCCGGCTGCCGAAGTGATGATGAACGATTCCCCGGCTGTAACCTGCGGCCTCGCCCACCTCGGCCAGGGTGACCGACCGCGAACCATGCGAGGCGATGAGCGTCATCGCCGTCTCCAGAACGCGCCGCTCGGTCTGCGCCCGGCGCTGCTCTTGCGTCCGTCGCGCGGGACGGTCGGACATGGTTCGCTCTCCCCGCTAGGCGTAGTTGGCCAGAGACGTATTCTGGCATTCCGGCCGGCGATGTTGTTCCCTGAGCCCAACGGCCGGCCAGAACCGCATGTTCAGATGACTTGAGCTGCACTATCCCGTTTCTTGCGCCGAAGATGACAAGCCAGCCCAGCATGACGCGGCGGCAGCGCCGCGTTGTTGAACGCAACTCGTAGAGCAGGGCTTCCCACCGCCTGAAGCTGTGCCTCCGTCACGTTGTTGTCGGCCAAGCCGAGACTGGTTGATCATGTTCCGGTCTCCCAGAACGACGTGAGGGTCGCTGCTGCGAGGGCTGGGTCCTGGACCATCCACCAATGGCCGACGCCCTCGAAGCGCGCCACCCGCGCACCGGCTCGGGTCGCAGACCGTACCCGCATCTCCTCCGAGCCGACGAGCCGGTCGGCGGTGCCGACGATCGCAAGCCCTGGGCGAGCCGCCGCCGCGGGCAGGTTCTTGCCCAGCTCGGCCATGGCCGGCTGGGCCGCCGCGCGGTAGTAGCCGAGGATGGCGCGGCCCATCTCGGGGCCTTGCGCTGGAGCTATCTGATCCGCGATCGGCCGGGGGATGCCGAGGCCGACCAGGCGACCGACGCGCTCTTCGACGGGCCCGCCCAGCAGCTCGGCGACGGCGGTCTCACCGGTTTCTGGACTCTGCCAGCCGCGCGCCAGGTCGTGCCATACGTACTCCGGATCGTAGGTGCCGAGAGAGTCGCTGACCCAGCTGCGCAGCAGGTCGGGGCGGGCCATCGCGACGCGGAGCGTGGTGCTGCCCCCGACGTCGTGGCCGACCAGGTCGACCGGTTGACCGAGGGCCTCCAGCGCCTCGATCAACCAGTCGCGGTACGCCGAACCGGTGCAGGGGAATCCGTCCGGTATCGGGGCGCCGAAGCCGGGCGGTGACAGCCGGAGGGTGTCGCGTCGTTCCAGCTCCCCGAGCAGTGAATCCCAGATTGCCGAGGTCTCTGGGTTCCCGTTCACGAATACCGCAGTCATGCGATCTCCTCGAGATTGTCGATGAGGGTGGCTGGACCGAACAGGTCGACCCAGTTCGCTGGGCACGCTGGCCCTGGACCGGCACCGGCTAGGCGCCGCGCCGACGGATGTGGTTGTATACTTGCATGCGTGCATGCAAGTTAGCAAATGCGGGGGCGTGCTCGACATCTACGATCAGCCACGCCATCGCGCCAATGACGCGACTACGAGGTGACGATCCCATGGGAACCGGAAATACGAGCACTCGCTCGATCGAGCTTCTTGGCTCGCACATGTCATACGTCGACACCGGCGAGGGTGCCCCGGTACTGTTTCTGCACGGAAACCCGACATCCTCGTTCCTCTGGCGCGACGTCATCCCGCGTGTCACGCCGTCGGCGCGGTGCATCGCGCCCGACCTGATCGGCTTCGGGGCGTCCGGTCGGCCTGACATCCCTTACCGGTTCGAGGACCACGCTCGTTTCATCGAGGCCTTCATCGATGCCCTTGGGCTAGAGGACGTCGTGCTGGTCCTGCATGACTGGGGGTCCGCACTCGGCCTCGACTGGGCCCGCCGTCACCAGTACTCGGTGAGGGGCCTCGTCCTCATGGAATTCATCTGGCCGATTCCAACCTGGCTCGATATCTCGCCGGGAGGCGCGAAGATGTTCCAGGCCTTCCGCGATCCTGATATCGGCCGGAAGCTCCTCATCGACGAGAACACCTTCATCGAAGGCAACCTGCCCCACGGGGTCGTCCGGAAGCTTCCGGAAAGCGTCATGAATCACTACCGAGAGCCGTTCCTGGACCCGTCGTCCCGGGAACCGATCTACCGCTTCCCCAATGAGCTGCCGATCGCAGGGCGTCCCGATGACGTCTGGGCCATGGCGACGGCGTATCACGATTGGCTGCTCGACACCGATTCGCCGAAGCTTTTCTTCCACGTCGAACCTGGCTCGCTGATACCGCCCGACCGTGCTCGCTGGTACTCCGAGCGGCTGAAGTCGTGCCGCAGCGTCGCGCTCGGCGCTGGCAGGCACTATCTCCAAGAAGATCACGGAGAAGCGATCGGCAACCACATCGCAAGCTGGCTCGAGAATCTTCGCTGACGCTCCTGGTAGTCCGGCCAAAGTCTCGTGTTCAGATCGGGGTCGTGAGCCAGCGCGGGAACAAATCGGACATAAACTATGATCCGAAATAGGTATATTCCTAAGTCGGAACGGTGCACCACGACTCGAAGCCGCCCGAATCCGCGGATTAAGAGTCCGCTGTTAGTTTGGTTTTTTCGATTCCGCCCTTGCCATGCTGATCGGCAAACGGCGCGGGAGGAGCCAGGCCGTGGATGCGCTGAGTGCCGGTGGACGCTGCGCCTGGCGTCGATGGGTTCCGCGGCTGCCGGGATGGGACCGCCGTGCAGGAGGAGGACCAGCTGAGTACAAGGTCACCCGGTCAGGTGTGTGGCCGAGTACTCCCGTGCGCCAGATCAAGACAAAGGTGCGGAACGGGCCGTTTATGATTTCCGCTGGTAACGAGGCCGCGGCCCCGTTTAGGCCAGGGCCTTGAGTTTGTGGCGGATCTGTTCGGCGTCGGGGTGCTGCAGGTCCTCGAAGATGGCCTGGGCCTGTTCCCAGGCGTCACGGGCGGCGTCGTGATCGCCGGCGGCGTGGTGCGTGTCGCCGAGGCGGGCGAGGGTAACGGGTTCCTTGTAGCGGTGCCCGATCGTGCGGAACAGGTCGAGTGCCTGGCGGTAGCACTTGATGGCCTGCCTGTGGTGGCCGAGGTGCTGGTGGGCGTGGCCGAGGGTGTCGAGTGTCTCGGCCTCCCCCATCTGGTCGCCGAGGTCGCGGTACAGGGCAAGGGCCTGCTGGCAGGGGGCTAGTGCCTGCTGATGGTCGCCGAGCAGGGAGGAGCAGGAGCCGACCGTGTTGAGGGCCCTCGCCTGGCCGACCTGATGGTCGGCCGCCCGGTAAAGCTCCAGGGCCTGCTGGGCGTGGCCGAGCGCCTCGCGGTAGCGGCCCTGCAGTTCACGCGTGGTGGCGAGAAGGAAGTGGGTGGCGCCCTGGCCGGCGTGGTCGCCGAGCTGCCGGTACAGGTCCAGGGCGCGGCGCAGGTGGGTGTCGGCGTCCGCGTAGGAACCCAGCCGGCCGCAGAAGATGCCGAGAGCACGGTGGGCAAAGGGTTGCTCAGCCAGATTGCCGAGGCGCTGCGCCGCGGCCAGCGAGACGGCCTGTGCGGCGAGGCTGTCGTGCCATTTCCCCCGCCGGTCAAGGAAGGTCAGCAGGGTCCAGAGCAGGTGGCAGGCGTGGAGGTCGAAGCCTTGTGCGGCCGCCTGTGCGATGGCCGCGAGGAGGACCGGATGTTCTGCCTCCAGCCATTGCCACGCCTGCTTGTCGTCGGCCATTTCCTCGGGGGCGGTGCCCGGCCGGGGCGGGGCCAGGGTGATCATGTCCATCCGCACGGGGCGCAGGAGCCGGTCGGCTGCGTACGCGGTGTGCAGGTAGTGGTCAAGCATCCTGTGCAGTGCCCGGTGCTGTTCTTCGCCGGTGTCGTGGGTGCGGGCCTGGTCGGCGGCGTAGGCGCGCAGCAGGTCGTGGAAGGCATAGCGGCCGGGGGCGTGCTCGGTCAGCAGGTGAGCGGAGGCCAGTTCGTCCAGGGCGGCGCTGGCCTGCTCGCGGCTAACAGCGGTGAGGCTGGCGGTGGCCGGGGCGGTGGCATCGGGACCGGGGTGCACGCCGAGGAGCCGGAACGTGCGGGCGGCGGCGGGGCTGAGGGCGCGGTAGGACCAGGAGAACACGGCGCGGACGTCCGCCGTTGAGTCACCGGTGTCCAGGGCTGTGAGCCGGTCGCGGGCCTGGCGCAGCTGGGTGGCGAAGACGGCGAGGGGGAAGGCGGGGCGGGCGGCGGCGCGGGCGGCGGTGATGTTCAGCGCCAGCGGCAGCCGCGCGCACAGCTCGGCGAGCTCCTCTACGGCTTCGGGTTCGGCGGCGGTGCGCTCGGCGCCGAGTCGGTGGGCGAGCAGGTCGCGGGCTTCTTGGGGGCTGAGCAGGTCCAGGGTCAGGGTGTGGGCGCCGTCGACGGCGGCCAGGCCGGTGAGCTGGTTGCGGCTGGTGACCAGGGCCAGGCAGCCGGGCGAGCCGGGGAGCAGGGGGCGGACCTGGGCGGGGTCGCGGGCGTTGTCGAGCACGACCAGCATCCGCCGGCCGGCCAGCAGGCTGCGGTACAGGCCGGCCTGGGCGCCGGGATCGGCCGGGATCCGCGCGGGCGGGACCCCGAGGGCGTGAAGGAACCCGCGGACCGCCGCCCCGGCTTCCAGCGGGGTTCCGGTCGGGTCGAAGCCGCGCAGGTTCACGTACAGCTGCCCGTCGGGGAACGAGGCGGCCGCCTGATGGGCCCAGCGGACGGCGAGGGCGGTCTTGCCGATCCCGGCGGTGCCGCCGATCGCGGTGATCATCACCGCGCTCCCCGCGTTCTGGGCCAGCGCCGTCAGGGCATCGAGCTGGGCGTCGCGGCCGGTGAAGTGGGCGATGTCGGCCGGCAGCTGCGCCGGGACGGGGGCGGGCGGGGGCGGGGTGGCCGGCCGGGGCGGTGCGGGTGCGGGGCTCAGCAAGGCGGGGTCGGTGCTCAGGATGCGCTGGTGCATCGAGCGCAGGGCGGGCCCGGGGTCGATGCCGAGCTCGTCGCGCAGCAGCCGGGCGGCCTGGCGGAAGGCCTCCAGCGCCTCGGCCTGCCGCCCGGCGCCGTAGAGGGCGTGCATCTGCAGTTCGCGCAGCCGCTCGCGCAGGGGGTGGCCGGCGACCAGCGCGGACAGTTCCGCGGCGGCCTGGTCGTAGGAGCCGAGGTCCATCGCGGCGGCCAGGTGCTCTTCCTGCACGGTGAGCCGCAGCTCGCCCAGCCGGGTTCGCTGGGCGGCGGCGTAGGGTCCGGGGATGCCCGCGAGCGCGGTCCCGGCCCACAGCCCCAGGCCCTCGGCGAAGCGCGCCGCCGCGGCGGCCGGGTCCCCGTCCCGGCGCGCCTGGCGGGCCCGGGCGACCAGGTCGGTGAACCGTGCCAGGTCAAGTTGCGGGCCGGCGTCAAGGACGTACCCGCCGCCCGCCGACCTGATGTGACCGGTTCCGTCCCGGCCCAGGACCAGCCGGAGCTGGTAGATGTAGCTGCGGATCACCTTGGCCGAGGTGGCGGGGGCCTCATCGCCCCACACATTGTCGATCAGCTGTTCCAGCGTGACCTGCGCGCCCTCGCGCACCAGCAGCGCCGCCAGCACCGCACGCTGCCTGGGATGCCCCAAGTCCAGCTCCGCCTCATCCCGCCAGGCGCGCACCGGGCCAAGAACGGCGAACCGCACATCACCCTGCATCGGATACTCCCAGCCGAGATCTGCAAGAGCTCCTGCCCCGTCCCGCCAGCGGCCGCTTCCCGCCGACGCGTCAAGCCCTGGAGCCTGGTGCGCCTCCACGGCGAGCCGGCGCATCCTGCCGGGTGCCCAGGCCACGGCCCGCGTGGGTAGCGGCCCAGTCAGCCAGGGCACGACCCATCATGACGCCCCACCCGGGAATGCGTCACCCTGACACCGAACCTACATCAAACATCTATCTCGCGACGCAACGCTGAACCAGTCCCAGACGGCCCAGGTGACGCAATGCGGTGAGCCGGTTCAGATGTGAGGAGGTGCTGATGTGCCCAGCGCGGCGCCGGCCGAATACTCGATTGGGCGTCCCACCTGCCCCGCGGAAGCTGGCTGATGTGGATCGCCTCCATCATCGGCACTAACCCCCGCGCCGTGTACATGTGAGCGCCGACATGACCTCCACGCGGACGGGCCCGGGCTGGCGAATCCAGGCCATCGTCCTCCACCACGGCATGCGCCTGCTTGGATCGGCGCCTTGAGCAGCTCGGACCACGCGGCACCGCCGCCGCCCGCACCGTCGCTTACGTCGCCGCTCAGGTCGCCGATCCTGAGCATCGGCCGTGATGAGGCCGGGCCGCACCTGCTGGTCGGGACGCACGCCCACCCCGGACCCAAGCTGCTGTGGGCCTCGACCGCGACACTGGCTGTTACCATCGCGTCGCGTGACTTGCTGGTCCCGCCCGGCTACGCGCTGTGGGTTCCCGGCGGGGTCGAGCACGCCGTGGCCGCGCTGCACGCAGGTGAGATGTCGATCATCACCTTCGCCGCCGACCACTGCCCGATCACCTGGACCGAGCCTACCGGTGTCTCGGTCGGGCCGCTGCTGCGCGAGCTCATCGCGCACCTGCACCGCATCGGGCCGCAGGACCCGACCCGGCCGCACGCCGAAACGCTTATGTTCGACTTGCTCACCCCGCTGCACGCCCGCGACATCCATGTGTCCATGCCGGCCGACCCGCGGGTGCGGGCCATCGCCGACCAGCTCATCGCCAACCCCGCCGACCAGCGCGAACTGGCCGCATGGGCCGATCACGTGCACGCGGGAGTCCGTACCCTGTCCCGCCTGTTCCTCAGCGAGACCGGCGTGAGCTTCGCCCAGTGGCGCACCCGCGTGCGCATCCGCGCCGCCATTCAGCACCTCGCCAGCGGGGCATCGGTCAACGCCACCGCCCGCGCCGTCGGGTACCGCAAGCCCAGCGCCTTCATCGCCGCCTTCCGCCGCGCCACCGGACAAACACCAGCCACCTACACCCATGCCGGCACCCCGCCCGTGCGCACGGAGGCCGGGCAGGCGCGGGGGGCCCGGCCGGCCGAGTGACACGCCAGCGGCCGGGTCCCGCCCCGGTGCGGCTGGCGCGCTGAAGGCAGCCGGTCCTGCCCACGCGAGCGCCCGGCCGAGCAGCGGCACAGGCACCCTGTGCCCGCGGGGTCACGGCGCCTGCGGGGGCGCTCGTTCACGGCTACCACCTCGCCGCCGGCGCGGGCGCCGCCTGCCTGCTGGCCGCCACCGTGACCGGCTTCACCGGATTCAGGATCCGGCCAGGGTGCCAGCCCAGCATGCCAGGGGCGGATGCCCCTGGCTCTTCCCCGAGCCCGGCCGAGG
>PLDT01000225.1:13812-16827 GCA_003136255.1 Actinomycetota bacterium
GTGCTTCTGTGGCGCTCACCGTCTTCGCCTTTCTAAGGTCGCGTGAGCCATGCCACCATCAGCCCCTCAGGCGCGGGATCCCGCGATGCCTGGCGCCCCCGCTGGTGCCGCGGCCGGGGTGCTGCCGGCGGCGTTCACGGCCGCCGTTCACGCCCGGCCGGCGTGCTGCCCGGCGCTCGGCAGGGCCCGTCCGGGCGCGGCGGCGCGGGCGGTCAGCAGGCATCTGCCGATCCGCGTAACGGTATCGCCTTCGGCTCCGCCCCTCGGCGCTTCCCGTTCCTGCCGGTCCAGGCCGGAACTGCGACCGCCGGATCCCGCCATCTACGCCGCAGCCAACGCCCGCAGTTGAGCGGCAACACCGTCACGCCGACCCTGAAGATCGCGCGGTTTGCTGACGACCGGGAATTCGTTCCGTTCACGGTCCTTGCCGCCGTCGCGGAACGTCATCGTAAAAGACCACTTCAGGAGGCCCTTATGGATATGTCACCTTCTCCGTCAGGACTATCGATCAATCCGCGAGGAGACAGCATGCCTAGCAAGACAGGAAAATCGTGACGTCATTGGATCCAGAAGAAGAAGGCAGCCGCCGGCGGCCGTTCAGCCGACGGAGCCTGCTGCGAAGCGGCGTCCTGGGCGCGGGGGCAGCTGCGGTCCTTGGCACCGGCTTGTCCGGTGCGGCTGCCGCGGTGGTTCCGGGCGCTTCGGCGTCCGCAGCCGCCCCGTTCCAGCTGTTCAGCCAGGCTGATCTGGATTTCGAGACCCTCGTCGTCCTCGGGGGCGCCGCTTACGGGGTCTCGGAGCTGGGCGAGGTCGTGACCGCGGTCAACGGCATCAACGCGGCCGGGGCGACCTACCAGGCTTACTACGACCAGTTCCAGGTCCTGGCCCAGCAGGTGAGCCAGCTCGGTGGCCAGGAACTGAAGGCCGGGCACCGGGCCAGTGCCCGCGGCGCCTACCTGCGGGCCGCCGCTTACTACGACCTGTGCCTGTACTTCGTCCTCGCCACGACCGCCCGGGCGCACGAAGCCGACGCGTACGCCGTCGTGCAGGCCTGCTGGGACCAGGCTTCCCAGCTGTTCGACCCGCCCTTCGAGCGGGTCCGCATCCCCTACGAAGGCAGCTGGCTGCCCGGATACCTGCTCAAGCCCGATGCCCGTGACATCCGGCGGCCGACCGTCATTCTCAACGGCGGGAGCGACACCACGAGCATCGACATGTACGTCTTCGGCGGGGCGGCCGCTCTCGAGCGAGGCTACAACGCCCTGATCTTCGACGGCCCGGGTCAGGGTTCGCTGCTGTTCCAGCGTCAGGTCCCCTACCGTGCCGACTGGGAGAAAGTCATCACTCCCGTCGTGGACTACCTGCGTTCCCGCCCGGAGGTCGACCGAGACCGCATCGCCCTGCTCGGTCTGTCGATGTGCGGGGAGGCGGCGGTACGCGCCGCCGCCTTCGAGCACCGGCTGGCCGCGGTGGTCCCCGACCCCGGGGTGGTGAACGCCTGGCTGGCCTGGCCCGCGTCCATCCGGGGCCTGTTCGCTGACGGCGCCACCAAGGCCAGGGTGAATCGCATCTGGCAGCAGGACATCGTCCCGCACCTCGACCCCGCTAACTGGTTCACTATCGCCAAGCGCGCCGAGCTGTTCGACATCGCGTTCATGCTCGCCAGCCGGGCCGGCCAGACCTCCCCCGATCTGTGGGACCTCGGCCAGGCGATCATGAAGGTCGACTGCAGCACGGTCGCCGGCCAGGTCACCTCCCCCACGCTCGTCACCCAGTACCAGGACGACACCTTCTACCCCGGCCAGGGCACCCAGCTCTACGGGCTGCTGCGCTGCCCTAAGACCCTCCACGAGTTCACCACTGCCGAGAGCGGCAGCGAGTACCACGACGCGCCCATGGCCCCCCAGACCCGCAACCAGGTCATCTACGACTGGCTCGACTCGCTCCTCGCAAGCAGCTAGCAGAGGCCCGGCAACATCAGTGAGGAAACCGAAGAGATATGTCACATTCTCCGTCCGAACTATCGGTCAATCCGCGAGGAGACAGCATGCCCAGCCAGCCCGTGCCCGTGCCGCCCGCGATCTGTCTCGCAGACTGACTGTCGCGCGGCCGGATCAGGACCAGGGCCTGCCGCATCTCGGGCTGGTCGGTGACACTTACACGATCCTGGTCACCGGCGCGGAGACCGCGGGGAAGTACACGCTGATCGATATGTACGTGCCGCCGGGCGGCGGGCCGCCGCCGCACCGGCACGACTTCGAGGAGATGTTCACCGTCCTTGACGGCGAAGTCCTGGTGACCTTCCGCGGCGAGACGCTCGTGGCCCGCGCCGGAGAGACCATCAACGTGCCGGCCAACGCCCCGCACTCGTTCACGAACGCCGGAGATACGCCGTCGCGGTTGCTGTGCATGTGCGCGCCCCGGGGCAGGAGGAGTTCTTCACCCTGGTCGGCCAGCCCGTCGCCACCCGGACCCAGGCGCCGCCGCCGCTCGACGCCGCCGCGCGGGCGGCCTTCATCGCCAAGTCGAAGGCGCTCACCCCCGAGTACAAGACCGAGCTGCTTCCGCCGCCCGGCGCGAAATAAAGGACGGGTGCCGAGATGACCTTCACGCCGGACGCTCAGGTGGCCGCAGTTCTCGCCGCGGCGTTCGAACGCAGCTGCCCGCCGCCATCCCCGCCGGTCGGTGACGTGGCCAGCCGCCGCGTCGCGCTCGACGCCATGCTCGGGTACTTCAACAACCAAGCGCAGCCAGTTGCCAGCAAAGTCGACATCTCCGACCACGGTGTCGTCACGCCCGACGGGGCCACGCTGCTCGCGCGGTGGTACCGCCAGCCGTCGAGCGAGACCAAGGCGGCGGTGCTGTACCTGCACGGCGGCGGGATGATCGTCGGCTCGGTGCCGATCTTCGACGGGCCGGTCTCGCGGTACGTGGCCCGTACCGGCGTCTCGATGCTCTCCCTGGAGTACCGGCTCGCACCAGAACACCCCTGTCCCACTCCGGTCGAGGACGCCT
>PLDT01000014.1:0-194 GCA_003136255.1 Actinomycetota bacterium
GGCAGGAAGTACCACCGGCTCGGCATGTGCGCCGCCGTCTGCTGGATGCTCGCGGCGAGGTTGCCGGTGCGGGCCCGGCAGGCAGGCTGCTGCGCGCACAGCGCCGAGTAACGCTCGATCCCCTGATCGATCTCGGCTCCGCTGTAGACGAAGTTCCCGGGCGGGTTGACCCCGATCATCACCGAGCGGTCGAC
>PLDT01000014.1:246-13271 GCA_003136255.1 Actinomycetota bacterium
CGCGCACGAGGCGAAGGCCTGGGAGTACGCGCTCAGCGACGCTTTGCCGAGGAAGTCGGCGGAGTTCTCCAGCGCCGCCGTCACCTCGGGACAGTTCAGCACCGAGGAGCCGTCGACGCCGCGGTAGCCGACCATGACGACATCGTGCTGGGCGGCCAGGCGGTTCGCTTGGGGAAACGTCATGTTGGTTATGCCCGGGCCGCCGTTGAGGTGGAAGATTGGCGCCAGCGGGTGGGATGAGCGAGCCAGGATCCGGGTCACCGGCAGCGCGATCAGGCGCGACCGGGGGTCTGCCCGGTTCTCGGGCACGACGAGCGTTCCGCAGTCGGCGCGGTAGCCGCCGTTCTCGGTGGGATAGGTGCACGGGTGCATGGTCAGCTGGCCGGCGTGCGCCCCCTGCGAGACCGCGACCGTTTCCGGGCTGGACGAGACTCCCAGGTAGGTAAGTCCCGTCAACAGGACGATGGTCACCAGCAGGGCAGCGATTCGTGCCCAGGTAAATGACCGGGATGGGGGGATCTGAGGGTGGTGGTCATTTCGGTCTCCTTCGCGGATGCGGGTCATCGGATGTCGGTTTTGAGCATTTCTGGCTGGTCAAGCTTCTCGGTGTGGCAGTGATCGCGGTCATGTCAAAGTCCTGTCGTCACGCCGGGCAGCTGGGTGGCGTGGTAGTCGGTTTCGTCTCGGGTCAGGTCGAAGAAGATTTCCTCGAGCGTGGTCGACTTGCCGGCCCCGTTCGGGCCGAGGGAACCGGTTACCGGGCCGGGCCGGACGGCGAAGCAGGCGCCGTCGACGGCCACGGTCTGGCCGTAGCGCTTGGTGAGGTGCCGCGCCTCGATCATCATTCGTCCTTCTCTCGATCTGAATGGTTCTGGCTGGTTCTTCTGGATGGCAGCCTGCGCCCGGCGGCTGAGGCGGCACTGCCGCGGCGCTGAGGCCGGGACCTCAGCGCGGTCGGAGGCTGCTCAGGGGTGCGGGCGTGTCCGGTGGTCGTAGGGCGGATGTGTGCAGGTGAGGTTTTCGGCGAGTTCGAGGCAGTAGCAGGGGGCGTGCCGGCGTCGGTCCGGGGCGCCAAGCAGCGAACGGTCCTGGCCCTCCTGGCGCTTCATCGGGGAAAGCCCGTCAGCGCAGACCTGCTGACCGACGCGCTATGGGGTTGCGGGCAAGTGGCCAACCCGGCAAACGTTCAGCGGCGAGTCCGGCGCCGGGATGATCCGGGCCACGCTGGCGGTCGTACCCTCGCGGCTGCCGGTGCTGTCGGCCAAGGTGATCGTGCTGCCGGCCAGGCTTTGGNNGCGGCCGCCGCCGCGCCCTGTGTGTCATCCTCGCTGTGGGCACAGGGGAATCGGTACCGAAACGGCCTCGGCCGGCCCGTCTGGCTGCCCTGCGTGGCCTACGCTCAACCCATGATGCGGCCCGCGAGCAAGCATGAACGTGCCCTTCCGGCCATGCTGGCCGCTCCCGGCGTCCAGCTTGGCTTCGGCCTGGCTGCCCTGCTGGCCACGGCCGGTGCCGTGCGCCACGACCGCGTGGGCCCACGGGAAGTCAGGGCATTCCGCGCAGTCAACGGCCTGCCCGATTCGGTCTACCTGCCCGCCTGGGCCGTCATGCAGCTGGGCGCGTTCGGTGCCATCCCGGCGTCGGCCGCGGCGGCCTGGCTGGCCGGAGACGGGGAGCTGGCAGCCCGCCTCCTGATCGGCGGCACTGGCACCTGGGCGCTGGCCAAAGCGGTCAAGCGGGTAGTGCGGCGGCCCCGGCCGGTGACCCTGCTTCCGGGCATCCGCCGTCGCGGCCGCGACGCCAGCGGCCTCGGATACCTGTCCGGGCACGCGGGCGTGGCCGCCGTCCTTGGCCTGGCTGCCCTGCCCCGTCTCGGCCCGGGCGGCCGCGCCCTCACCCTGACCGCCATCCCCCTGGTGGGACTGAGCCGTGTCTACGTCGGCGCCCATTTTCCGCTCGACATCGCAGGCGGGGCGGCACTGGGCCTCGCCGTTAACGCCGCGGCAGGCACCGCGGTCAGGAGGTACTCCATCCGGCATCGTGGCTAACTCGCAGACCAGCCCGTAGCCGCGGTACGTGGGTCGCAGAGCGATGCTCGCTCATGCAGGTCGGCTTCATCCACCTATCCGTTGGCAGGGCCCGCGGCCTCCGTGCCGACCGCGGCCGGCTGCTGAATTGCGTGCCGGGATCCGTGAATACCCGCCCGTCCCCGCTTGTGCTGAGCAGCTCGCGCATCCGCAAGCCGGACACGCTGAGCCGCCTGGGCATCGCGGGCGGCGCCGTTTATGACGCGCTGGTGGCGCTGGCCGCCAAGGAGCACGGGGCAGCCCTCGCGACCCGGGACGCGCGGGCACGCGGCACCTATGACGCAGTCGGCGTCGCGGTGATCGTCGTAACCTGACCGGACCGACGGTCTGCCGCAGGAACGCCTTGCGGATCTCGGTGACCGCGATGACCGACAGTGCCACGGCTGCGCAGAGGAGCCACTGATCTACGTCGAGCGCGGTGGTCTTCAGGATCGCATGGCACGGCGCCAGGACGGTTGCCATGACGAGCAGGAAAAGGGAGGCCCCGGTCGTCACGATGCACGTCCGGTCGGCGAACGTGCTGAGGGAGAACACCGAGTCCCGCCGGTCCCTCGACTCGAGCGAGAAGAACAGGTTAAACAGCGAGAACACGACCACGCCCATGGTTCGCGCGATGGCGAGCGTGTGCGCCTGTTCCGCCCAGCTGACCACGCTCAGCGTGCCGATCGCCATCACCAGCCCGACCGAGACGAGCCAGGCGAGGACCCCCCCGGTCAGGATCGGCTGGCCGGGCGGCCGGGGCCGGCGTTCCATCAGCCCTGCGACAAGCCTGCTGTAGCCGAGCCCGATGGACTGGATCGTGACGGTGGTGAAGGCCACCCACAAGACCTGCAGCGGAAGGAGCGGCTCGCCGTGGGCGATGTCGAAGATGCTGGCGCCAAGGAAGGTGATGATGAAGCCGAACATGCATCCCATCTCGAACCGGATGTACCGGACCAGGTTGTCATACAGCCCACGGCCGATTTCCACCGCTTTGGTGATCGTGGAGAAGTTGTCGTCGGTCAGCACCATCACCGCGGCCTGCTTGGCCACCTCGGTCCCGGTGCCCATCGCGATCCCGATGTCGGCCCTCTTCAGCGCGGGCGCGTCGTTAACGCCGTCGCCGGTCATGGCGACGATCCGGCCTTCGCGCTTGAGCAGGTCCACCAGGCGGACCTTGTGCTCTGGAGTGACGCGGGCGATCACGCCGACATCGGCGATCGCCTCCATCGCCTCGTCATCGGTCATCGCGCCGAACTCCGCCCCGCTGATGACCTTGCCATCGATGCCAAGCTGGCGGGCGATCGCAGCCGCGGTAACCGCGTGATCACCGGTGATCATGCGGACCTCGATCCCGGCAGACTTCGCCTGCCCGACCGCTGCCTTGGCACCAGGCCGCGGCGGGTCGACGATTCCGACCAGAGCCAGCAGTTCCAGATCGGTCACGAGCGGGAGCAGGTCAGCCCCCGGATCGAAGGCCGCCGGGTCGAAATCCCTGCGTGCGGTGGCCATGACCCGCAGGCCCTCTTCCGCGAATCGGTGGTTATCGGCCAGGTACCGCTCGCGCAGACGGCCGTCGAGCAGAACCGGGCCGGCGTCCGGGTCCAGCACCGTGGCGGCCCGGGCCAGGAGCTGATCGGGCGCCCCCTTCACGAAGCAGCGGATCACCGCCTTCCCCGATTCATCGGTCATCTTGTGGAACGTCGCCATGAGCTTGTACTCGGCGTCGAAGGGGAGCTCGGCGATTCTCGGGTGTACCTGCCTGGTCAAGACGGCGTCGATGCCGCCTTTCGCGGCCAGCACGACCAGGGCTCCCTCGGTCGGGTCGCCGATCAGCTCGCCGTCGCTGAGCACCGCGTCGGAGGCCAGGACCATCGGCATCAGGAACTGGTCCAGCGGGATCTCCGCCTGTCCGGCGACGCGGTTGATGCGCCCTTGGGTCGAGTAGCCCTTTCCCTCGACCGCATAGCGGTGCCCGGCGACGACCATCTGGACCGCGGTCATCTGGTTCAGCGTGAGCGTCCCGGTCTTGTCCGTGTTGATCGCGGACGTGGACCCCAGGGTCTCGGTCGAAGCGAGCTGCTTCATGATGGCGCCGACCTTGACCAGAGCCCGGGTGCCCCACGCCAGGATCGTCGTCACCACCATGGGCAACTGCACCGGGACCGCCGCGATGGCGAAGGCGACCGCGGCGGGCAACACCGCGTTGAAGGTATAGCCGCGAGACAGGTTCACGGCCATCGACGCGATCAGCGCGACACCCGCGATCAGCAGGAGCTGCTTTGAGAGCCGGTCGAGCTGGCGGGTGAGCGGGGTCTTGACCGTCGGCTGCGCCTGGAGCATTCCCGAGATGTGGCCGACTTCGGTCGCCATCCCGGTCGCGGTGACCACGAACTCGCCCGTCCCGCGGGTGACAGAGGTATTCATGTATACCATGTCGGTCCGGTCGCCCAGCGGCATGTCGGCTACCCCGACCGGGGCCGTGCCCTTCGAGACCGGCAGGCTCTCCCCGGTCAGCTCGGACTCGGCGACCTCCAGCGAGGCCACCCGGAGCAGCCTGCCGTCAGCCGGAACGACGTCACCCGCCTCGATCGAGACGATATCGCCGGGGACCAGCTGTGCAGCGGGGATCTCCGCCTCCTGGCCATCGCGCCGCACCCGGGCGGTCACGATCAACCTCCGCTGGAGCACGGCGACCGCGCTCTCAGCCCCGCCCTCCTGCTGCAGGCCGAGAACCGCGTTAGCCAGTGTCAGCAGAATCAGCAGCAGGCCGGTTCCCAGCTGCCTGAGGGGGAAGAGGCTGAGGAGGCCGACCACAAGCAAGACGATCTGCATGGGGTCGGAGTACTGGCGGATGAACGCGCGCCAGCGAGGCTCTGCCCTGCCTGCGGCGAGCGTGTTGGGGCCGAACCGGCCGGCCCGCGACGCCGCCTCCGCCGAGCTCAGGCCGTGCCGCGGGTCTGCCTCCTCGGCTCGCAGCACCTCCTCGACGCTAAGCGTGTGCCACGCGGCCTCTGGGGCCAGCGCCTGGCGCTCCGCCCCGGGCACATCGACCAGTCTGGCCTGCACGGGACACCCCCTTCCCGGCGAGCTACGACCGAGACGACCCGAACCCCCGCCGCCGGCCAGCAGCCCCTGCTGAGCGACGGGTGCAGGTCGCGGCGCCACCGATCCTCAAAGAAGTCGGCGGAATACACCCGTCCATTCTGCCGTTCCTACATCGCCTCGCGCCATTACCTGCGTCTGACGACTCCTCGCCTTCGCAACCTGGCAGCTCCGGGAACGGCGCGACCATGTAATCCGGATTGATCGCAAGATCTCCGGGCTACCAAATGGATCGAGCAAGGATGCGCCGGCTACCTGTTCGTTAAGCGTCGCATCGATGCCGGTACCGGCTGGGCCGTGTCACGGGCCCGCTCGAGGTCGACGGCGGGACGCGCAGCCCGGTCCGCGGGCTGATGCGGCAGCCGTGCCCGGCCAGCACGTCCTGGTGGGTTGGCACCCGAATCATCACCACGGCCGTGCCCTCACTTCAAGCACATCCGCACCACAGGACCCTGTGTCGCGCGCTGCCCCGCCAGCCGAGTAACTTCACCGCGAAGTAACCAAAGAAAAGGCCCAGGCTCCCTGGACTACTGCGAGGCACCGACGCTTCTAGTCACACGCCGCCACAAAGACGTTGACGAATCCCTGAGTGCCCATGGACACTTCGAAAATAAGTCAGCGTCTATTGAAGTGCGGTATGGCCTGATGTAGCGTGAGGGTAAGACGACGGATATTCCCGTAGCCGTGTTGGTCTCTGCTTAGGGCAGTTTGAGCAGCGTCCGGGAGCGTTGCTCCGGACCTGGTAGCGCTGGCGTAGCGGATTGAGCCATGAGACGCCTGGTTCGGACAGGACGACCGCCCGCGGTCTGTCGCCCCGTACCGGCTCGACGCCTCCTCAGCCAGCGGCGAAATGCCGTGACCGTTGTATTCGACAACATGCAGGCACCCGTTCCGATGCTGGGAACCCGAAGGTGGCAGGCCCCGGTGATCCAGTCTCGAGTGCGGTACACCGGCGACATTCCGGTTCGGCATCGGTGCCCGGGCTGGTATGTGGTCCCTTCGCCGGGGCGGCCGGCCGTTCGCGGGATATCCGGAGTAAGCAGGAGGACCCGATACGATTTCGAACCCTGATTGATTCGGGCAAACCTGAGTTATATGGCCGTCAGCAGCCGTTCCGCCGCTCCTAGGATCAGGAGGTGCACTTGCACGGCGGCAATTTCTCGCCCGCGCCCACCACGAATAGCCTTGCGCAAAATACGCTCCCGGTTGGCACATCGGCCAGGTCATCGAGGCGGAAGACGGGTCAGTGCTGCTGACCATGGACCTGGTTGCGGGCACGTCCCTGGACGAGGTCCCGGCCGACCGGATCACCGATCAGCTCGACCCGCACGGAACGTGATGAGAGCAGAGCCGGAACGACGGACGGTGGCGTACGTAGCCTGTCTGGCGCTGGCTATCGTGTGCTGCGCCTGCGCCTGCGGCAGCGCGGCGGCTGACCATGCTGACGGGGCCCCCCAGCATGGCGCCGTCATTACCGTCGGGTCATTCGACTTCCCGGAGAGCGTGCTCCTCGCCGACATCTACGCCGGCGCGCTCACGGCGCAGGGCTTCCCCGTCCGCGTCCTGCCGGACCTGGGCCCTCGCGAGCTGGTGGACCCGGCGCTGATGAGCGGACTTGTCCAGGTGGTGCCGGAGTACTCCGGGTCGGCGCTGGAGTTCGTCAGCCTGGGACGGCAGCCCGCGACCTCCGATGTTACGGCGACCGGCAGGGCCCTGGCCGGGTGGGCGGCTGGCCGGGGGCTGGTGGCGGGGCGCCCGTCCACCGCGCAGGACGCCAACGTCATTGTGGTCACCGCCGCGACCGCGGCCCGCTACGACCTGCGCTCGGTCGCCGACCTGGCCCGGGTGGCGCCGCGGCTGGCGTTCGGCGGACCGCCCGAATGCCCGGAGGAGGTCTACTGCCTGCTCGGGCTGAAGAAGGTTTACGGGCTCCGGTTCCGGGTCTTCATACCGCTCGACGCCGGGGGCCCGCTGACGCTGCAGGCCCTGGAGGCAGGGGACATCGGCGTCGCGCTGCTGTTCAGCACCGACCCGGCCATCACGACGGACCATCTGGTGGTGCTGGCCGACGACCGCGGCCTGCAGCCGGCCGAGAACGTCGTCCCGCTGGTGCGCCGGGATGTCGTCGCCCGCTACGGCCCGCGGCTACTCACGGTCCTCGACACCGTATCGGCGCGCCTGACTACCGGCTCGCTGCGCGTCCTGAACGCGCGGGTGGAACTACGCGGGCAGGATCCGCGCCTGGTGGCCCAGAGCTGGCTGCGGACGCAGAGGCTGGCCTCGACGGGGGAGGTCTCGCGTTGAGCGAGAAGGCGGAGACGGTAACCACACGGGCCGGCGTGGCGAGCCTTCCGCCGGGTCCCGCCGTGCGGCGGACGACGCGCCAACGGCGCCCGACGGGCGCGCCCCCGCCGCTGCCGCACCCGGTCTCGGTCACCACCAGGGCCTGGCTGGTCCTTGCGTTTGTCGTCCTGGCCGGCGTGATCGTGATCTCGCTGCGGGCCCCGTCGCTCCGGCTCGATAATCAGGTCAACACAGCGGTGCTCAGGCTCTTCGCCCGAGCACGGACGCCGTGGCTAACCGACGTCGCCAACGGGATCTACACGGCCGGCTCCGGCTGGGGGGCCACGGTGCTCGGGCTGTCGGCGGTCGTGCTGACGATAGCGTTCCGGCGCTGGCGGCACCTGCTGGTGTTCCTGTGCAGCCTGTTCCTCCTCCAGCTCGCCACCCAGAGCATCACCGAGGGGATGACCCGGCCCCGGCCGTACGGCGTGGCGATCATCGCCGGCTGGGCGGGGTATTCCGCGCCGGCGCTCGCGGTGACGATCCTCACGTTCCTGCTGCTGAGCATCGCCTACTGCCTGGTCGTGCCGGGACGGCCCCGCTCGTACGCGAAGACGGCCATCGCGGTCATCGTCGTCGTGTTCTGCCTGGCCTGCCTCTACCTGGCCGTCGACCACATGGATGACCTGCTGCTAGGTGTGGCACTCGGCGTCGCGATCCCGGTTAGCGCGTTCCGTTTCTTCACCCCGAACGAGATCTTCCCCGTCGCCTACCGCCGCGGCAACACCGCGCACGTGGATGTGACCGGCGCGCGCGGCGACGCGATCCGGCAGGGCGTGCGCGACCAGCTCGGGCTTACCGTCACCGGCATCACCCCGGTCGGGCTGGAGTCCTCAGCCGGCTCCACGCCGCTGCGGCTGCAGACCGAGGGCGCCCCGCAGGAGTACCTGTTCGCCAAGCTTTACACCAAGGGCCACGTCCGCGCCGACCGCTGGTACAAGATATGGCGGACGATCCTGTACGGCTCCCTGGAGGACGAGCACCCCTTCCAGACCGTGCGGCGGCTAGCCGAGTACGAGGACTACGCCCTGCGCCTGCTGCAAGACGCCGGGATCGCCGTTCCCAGGCCGTATGGCATCGTGGAGATCACCCCCGAGCGGGAGTACCTGCTGGTCACCGAGTACTTCGATGGCGCGGTGGAAATCGGCGGCGCCGACCTCGACGACCAGCTGATCGGCCAGGGGCTGTCACTGATCCGCGCGCTGTGGGACGCGGGGATCGCCCACCGCGACATCAAGCCGGGCAACCTGATGGTCCGCGCCGGGCAGCTGCTGCTGATCGACGTGGCCTTCGCCCAGGTGCGCCCCTCGCCCTGGCGGCAGGCGGTGGACCTGGGCAACATGATGCTGGTCCTGGCGGTCCGCACCGACCCCGCGCGCGTGTACCAGCAGGCACTGAACTATTTCACCGAGGCCGAGCTCGCCGAGGCGTTCGCCGCCACCCGCGGGGTCGCCAGTCCGACACAGCTGCGCGCCTTCATGAAACGCGATCCCCGGGACCTGCTCGCCGAGTTCCGCAAGCTCGCCCCGCAGCGGCAGCCGATCGTGCTGCAGCGCTGGAGCGTCCGCCGGGTGACTCTGGCCGCGGCGATGCTCGCCATCTTCGCCGTCTCCACCGTTTTCGGCGTCGGCTTGCTGTTGCCGGACACCGCAACCACAGGGGTGCACGTCACGCTGGGCGCGGTCCCCCGCGCGCCCGATTGCAGCCCGGGCCATACGATGATCCTGGCGGCCCAGGCGGTTCCCTCGGCGGCCTTCCTGCCCTGCATCGCCCCGCTCCCGTCGGGCTGGACCGCGGCCGGCCCCGAGATCGCCAGCGGGCAGGCCAGCTTCGTGCTGAACTCCGGCCAGGCCGGGCTGCAGGCGGTGACGATCACCCTGACCGCGACCTGCGACACCGCGGGCGCCCAGCAGATCCCCTCCGACCAGCCCGGCATGCGCCGGTTCGAGCGCCCGCTAAGCCTGGTCCCTGAATACTCCGGCGTTCGCTACTACACCTTCCCCGGCGGCTGCGCGACCTACCGGTTCGTCCTTGCGCCCGGCGCGTCCCCGGTCGTGACCACCACGGTCGACACCGTGGTGGCGTTCATGCCCCGGTCGGCGCTAGTCGGCTATGTCCGCCGCACCGAGGGCCTGGCCCTGTGCGGGCGAGGTGCCGCATGCCCGGGATGACCCGGGCGGCCACAGCCGGGCCGCAGGAGGAGGCGCTTCTTGGCCGCCCCCGGCGGGCCGCTCTCCCCACCGCCTGGGTGATCGGGCTCACGGCCGTGGTGTTCGCCCTGGCCGCCGACCACGGCACGCTAGCCCGCATCCAGCGGCAGGACGATGCGTGGCTGCGGCTGATGATCTCCGGCCGGACGCCGGCATTCACTGCGATCGTCGCGTCGGTCACCGTCGTCGCGGCGGTAATCGCCCTGGTCCCACCGGGCAGACGGCGCGCCCTGTGGGGCGCGGCCGCGGTGGCGTTCTCGATCGTGATGGGGCTCTCCCGCGCCTACCTCGCGGCCCACTGGCTCTCCGACGCCACCGCCGGGATCCTGCTCGGCACCTCCGCGCCCTGGTGACCGCCCTGATAGCCGACCAGTTCCAGCGGCGGCAGAACAGGCTGCAGCGGGCCGCCGGGACGCGGTGTCTGGCGGGCGGGCGGGAGTACGTATGAAATCGCGCACGGTGCTCATAGCGGTGGCCAGCAGCTGGCTGCGCGCACATGGGCTGATCTCGGCGGGGGTGACGCACGTTGGGTGACGACATCAGGCCCGTGGCCGCCGGGAACGGCCCGGCCGTCCATAAGGACCGTCGTAAGCGCCGCCCGACCGGTGCGCCGCCGCCGCTGCCGCACCCTATCACCATCAGCACAACAGCGTGGCTGATCCTTGGGGCCGTGGCGCTCGCCGGCGCGTTCCTGGCGTCCCAGCACACGCCGTGGCTCCGGATCGATGACCGGGCAAGCACGTGGGTGCTGCGGCTCCTGGCCGGAATACGGACGCCGTGGCTGACCGATGTGGCCAACGGGATCAACGGGGCGGGCTCCGGCTGGGGGGCCACCGCGCTCGGCCTGTCGGTGGTCGCCCTGGCGATGGCGTTCCGCCGCTGGCGGCACTTGCTGGTGTTCCTGGGAAGCGTGTTGTTCCTGGAGATTGCCGGGACATCGATCTACTTCGGGCTGTCCAGGCCACGCCCGTACGGCGTAACGATCATCGGCAGCTGGGGCGGGTACTCCGGGGTGTCCCCCCCGGCGGCGGTCCTGACGATCTTCTTGATGGGCGCCGTCTACTGCCTGGCCGTGCCGGGCCGCCCCCGCACCTACACTAAGGCTGCGGTGGTCGCGGTGGTCGCCGTGTTCTGTCTGGCTCGCCTGTACCTGGCTGTCGATCACGTGGATGACCTGCTCCTAGGTGTGGCACTCGCCGTCGCGATCCCGGTCACCGCGTTCCGGTACTTCACCCCGAACGAGGCGTTCCCCGTCGCCTACCGCCGCGGCAACACCGCGCACGTGGATGTGACCGGTCGGCGGGGGCAGGCGATCCGCCAGGCCGTGCGTGACCAGCTCGGGCTCACGGTGACCGAGATCAAGCCGGTCGGCCTGGAGTCCTCCGCCGGCTCCACGCCGTTGCGGCTGCGAGTCGAAGGCAGCCCGGAGGAGTTCGTGTTCGCCAAGCTCTACACCAAGGGCCACGTCCGCGCCGACCGCTGGTACAAGCTGTGGCGGACCATCCTGTACGGCTCCCTGGAGGACGAGCACCCCTTCCAGACCGTGCGGCGCCTGGTCGAGTACGAGGACTATGCCCTGCGCCTGCTGCAGGACATCGGGGTCCGCACGGCCCGGCCGTACGGCATCGTGGAGATCACGCCCGAGCGCGAGTACATGCTGGTCACCGAATTCCATACCGGCGCCGTCGAAATCGGCGAAGCCGACGTCGACGACACGGTGATCGACCAGGGACTGCAGCTGATCCGCACGCTGTGGGACGCCGGGATCGCCCACCGCGACATCAAACCAGGCAACCTGATGGTCCGCTCCGGGGAGCTGCTGCTGATCGACGTGGCCTTCGTCCAGGTGCGTCCGTCACCATGGCGGCAGGCGGTCGACCTGGGCAACATGATGCTCGTCCTGGCCGTGCGCACCGACCCGCAGCGGGTCTACCGGCGGGCGCTGGCGTACTTCACCGAAGCTGAGCTCGCCGAAGCATTCGCCGCCACCCGCGGGGTCGCCAGCCCGACCCAGCTGCGCGCCTTCATGAAACGGCACCCACGCGACCTGCTCGGCGAATTCCGCACCCTCGCCCCGCAGCGGCCGCCGATCGCGCTGCAACGCTGGAACATCCGGCGGGTCGCTCTGGCGGCCGCGATGCTCGCCGTCATCACCGCCGCCGTGTGGGAAACGGGGAATGCCTTCTTCCCGGCGGCCGAAAATCTGGGCGCCTACGCCCCCAGCTGCGGCACCGGCCATTCGATGATCCTCAGCGCCCAGGCAGTCCCGTCCGCTGCCCTGCTGCCCTGCATCGCCGCGCTCCCGGCGGGCTGGAGCGTTGGCGGCACGGACATCGCCAGCGGGAGGGCCAGCTTCTGGCTGGACTCCGATCGCGCAGGGCCGCGAGCGGTCACCGTAACCCTCACTGCGACCTGCGACACCTCGGGCGCCCAGCAGGTCCCCTCCGACCAACCCGGCACGCGCCGGTTCGAGCATCCGCTGAGCCTGGCGCCGCAGTTCTCCGGCCTCCGCTTCTACACATTCCCCGGCGGCTGCGCCACCTACCGGTTCAGTTTCGCGCAAGGCACATCCACCGCGCTGGCCGTCGCCGTCGATAACGCGCTGGCGTTCCAGTCCCGGTCAACCCTCGTCAACTACGTTCGGCACACCGAAGGTCTCATGCTCTGCGGGCGAGATGCCGCATGCCCGCGATGAGCAAGTAGCCGGGCCGGCGCTGCCCAGCTAGCCGCGCTCGGAGCCTCACCACCACAGCCACGCAGGCAGCCCGGTGAGTTCATACCTGCGGCTAATGGCTAATTGCAGCATGATCAGATCATCGCCCCAGAACGCCCTGATATGTGCTCAACCACGCTGCCAAGAACAGCGGACACAAGAGCGAATAATCGGCAGGGAGGAAATTGTTCGAGCCGACCGCAATTCACTCTTAATCACGCGCCGTGACCGGGTGTGCTTAACGGTCTGGTGACCCGCGGGCCCCTGCTGCGAATTCGCCGGGTGCAGTGCCTACACGGGCGCGGAAAAACTTGGAGAAGTTCGCCGGGTCGTCGAACCCCGTCCTCCGGGCACATTCGGCGACGGTGATCTCCGTGTGGGCAAGCAGCCGTTTCACCTCAAGGACTGCCTGTGCGTCGACGGACTGTTTCGCGCTGCGGCCGACCGCCTGATGCGCCCGCCCCGCCGCTCCCCATCGTCGACGCACAGGCGGCAGAGGCTCTATCGCACGCCTACGACAGCAGCGCGACGGTGGAGGATGCGCTCGAGCAGTGATCCCTCAGCGTCACGCCACGCGCAAACCCGGGC
>PLDT01000548.1:0-4763 GCA_003136255.1 Actinomycetota bacterium
CTGTGGTTAGCGCAGCGGGCTGAACGCCGCCTGGATCTCGGTCGCGAACAGCTCGGGCTCTTCCCAGGCGGCGAAGTGGCCGCCCCTGGCGGCTTCGTGGAAGTAGGTGACGTTCGGGTACGTCTTCTCGACCCAGCTGCGCGGGGCCCGGAAGATCTCGCCGGGGAACGTGGTGAAGCCGACCGGAAGCTTGACCTCCGGACGGGGCTGCCCGGCCGCGCGAGCCGCGGCTTGTGCGTCCTCCCAGTACAACCGGGCGGCCGAGGCCCCGGTGCCCGTCAGCCAGTACAGGGTGATGTTGTCGAGGACCCGGTCCCGGGTCAGGCCGCCGGAGGGCTGCCCGCCGGCAAAGGCGCGGGAGATCTTGTAGTAGCTGTCGGTGTCGTGGTCGAGCATCCAGGCCGCCAGGGCGGCGGGTGAATCCAGCAGCGCGTAGCCGATCGTCTGCGGCCGTGTGTTCTGCTCGATGAGGTAGCCGTTGCCGCTGGTCCTGAAGGTGGCGATCGCGTCGAGCGCCGCGCGTTCCTCCGCGGAGGGGTCCGGCGACGGGTAGCCGCCGCCCAGCCCCGCGAGGAGCAGGTTCATGTGGATGCCGAGCAGCCCGTCGGGTGCCTGGCGGCCCATCGCGTCGGTGACGGCGGCGCCCACGTCGCCGCCCTGGGCGACGTAGCCGGTGTAGCCGAGTCGGTGCATCAGCTCTGCCCAGGCTCCGGCGATGCGGCCGACGTTCCAGCCGGCCTCGGCCGGCTCGGCGGAGAAGCCGTAGCCGGGCAGCGACGGTACCACCAGGTGGAACGCGTCCTCGGCGCGGCCGCCGTGTGCGGCCGGGTCGGTGAGCGGGCCGATGACCCCGAGCATCTCGATGATCGAGCCGGGCCAGCCATGCGTGATGATCAGCGGCAACGCGTCCGCGTGCGGCGACTTCACGTGGATGAAGTGGATATCGACCCCGTCGATCTCGGTCGTGAACTGCGGCAGCGCGTTCAGCCTCGCCTCGCACGCGCGCCAGTCGTAATCGGCCGCCCAGTAGCGGGTCAGCTCCTGGATCGTCGCCAGTTGCACGCCCTGCGAGCGATCGGCGACCAGCTCCCTAGACGGCGAGCGCGTCGCGGCGATGCGCCGCCGAAGGCCGGCGATCGCTTCGTCGGGCATGTCGGCCCGGAAGGGACGGATTTCGGTTTCGCTGGACATCAGACCTGGCCTCCCTGGATTGGCTGACGACGGACGGCCGGACCGGTCTGTTCTGACCCGACATCCCAGACTAAGGACCATCGCCGCGCCAGCGGAACAAGCTGGTATTCCCCCATGATTGCGGATCGGCCGGACGCGCCGCCCCCCGTGACACCCCTGGTCCGCACCCTGGTCTGCGTGNNCAGGTGGACTATGCCGATCTAAAGGGATAACCGAAATCCTCGTGTTCAGCGCTGTCGGTAAGGCGATCCCGGACCGCCGGCGGGATCCCGAAATCCATGTCCGCGGCCGACGCGCCGACGGTGTCCTCCGGCAGGAAGCCCCATGTGACGCCGTAGCCGGCCCGAAGGCGCACGGTGTCGATGCGGGTGAACTAGCCGGGTGTCACTGGCGCGCCTGCGGCGTGCCGGTCTCGGCGAGAAGGACATCGCGCAGGATCTGCATCTGCCCGTGGTGCTGAGCCAGTTCCTCGTAGACGTGCAGCAGTGCGGCGCCCTGATCCAGGTCCCGGTCCGGGCCCTGGAAGTCGGCCCGGGGATTGCCATGCAAGGGCATCCGCGGCTCGGCCGCGGCGACATCATCGGCCAGTTGCGCCGCGATCACCCGCGCCTGGGCCAGGAGCGGGCCGACCGGGCCGGACGCGGTGAACTCCCCAGCGCGGTCGCGTGGCACCGCGCGCCCGGCCACCAGGGCGCCAGCCCAGTAGGACACCACGCCCAGGCAGTGGTTCAGCAGGGCGTACGGGCTGTTCGCGCCGTCCAGGGCCGGCTTGCGGTTGGCCAGGTCGTCGCCGAGACCAGCAACGATCTCCGTCATCCCGCCCAGTGCCCGCCCGGTGAAGTACAGATACTGCTCATTGGTGATCACAAAGCATCCGCTCTCGTCACGTGGCTAGAAGGTGAGGACTCGGTCTGGCGGGTTCAGTGACCGTATCTGGACATTAAGGAACTGTCGCTGGCCGGCCTGGCTCACATGGTAATCACGGTCTTTCCTTCGGCGTGGCTGCGCCTGCCTGGCAGCGCGGCGACGTCGCCCAGGCTGATCCTAGCGATCGGCGGGGGCACGATGGCCCCGGCGGCGATCGCGGCCGCCAGCCCGGTCCAGTAGCGGGACGGTCATGGGGAGTCGGAAGTTGACGCCGGTGACTCCCGCTCTCGCGCGGCTCTCCGGGTTGGCGACATACCGCGTGGTGACCAGGGTCCCGCCCGCACGAGAGGGCCTGGCCGTCCTGGGCCGACGGGTTTACAGACCGCTCCTCCGCCGCGATTGCCCCTTCCAGTCCTTCCGCCGGGGCGCACGGGCGGAAGGACTGTCCACTCGACATCCCTTCGGGCCGTACTGGACCGGCCTGCGCCCGGCGGATCGGGCCGTGGGCGGTGTCAGCGGGTGATGGCTACCTTGAGGGCCTTGGTCTCCGCTGCGCGGCCGAAGGTGTCGTAGGCGTCGATGATGGTTTCGAACGTGAAGCGGTGGCTCACGAACTTCTCCGGTGTGAGCCTGCCCTGGGCGACCAGTTTGAGCAGCATCGGCGTCGTGGTGGCGCTCACTAGGCCGGTGGTGAGCGCGATGTCCTTGATCCACAGATCCTGGAGTTTCAGCTCTACCGACTTGCCGTGCACGCCGACATTCGCCACTGTCCCGCCTGCGCGGACGAGCTCAGTGGCCATCTGGAAGGTCGCCGACATGCCCACGGCCTCGATCGCGACGTCCACGCCCAGGCCGTCGGTCATGGCCAGTACCTCGTCCTTCCAGTCCGCATCGCCGCTGTTGACGCCGTCGGTGGCGCCGAAGAACTTGGCCTGCTGAATCCGGTTTTGGTCGAGGTCTATGGCGATGATGCGAGAGGCGCCGTAGAGCCCGGCGGTCATCATCGCCGACAGGCCCACCGGTCCGGCACCGATGACGGCGACGACGTCGCCGGGTTCGACGCGGCCGTTGCGCACCCCGATCTCGAAGCCCGTGGGCAAGATGTCGGAGAGCATGACGGCGGCCTCGTCGCTCACGCCCGTCGGCATCTTGTGCAGGGAGTTCTCGGCGAAGGGTACGCGCACGTACTCCGCCTGGGTGCCGTCGATGAGGTGGCCGAAGATCCAGCCGATGCCGGAGGTGCCCTCATCGTCCAGGCAGTGCGAGGGCAGCTGCTGGTGGCAGTAGGAGCATGAGCCGCACGAGGTGACGCAGGAGATTATCACGCGGTCCCCCACGGCGAGCTTGCTCACCGCCTGGCCGACCTCGGTGATTGTCCCGACACCTTCGTGCCCCAGAATCCGCCCGTCGGTCACCGCTGGGACGTCCCCCTTGAGGATGTGCAGGTCGGTGCCGCAGATCGTGGTGATGTCCACCTGGACGATCACGTCAGTCGGGTTGATGATCTTCGGGTCGGGTACGTGTTCCCACGCCTTCTGACCCGGCCCGTGGTACACCAGAGCCTTCATTAGGTGACTTCCTTGTCGTCGCGTGCCGGTACTCCCGTAGGAGACGATTGATCAAATGCCCGCAATCAGACGGCAACCCGTCCGCGGGACCGGCGACTGAGCACTGAATATGCCAACGCGACCTCCCGGTGAGTAAACGTCCGTGTCGGTACGGAACGCCACCGGGGTCCGGAGCAACGCCTATGCAGTAAAGCTGTGGTAGCGAGCCAAAGCCATCGCAACCTGTTTCCACCATACGCTTAAACGGACACTTTGCATCCACCAGCCGCCTTGCGGATCAAGCTGAACCGGAACCAGTGATCACGCGCCAGGGCACTTCAGGATGCGCGGCGCGGACCTTATCGTTTACACCCCGTGCCGCTTCGCCGATGATCTCTATCCAGTGAAGCACCGCGCTTTGCAGCAGCACGTCGGTGTCGAAGCGCGTCCGGTCGTCCTGGACGTAGCGCCCGATCCTGTCGATCGCGGCCAAGACGTCCGCCAGACGCTCACGGTCGTCTCACAGGGCGACGGCCTCCGCCAGGATCCGGTCCCGAATGCGCGCCTTCAGGCCACGCGGCGTGGCCACGTCCACATGACGCCCGACGATCTCTTCAACGTCAAGCGCAAAACCGCTGAGGTCGAACAGCGTAGTGTCCGGACCCGGGGCAACCAGGAGATCCACGTCACTCGTCTCCACCGCTTCCCCGCGAGCTACCGAACCGAATACACGCGCATCACGCAAGCCGCGCCGGGACGCGGCCGCGAGAATCTGCCTCCGAGCCGCCCGAAGGGACCCGAGATCCGGCGACCGTTCCTGCTGCGGTGGACCCGGCACAATGAGTCCTTTCCCCGGTGCAACATGCTACTCGTGTCCTAGCCCGCTTCACGGAACCCGAAGTCGGGACTTTCGCGTCGCGTCATACCGGGCTAGCCAGCCGGCGGCAACACGCGTTGCTCAGTCCCGCATGCCCTCGGCGAGCCAGGCAAGCGGCCCGTCTAGTCCTTCCCGCCGTACGCGTTAGCACGCCAGACCCGCTCCACAGCTACTCTATGTGACCGGACGGCTCTGACGGCAGGCTGAATCGCACCACCGACATCGGTCCACGGCCATCGCCGATCTCACATTGAAACCGCAGGTGGGGCGGGTGGGGCTCG
>PLDT01000158.1:0-5982 GCA_003136255.1 Actinomycetota bacterium
GGCACCGCGGCGCGGGCCTCGGCGGCGGGCACGACGAGCGCGAGCAGACGCTGAACCAGATGCTGGTCGAGCTGGACGGGTTCGACACCAAGGGCGGCGTCATCGTGATCGCGGCCACCAACCGGCCCGACATCCTGGACCCGGCGCTGCTGCGCCCGGGCCGGTTCGACCGCCAGATCGTGGTGGCCCAGCCGGACCTGGCCGGCCGCCGGGGCATCTTGAAGGTGCACGCCCGCGGCAAGCCCCTCGCGCCGGACACCGACCTGGACATCATCGCCCGCCGGACGCCTGGCTTCACCGGCGCCGACCTGGCCAACGTGATCAACGAGGGCGCGCTGCTGACCGCGCGGACCAACGGCAAGCAGATCGCCATGGCGGCGCTCGAGGAGGCCATCGACCGGGTCATGGCCGGCCCGGAACGCAAGAGCGTGCTGCTGTCGGAGCGGGAGCGGAAGGTCATCGCCTACCACGAGGGCGGCCACGCCCTGGTCGGCCACGCCATGCCGAACGCCGACCCGGTGCACAAGGTGACGATCATCCCGCGCGGNNGCGCTCGGCTACACCAGCGCGCTGCCGACCGAGGACAAGTTCCTGGTCACCCGGGCCGAGATGCTCGACCAGCTAGCCATGCTGCTGGGCGGGCGCACCGCCGAGGAGCTCATCTTCCACGAGCCGACCACGGGTGCCGCCAACGACATCGAGAAGGCGACCCAGATCGCGCGGGGCATGGTCACCGAGTACGGCATGAGCGAGCGCCTCGGCGCGCGCAAGTTCGGCAGCGGCGACGGTGAACCGTTCCTGGGCCGGGATATGTCGCACGGCCGGGACTACTCCGAGGAGATCGCCTCCTCCATCGACGAGGAGATCCGCCGCCTCATCGAGTCCGCGCACGACGAGGCCTGGGAGGTCCTGGTCGAGTACCGCGACGTGCTCGACGCGCTGGTGCTGCGGCTGCTGGACAAGGAGACCGTGGCCCGGGCCGAGGTCCTGGAGCTGTTCGCGACGGTGCAGAAGCGGCCGGTGCGCGGCTCGTACACGGGCTACGGCAAGCGCCTGCCCTCGGACCGCCCGCCGGTGCAGTCGCCCAAGGAGCTCGCGCTGCTTGCCGCCGACGGCGCCGGGACCGGGCTGTCCCTGCCCAGCAACGGCCAGGCCTTCGGCTTCAACCCGGGCGGCGGCAACGGCGACGAGCCGGCCCACGGCGAGCCCGGCGACAACGGGTGATACCGAGCACATCGGCCGAATCCGCTGACGCCCAGGTCAAGGAATTCGACCAGCCGCGCATTGAGGCCGCGGTCCGGGAGATCCTGCTCGCGATCGGCGAGGACCCGGACCGCGACGGCCTGCGCGACACGCCCGCCCGGGTCGCGCGGGCCTACGCCGAGCAGTTCGCGGGCCTGCGGCAGCGCCCGGCGGACGTGCTCACCACCGTGTTCGACGTGGGCCACGACGAGATGGTCATCGTCCGCGACATCGAGGTCTACGGCACCTGCGAGCACCACCTGGTCCCGTTCATCGGCGTGGCCCACATCGGCTACATCCCGAACGTCAAGGGCCAGATCACCGGGCTGTCCAAGCTGGCCCGGCTGGTCGACGTGTACGCCCGCCGCCCGCAGGTGCAGGAGCGGATGACGTGCCAGATCGCGGACGCCCTGATGGACACTCTGGAGCCGCGCGGGGTGGTCGTGGTCATTGAGGCCGAGCACCTGTGCATGACCATGCGCGGCGTCCGCAAGCCAGGCGCCAGGACCGTGACGTCCGCGGTCCGCGGGGCGTTCCGGGACACCGTGACCCGGGCCGAGGCCATGAGCCTGATCTACGGCCACCGCTGAACCGCAGATTAACTTCGCCTCAATACTGAACTGAAAGGCTTGCTGCGTCGTCTAAGGGGTGAGGCACGACCCGAAGGGGGCTCCGGGACGCCTTTCTTTTCGAGCACCAAGCTGATCCCTCCGGGCGGTTAGCGAGCCTTAAGGTGCCGGCCCCGGCGAGCCGTATTAAGTCCGTCTCGCTGAACGGGCTCGTTGCCTAGGCCTTGGGAGGTACCGTGAAAGCAGGACGCGAGGCGACACGATGACTACGCTGACGCACCGTGATCTAGGGCCTGACAAGAGAGCTGCCGAGATGAGTGACAGCGACGTAGCTGGACACGCTGACGGCGCCGACCTGCCTGCGGCCAGGGGGGGCAGTTCGCCGTCGACACATGGCGATCCAGTTGACCGCAGACACCAGCACGCCTGGGTGCCGGCCAGCACGGCGCTGCTGACCTGGCTCATCGGCCTGTCCGACATCGTGGCCATCTTCCGGTCCGACCTGGTGCACAAGCTGCACAAGATCGACTATCTGGTGCCAGGCACGCTGACCACGGTGACCCGCACGGCCGACGTCATCATCGGGTTGATGCTGCTCATGCTGGCCCACGGGCTACGCCGCCGGAAGCGGCGGGCCTGGCAGGCGGTGGCCGCGCTGCTCGCCTTCGACATCGCCATCCACTTCACCAACACGCACCGGATGGCGACCACGATCATCGCGGCGGTCCTGCTCATCGCGCTGCTGTACTTCCGTGATGAGTTCTACGCCGAGGGCGACCATCGCACCCGGTGGCGGGCGCTGTGGGTGTTCGCCTGCCTGATCGTGGCCGATGTCGCCATCGGGCTCACCTACATCCTGCTGGCCCAGGCGCTCTATACCAACTACTCGTTCGGCCAGCGGGTGCAGGAGGTCATCTACGGCCTGGTCGGGGTGTCCGGCCCGGTCCAGTGGATGCCCGAGGCGCGCGGCGACCTGTTCGCCATCGTCTCCGGCGCGCTCGGCATCTTCACCCTGGTCGTCACCGGGTACTTGTTCCTGCGCCCGGCCGCGCCGCGGGCCCTGCTGGGCCTGGCTGACGCGGCGCGGGTCAGGGAACTGCTCGGCAAGCACGGCGACCGGGACTCGCTGGGGTACTTCGCGCTGCGCACCGACAAGAGCGTGATCTGGTCGCCCACCGGCAAGGCGTGCATCTGCTACCGCGTCGTGTCCGGCGTCATGCTGGCCAGCGGCGACCCGATCGGCGACCCGGAGGCGTGGCCCGGGGTCATCGGCCCGTTCCTGGACGAGGCAGCCCGGCACGCGTGGGTCCCGGCCGTCA
This sequence comes from Actinomycetota bacterium, assembly GCA_003136255.1. GTDB lineage: Bacteria > Actinomycetota > Actinomycetes > Streptosporangiales > Streptosporangiaceae > Palsa-504. The sequence goes on from PLDT01000158.1 coordinate 3,131, forward strand.
TGGGCTGCAGCGAGCTGGGCGCGGAGGTGTGGTGCCGCGAGGGCAACCTGACCGCCCTGGAGCTCGGCGACGAGGCCATCGTGAGCGTGGCCGACTTCAGTCTCGCCGGCCGTTCCATGAGAAATGTCCGGCAGATGGTCAACCGGGTGTCCAAGAACGGTTACGTGGCCGAGGTACGCCGGGTGGGGGACATCCCGCAGCCGGAGATCGCCGCCATCTTGCGGGCCGCCGATTCCTGGCGCGGCACCCAGACCGAGCGCGGCTTCTCGATGGCCCTGGGGCGGATCGGCGCCGTCGGCGACGAGAACTGCGTGCTCGCCACGGCCACCGAGAACGGCGTGGTGCGGGCCGTGCTGCAGCTGGTCCCGTGGGGCCCCGACGGCCTGTCCCTGGACCTGATGCGCCGGGACAAGGGCGCCCAGCCCGGCCTGAACGACTTCCTCATCGTGGAGACGATCAAGGCCGCCTCCGACCTCGGCGTGAAGCGGATCTCGCTCAACTTCGCGGTCTTCCGGGCCGCCCTGGAGCGCGGCGAGCGGATCGGCGCCGGCCCGGTGCTGCGGGCCTGGAGGTCGGTGCTGATCTTCCTGTCCAAGTGGTTCCAGATCGAGTCGCTGTACAAGTTCAACGCCAAGTTCGGCCCCGTCTGGCAGCCGCGGTTCTTCGTGTTCCCGAGTACCAAGGACACACCGCGGATCGCGATGGCCGCGCTGGAGGCGGAGGCGTTCCTGGTCTGGCCGCGGCTCGAGCTGCGCCGGATCGCACGCAAGCTCGGCGTGGCCAAGCTGCGGCGTCGGCTGCGCCGTGTGCCGGTACTCCAGCGGTGACCTTCGTGGGTCCGCCCGGCCTGCCCCGCGCGGACCGCTGCCTGGTCATGGGCGTGGTGAACGTGACGCCCGATTCCTTCTCCGACGGCGGCCGGTGGTTCGGGGCGGACGCGGCCATCAAGCACGGCCTGGACCTGGTCGCCCAGGGCGCCGACCTGGTGGACGTGGGCGGCGAGTCCACCCGGCCCGGCGCCCAGCGCGTCTCCGAGACCGAAGAACTGCGCCGGATCGGCCCGGTCGTCACCGAGCTGGTCAAGGCCGGGGTCCCGGTCTCCATTGACACCATGCGCGCCGCGGTGGCCGAGTTCGCGCTGGGCGCCGGGGCCACGCTGGTCAACGACGTGAGCGGCGGCCTGGCCGACCCGCAGATGCCCCGCCTGGTCGCCGCGGCCGGGGTCTCTTACGTGCTCGTGCACTGGCGCGGCCACAGCCGCGACATGTACTCCCGCGCCGCCTACGCCGACGTGGTGTCCGAGGTCCGCGACGAGCTCACCCGCCGCGTCGACGCGGTGGTAACGGCCGGGGTCGATCCCGGCCGCATCGTGATCGACCCGGGCCTCGGCTTCGGGAAACGGCCGGAGCACAACTGGCCGCTGCTGACTCACCTGGCCGACTTCAGCCGGCTCGGCGGGCGCACCTTCCCGGTTCTGGTCGGCGCGTCCCGGAAACGGTTCCTGGGCTTGGCGCTGGCCGGCCCGGACGGCACGCCGCGGCCCTTCGACGGCTCTGACGCGGCCACCGTCGCCATCTCGGCGCTGGCCGCTACCGCGGGGGCCTGGTGCGTGCGCGTGCACCAGGTGCCGGCCAACGCCGACGCGGTGCGGGTCGCGGCCGCCTGGCGCGACGCCGCGACCAGCCCGGCGTGAGCATGCGGGCGCGCGCGGTGCTGTCGGTCGGCGCCAACCTGGGTGACCGGCTGGGTAGCCTTCAAGGGTGCATGCAAGCCATCGGCCGGCTCCCGGATACTGACGTGCTGGCCATCTCCCCGGTCTACGAAACGGCCCCGGTGGGCGGGCCGGCCCAGCCGGATTACCTGAACGCGGTGCTGCTAGTCCAGACTGAATTGCCGCCACGTGACCTGCTCGACGCGATCCACGCTATCGAGGCCAGTTTCGGCCGGGTCCGGGCTGAGCGGTTCGGCCCGCGCACGCTGGACATCGACATCATCTGCTACGCCGGCCAGGTCAGCGACGACCCCGAGCTGACCCTGCCGCATCCCCGTGCGCACGAGCGGGCCTTCGTCCTCGCGCCCTGGCACGACCTCGACCCCGCCGCCGAGCTTCCCGGGCACGGGTCAGTCGCCGGCCTGCTGGCCGGCCTGGACCGGGCCGGCGTCCGGCCGGTCCCCAGCGCGGTGCTCCAGGGGCCGGCGTCATGAGGCCGACCCGGACGTCCACGCTGGCGATCGTCGCCGTGGTCTGTGCGCTGGCCGCCTGGCTGCTGCTCCGCACGGTCTATGAGAAGCTGCCGCCGCTGCCGTGGACCGGCGTGCCCGCGCTCCTGGTGGCCGCGGTGGCCGAGGCCTGGACCGGCCGGGACCTGCAGAACCGGATCGCCGGGCGGCGCGGTCTCAAGCCCGCCGCGCCGCTGTTCGTGTCCCGGATGGTGGCCCTGGCCAAGGCCACCGCGCTGGCCGGCGCGGCCATCGCGGGCCTGGCCGCCGGGTTCGTCATCTACCTGAGCGGCTCGCTGAACGCGTCGGTGCCGCGCCAGGACGCGGTGACCGGGGCGATCACGCTGGCGGCCGCGGTCGTGCTCTCCTGCGCCGCGCTGTACCTCGAATACTGCTGCCGGGTACCGGACATCCCGGACCGCGACCGTACCGACCAGGATGCCCGCCTGCCCTGACCGCCGGGCGCGGCCTCACCCGGAACAGCCTCGACGGCTGAGCCCCCGTCCGGGACCTTCGTCTATCCTGGTCACCGCGGCACCGTCCGGTACCCCCGAGGACTGGAACGACAAATGAACTCCGACCTTCCCGCCCGCCCCGAGCCCGGCTCTGGCTCTCCCGCCCGCCCCGAGCCC
>PLDT01000286.1:0-20997 GCA_003136255.1 Actinomycetota bacterium
TTCTATCAAATACGATATCGAGTCGGACGTCTTAGCGCGAGCCGACACGCCGGACTGCTACGGGGATGTCTTGCGGTAGCGGGCCACGGGAGTGAGCAGGCCAGGCGTTACGTCGAACTCGGCATGCGGAGCGCTGGATGCCTGCCGATGCTGGCGTGTCAGGACGGGCTGGCGGCGCTGCCCGCGAGGGATGACGAGATCAGCTCATGCACTTGTGCCCGGCAGTCATCGAGATAGAAGTGGCCGCCCGGGTAGACCCGCAGATTGAACGCTCCGGTGGTATGCGCGGACCACGCAGCTGCGTCTTGTGTGGTGTTCAGCGCGTCGCGGTCGCCGGTCATCGCGGTGATGTCGCAGGACAGCGGGGGCCCGGGCGCGAACCGGTAGGTCTCGCTGGCGGTGTAGTCGCCGCGCATCGCCGGCAAGATCAGCTCCAGCACCTCGCTGTCTTGCAGGATCCGCGGGTCGGTGCCGCCGAGCGAGCGGAGTTCGGTGATGAGCGCGGGATTCCCCGCCCGGTGCAGGTTGCGGTGACGGTACCGTGGCGGGGCCGGCCGGCCGGACACGAACAGGTGCGCCGGCCCGCGGCCTTCCTCCCGGGCGATCCGGCGCGCCACCTCGAAGGCGAGGATCGCGCCCATGCTGTGGCCGAAGAACGCGAACGTCCCGGGCAGCGACGGGCCAAGGGCCGCATAAATCTGGTCCGCCAGGTCCGCGATAGTGGTGAGGCAGGGTTCCGCGGCGCGGTCCTCACGGCCCGGGTACTGCACGGCCAGCACCTCGATGCCCGGGGCCAGCGCCGCCGACCACGGATGGAAATAGCTCGCCGCGCCACCCGCGTGCGGGAAACAGAACAAGGGCACGCCGCCCGGCACCCGGCGGTAGCCCCGGATCCACCTGCCGCTGCCGGACCTGCCTGCTGGCATCACACCTCCCCGCCTACGGACGCACGTCGTCAGACCGTACCCGCGGATCCCCGCGCCAGGAACTTCTGAAGTGCTGACTGCTGACCCGGGGCTGCCAGGACCGGTGCCCGTCAGCGCCGCCTCGCCCATTCCGCCGCTGGTCAGGATCGCCGCGACGACCACCACGACGATCGGCAATCTCGGAGGGGGCTGTCCGCGGCCGTCTGCGTATGTTGGTCGATATGGTGCCCATGGCGCTGGCGACGCTGGATCTCGTGGGCCACGACAACGCGCGGCCGGCCTCCGCGGCTGTACACCTCGAAGGTAATACCGCACTGTCCTACGGTGAGCTAGCCGGATTGGTCGGCGAATCCGAACGGGTGCTGCGCCATGACGGCAAGGCGCTGGTGCTGTGTGCGGGAGACCGCGATCTGCCCACGCTGCTGGCTTATCTTGCCGCGCTGCGCCTGGGGCACGCCGTCGCGTTTCTGCCCGCCTCGGATGAGATCCTCTCGGCATACCAACCCGAGTTTGTCGTTCCGGCACCCGGCTCCGGGACCGAGCTGACCGATCTCGGCTACCGTCCGGCCGCGGAACCGATCGCTGGTACAGCGGTCTTCCAGCGAAACAGTCGGCCGGCCGGTGAGATTTACATCGGCATGGCAGTGCTGCTCGGCACGTCGGGCTCGACCGGCAGCCCCAAGGCGGTACGGCTGTCGTATTCCGGGTTGGCCGGCAACACCGCCGCTATCATCCGCGCGCTGGGCATCACCGCGGCCGAACGTGCCCCGACCACGCTGCCGATCACGCACGCCTACGGATTGTCCGTGCTGAACAGCCACCTGCTGGCTGGCGCGGGCGTCGTGCTGGGCGACCGGTCGCCGCTGTCATTGGCGACGTGGGACCGCCTGGTCCGCTCGGATGCCACGTCGTTCGCCGCGGTGCCGACGACCTACGCGGCGTTCGGCCCGGCGCACGTCAACCTGCTGGGCCGCAGCAAGATCCGGACGATGACCCAGGCGGGCGCGCGGTTGGGTGACGACCTGACCATGCGGCTGGCACGGCTGATGGACCAGCGAGACGGCCGGTTCTTCGTGATGTACGGCCAGACTGAGGCGACCTCCCGGATTGCCTGCCTGGACCCGGCCAACCTGCCGCGCCACCTAGGATCGGTCGGCACCGCGGTCCCGGGAGGCACTATCACGATCCGGCCAGCGCCGGTCCACGCGCGGGCCGTGCCCGGTGAGGGCGCGGTCCACTACCGCGGCCCCGGCGTCATGCTTGGCTACGCGAGCCGCCGCGCGGACCTGTGCCGCGGCCCCGAGGTGGACGTTCTGGACACCGGCGATCTCGGGTACCTGCGCGAGGGCTACCTGTACCTGACCGGCCGCGCCAAGCGGATCGTCAAGGTGTTCGGCGTCCGCACGAGCCTGGACGACCTGGAGCGGATGGTGGAACGGCCGGGCCACCCCGCCGCGGTGATCTGCGGCGCCGACGACGTGGTGCACCTGGTCGGCGCGGGCGACGCGGCCGTGCACGAACAGCAGCGCCGGCAACTGGTCGAGGTGCTCGGGGTACCGAGCCGGCACGTGGTCTTCCGGCACGTCGGCCGTCTCCCCAGGACACCCGGCGGAAAGGTCGACTACCAGACATTGGCGACGGTCATGGACTCCCATGGAGGTCCGGTTGATGGAGCTGACTGACTGGCGGCAACTGTCCGACCGGGGACCCGATCTCGTCCTCTGCCTGGACTTTCCGGGAGGGCGGGCAGCGGCGGGCTTCGCGGAGCTGGCCGACGGGGTGGCGGCCGATGCCTGCTTCCTCCACTTCAGGCAGGCCGGCGCCGGCCCGCTGGCGGCATGCGTTGACCGCTGGGCGGATGAGCTCCTGGCCACCGGCCGCCCGGTGCGCGCTGTGCTGGGATACTGCGCCGGTACCGCGATGGCCACCCGCCTCGCCGACGCGATCGCCGCGGCTGCGCCGCCGCCCATGGTCCTGCTCTTCGACGCCGTTTCTACGACTAATGGCTCGCTGGCCAGCCAGTTCGTGTCGGCGCTGGAGTCCAACGCCAGGCATCTGACCGCGGACGAGCTGGCGGACGCCCGCGGCCTGTCGAAGCAGCTGGTGGAGACGTATCCGGACGACCTGCCGCGGATCGCGGCGGCCCTGACCGACCGGTACGACCGGTTGATCCGCGCGGTCGCCGACCGGCTGTCCGTGCACGAGTTCCTCCGCCAGGAACTCACCGGCGCGTTCACCGCCTACCTCGACTACCTGCTTCTGGCGAGCGAGGGCGGGTTCGACATGCGCACGACGACCCCGCTGTTCCTGTGCTCGGCCGGCTACGAGCCGCCGGTGGAGGGCGCGCGAACCATCGTGCTCGACATCGGCCATGCCGACCTGTTGCGGGCCCCCCGAGTGCACGAACTCGTCACCGATTTGCTGACAGGAGAGCATCCGTGGTGACCCTGCCTGAGATATCCGAGGTATTGTCCGCACACCCCGGTGTCCGCCGGGCCGAGACCGCGATTGTGCGCTGTGACGGGCGGGACGTGGCCATCGCGGCCGCCGAGCTGTCCGGGTACGTGAGCGGGCCGATCCTGCGCAACCACGTGCGGCGAGAGCTGGGGGAGGACAGCGGACTGGCCGGCGTGCTGATCGTGGAGCACATGCCGATGACGGACGGCGCGGTGGACGCCGGGTATCTCGCCTCGGCCGTGGCCGAGGGCCGGTGCATCTTGTTCGAGGATCCGCGCGATGACGTGGAACGGCGGCTGGCGGCGATCTGGTCCGCGAAGATGAACGTGCGGTCGGTCGGCGTGAACGACGACTTCCTGGAACTGGGCGGCGACTCGCTGTCCGTCCTGAGCATCATCGCCGCCATCGAGACGGAGTTCGGCCGGCCGCTGGATGTGTATGAGTTCATGAGCGCGGCCAGTGTCCGCCAGCTGGCAGAGATCCTGCGGTAACGATGACCCTGTCCGTGCGCCGCCGGATCGCCGACATCGCCCGTGCTGAGCCGGACCGGACGGCCCTCGTCGGTTTCGACACTGACCTGGCCCAGCAGGTCCTGTCCTGGCGGGAATTCGCCGGCCGGGTCGCGGACGTGGCCGACGCACTGGGCGCGGCCCTGGACCGGCGCACGCGGTCGTGCGCCGTCGTGTCGGCTGGCAATACCCTGCCCGCGGCCATCGGCATCGCGGCGGCGCTCACGGCCGAGGTGCCGGTCTTCCCGCTGAACCCGGGCACCCCGCCGGCCGAGCGGGACGCCCTGCTGGGCCTGCTGGGCCGGCGGTTCGGGCACTGCTTCCTGATGGACGCCCAGCTCCGGCCGCAACGGATGGACTTGCCCACCGGACCCGAGTCGTCGGCCGACGGCAGCGCCGCGGCCGAAGGCCCAGGCCAATTCAGTGCCGTTGCGTACCTGCTGGCCACCGGCGCGACCACGGGCATTCCGAAGATCTCCGCCCGGCCGGGACCACTGCGCTACGATCCGGCTTGGACGCCTTCCGTGGTGATCCGGCAGACTGGCTGGCGCACCGGGCAGCGGCAGCTCATCGTCGGGCCGCTGTACCATGCCGCCCCGTTCACCGCGTTCCTCGACGCCCTGCTGGACAGCAACACCGTCGTCCTGCAGCCATTCTTCGCACCGCAGTGGACGGTCGAGCTGGTGCGCCGGTATGCCATCGAGTGGCTGCAGTTGACCCCTGCGCACATGCGGGAGATCCTGCGACTGCCGGACCCGGACCCGGCGGGCTTCGCCAGCCTGCGGGCGATGCTGCACACCGCGGCCCGCTGCGACGCGGACACCAAACGCGGCTGGATCGATCTGCTCGGCCCGGAACGGGTCTACGAGCTGTACGGCGCGACCGAGGGGATCGGCGTGACGCTGGTCCGCGGCGACGAATGGCTGGCCCGGCCCGGCACGGTCGGCCGCGGCTTCCTCACCCAGATCCGCATCCTGGACGACATCGGCAACCCGGTCCAGACCGGCACGACCGGCACCGTGTTCATGCGGACCCCGCAGCGGGTCAGCCGCGCCGACTACGTCAACGACCAGGCCATCCGCACCACCCTGGACGGGTTCGCCACGGTCGGCGACCACGGCCGACTGGACCGGGACGGCTATCTCTACCTCGAACCGCGCGACCACGACACCATCAACGTGGGCGGCGAGAAGGTCGACCCGGACGAGGTCGAGGCGGCGCTGCGGGACCACCCCGCAGTCATCGACGCGGTCGCCGTGGCCGTGCCGCACCAGACGCTCGGGTCGGTGGTCGCCGCGCACATCGTACTGCGCCCCGGCGCGAGCGTGCGCAAGGCCGAACTCGCCGCGCACTGCGGACGACGGCTGGCCGGCTACAAGATCCCGAAGCACTTCATGTTCGTCGACCAGGTCCCCCGGTCGGCGGCCGGCAAGATCCAACGCTGGCGGCTGGCCCCCTATCACGAGAACGGTGCGACCCTGCCATGAACCCCGCCCTCAACGAGACGATCGACACCGGCTACCAGCGCCCCAGGGACCCGGCGGAGATCTGGCTGGCCCGGCAGTGGCAGAACGTCCTCGGCTTCGCCGTCGGGATCCGGGAGAACTTCTTCGGCGTCGGCGGCAACTCGCTGGACGCCGCCAGGGTGGTCGACGCTGTCATGGTGGAGTTCGGCGTCCAGCTCCCGCTCAACGTGCTAACCGAACACCCGACCGTGGAACGCCTGGCCACCCTGCTGCGCGGCCATGCCGGACCGCTGTCCGGTCCGCTCGTCGCGATCCAGGACGGCGACGGCACCCGTCCTCCGCTGTTCCTGGTCCACCCTGACCACGGGCAGGTCGGCCCGTACTGCGGGCTCGCCCATGCGCTGGGCGAGGAGCTCGCTGTGTTCGGCATCCAGGCGGTCGGCCTCTACTCCGATGCGGAACCCCGTCGCGCAGTGTCGGCGATGGCCGCTGCCTACGTCGACACGGTCCGGGCGGTACGTCCCACCGGTCCCTATCTGCTCGGCGGCTGTGCCATCGGCGCGGCGATCGCCTACGAGATGGCCGCCCGACTCGACGACGTGCGGCTCGTGGCCGCGATCGACCATGAACTGCTGGAAACACTGGACACCGGCACCGAGTCCTGGTTGCAGCAGCCGCCCGGACCGTCCGACCTGCCGTGGATCCTGGCGAGCTGGCAGGAGCGCGACGTGGTACCGCACGACGTGGCACCCGAGTTCGCCGCGCGCTCGCTGCGTGTATGGCAGGCCAACCGGGACGCCGCGCGCGATTGGCGGCCATCGCCGTACACCGGGCCGGTCGACGTCTTCGGCCGGTCGCGGACCCCGGCCCTGCCGACGACCGTTGACCAGCGGACACACGAATGCAGCACGGACGGGCACCTGGCCGACGCGTTGCGCAAGCTGCTCGGCTGACCAGCGATGAGCACGGGAACCGAAACCAGTCAGCGCCGGCGCCGCCTGCGGCTGACCCCGATGCGGTCGATCCCGGTCGAGTTCACCGGGGAGCGGGCCGGCGAGGGACCGCTCGCCTTGGGCCAGCTCGACCTCTACGACTGGCTGATTAAAAACCCAGACCACCTCTACGCGATCCTGTGCGTCGAACTCCCGGTGCCAGCGGTGGTGTCCGTCGACGACGTGGCTGGGGCGACCGCGGCGCTGATCGCGCGGCACGAGACCCTGCGCACCACCTATGTGCCCGGCGAGCCACCGCGCCAGCAGGTCGCGGGGGCCGGCGTCCAGCTGCTGGAGGTCTGTTCGCTCGGCGAGGGACAGTGGGGACCGCGGGACCGCCCCGCGGCGGCCGAGGCGCTCGTCCGGTGGCTGCGCGAGTCATCCGATCCGAGACCGCGCCCGGTGCGCGTGGCGGTGGCCATCGCTCCCGACGCGGGCGATCGGGTCATCGCATGCGCCGCCGCGTTCACGCACATAGCGGTGGACAACGGCTCAATCGAGATCCTCAAGCGCGACTTCGCCGGCCTGCTGGGCGATCCCGCGCGACGGCAGGCCGGGCGGCCCGGCCACCAGCCGCTGGACCAGGCCGAGCTGGAGGCGACGCCGGTCGAGCGGCGCAGGGCCGACGCGGCACTGGACTACCTGCGGGAGCAGTCGCGGCGGATCCCCGGCTGTCTGTACGCGTTGCCGGGCGCCCGGGCCAGCGGCGAGTCGCTGGCGGTGGAGCTGTGGTCGGTGGCCGCCGCGATGGCCGTGCGGCGGGTGGCGGCGCGCACCCGGACGAGCCGGTCCAGCATCGTGCTCGCGGCCATCTGCGCCGTGGTCGCCCGCCGCGCCAGCTACCGGGAGCTGGTGTTCCCCGTGTCGTCCAGCAACCGTTTCGAGCGCCACCTAGTGAACTACGTCGGTTGCCTGGCCCAGACCTCCCTCGCCACCGTCGAGGTCGCCGGGAGAAGTTTCGACGAGCTGGCCGGCCGCACTTGGACCGCGGTGATGGAGGCGAGCCGGCACGGCAGGCACGACACCCTCAAGCAGGCCGTCATGGACAAACTGGTCGAGGACGAACGGGGCCTGCTCGTGCCTTCCGCCGACCCGTGGTTCAACAACCTCGTCCCTGAATCGTGGTCCGGACTCACCGCGGGCGTCGGGTTCCAGCCCGAGGAAATCGAGGTCGCGCTGGCCCGGACCGAGCTGAGATGGCGCCCGCTGCCGGTCAGTGCATTGCCGATCAGGTTCCGCCTCAAGCAGATCGATGGCTGCCTGCGGCTGGACATGTGGAGCGGTGACGCCGGCTTGGTGCCGCGGGCCGAACTGGAGTCGGTGCTGCTGGCCGTCGAACGCCTGCTGGTGGCCGCCGCGCACGGTGACGTGCCCGCCGACCGGATGCCCGGGCTGATCGGGCTGGAGCCCCTCGCTGACACCCCGCACCGGATACTGGTCGACCACTGCTGGGTGGACGTAACCGACGTGCAGCGCCTGGTGGACGACGCCCTCGCGCCCGCGGTGGCCCACGTTTTCGCATCGGCTGGCGGTCGCCCGTTGGTCGCCCACCTGACCGCCACCGATACGGTCCACACACCGGAACAGGCACACGCCCGCTGTATGGCCGCCCTCGCGCACCACCCTACGGCTATCACACCGCGCCACTACATCATCTGCCGGACCGCACCGCCCGATCCGTCCGACCCCGCCACCTGGCCCGCACCTCTGGCCACCGGCACCGGCCGCACCTGAAACTGGGCCCTACATGCGGCTTTCGTGCCGCGAGGCGGGACCGGCGAGCAGCCTCCAGTCCCGGTCAGGCTCGCGGACGGCGCCGGCCAGGATCCGCCGCAGGCGGGCGGTCCAGCCCGCCACAGTGCTCTCGTCGAATTCGTCGAGGTTGTACAGCACCTCTCCGTACAGCTCGCCGGACGGTCGCGCATACAGGTTCCACACCGTGCCGCTCGGGATGTCGTGGACCTCTTGCCCCTCCAACGGCCGCTCGGTTACCACCCGGGCGCCCTCGGCGATCGCGTGGGTCAGACCGCCGCCGAGTGGCCCCTGCTGATTGGCGATGATGAACTGTGATGTCCGCAGGTCCTCCCGTGACTTTGTAAAGTCGGGGAACGCCTGCTCGATCACGTTGACCGGGAGCTCGTACGCCATGGCGTCGATGAAGGTCTCCCTCGTGGCCATGACGATATCGCGGAAGCTCGTGCGGTCAGCGATGTCGGTACGGAAGGGCACGCAGTTGAGGAACAGCCCCATGGTGTCCTGGAACTGCTCCTCGTTCCGGCCTGCGGTGAAGGCCCGGATCGCCAGGTCGGTGCTGCCGGTGAGCTCGTGAGCCAGGATGTAAAAGGCCGAGAGCATGACAGTGAACAGGGTGCTGCGGGTAGCCGTGGCCAGAGCGGAAGCGGCGTTCATGACCTCGGACTCGATGTCGTGGACGTGCATCGAGTAGGGCCTGGAATAGCTCTCCGGGTGCCTATGGTCGTTCGGCATCGTGAATTCACGCGCGCCGTCAAGCTTGTGCTGCCAGTAGGCCGGCGCGCCGTCCTCGGCGGTGCTGGTGGCGTTGGCTCGCTGCCAGGCGGCGTATTCGCGGTATTGCCGGATCTGCGGCAGCACCGCCGCGATGCCGGTGCGCCGGGCCGCGTAGAACACGCCGAGGTCACGGAAGATGACCTGCATCGACCAGCCATCCGATACTGAGTGGTGCACGGTTAGGAGCAGGACGCTGTCGCGGTTATCGAACTTGCACAGTAGCGCCTTCATCAGCGGTACTTGGCGGGCGCTGATCGAGCCTGCCTCGGCCTCGAGGATCAGTTCCTGCACGACCATGTCCCGGGACGTGCCGGTAGTCGGCGGCAGGTCCCTGACCTCCAGTGGCACCCGGCACGGCGGAAGCACCATCTGATACGGCGGATCGGCGTCCCTGATCACCAGGGTGCGGAGCAGTTCATGGCGCGCGACCACGTCGTCGAGCGAGCCCTGGAGGACCGCGAGGTCCACGTGGCCGGTCACGCGCGCCGCGTTCACCGTCATGAACCGGGGGCCGAACGTGCCGCCGTCATCACCCTGGTCCAGGGTGATGAACCATTCCTGAGTGAAAGACAGTGGGTACCGAGTCGATTCCTGGTCCAGCGCGAGCGAGGATTCCGTCATTTTCCGTCGTTCCTTTGCCTGCGTGTGCGCGCGGATCAGCGACCGGCTAGCTGCTGGCCGCGTCATCACGCTCGCATGGCGCAAAGGCCGCCGCACCTTTCCGGTTGCTCGGGGTTGACCTCTCGGTATACGCAATCGGCGAGGTGGGCGCTGGAGTCCGTGACGGGCACGCTGGGGCAATGACGCAGGGTGAGGCGATTGAATCGCACCGGGTCCCGCTGGAGGGGACGACCTGGAGTGTGTGGCGAGACATGTGCCTGCGCAGCGCTGGTTTCCCCGCGGACATGATGCTGGCCATCTGTGATGAGCCGCTCGCGCGCAGCGCGGACCTGATCGGGGCGGACCTGACCGGAGCAGACCCAGCCAGCGGGGTGGCGTACGACACGGCATTCGCCGACGCGGCGGCCAGGCTGTCCCGTGCGGTTGCTGCCGTTGATGCCGACCCGCGCTTCCGGGAGGCGGTCACCTGGCAGAACCCCGGGTTGGCGCAGCGGTTGAGGGATGCGCGGGTGGGTACGTCGCGGCGGTCCGCGGACCGCAAGCGGGAGCTGTTGATCGCGAACTACCTGCAGCGGTACTGCCTGAAGAACGAAACGATCGGGTTCTTCGGACCGGTCGGCTGGGCGTCGGCGGATTCCGGTGCCGCTGCCCTGGTGGTGGTGCCGGGGGAGCAACTGCTCGCCCGCCGGACCACGTACTTCGAGGTGTGGGCGATCGATAAGGTGGCGGCCGCGATCGCGCGGCAGGGACGGGCGCTGGGATGGTTGCGGCCGCGGCGGACCCGGTCGGTATACCTGGCCGGGAACGTGCTGCACCGTCCGCACCGCAAGCCGGTTACCCTCACCGACGCCGAGCTGCGAGTTCTGCGGGCGTGCGATGGCAGCCGGACGATCAGCGACGTGCTGGACGGGGCCGGCGAGCCTGATGCCCGCGCTGTGCTGGCTCGGCTGGCCGAGCTCGGGGCGGTGCGGCTGGATCTGGAGGGCCCGGCGGATACCTGGCCGGAGCGGCTGCTGCGCGACAAGCTAGAGCTGATCGCCGATCCGGCGGCCCGGGCCGCGGCGCTGGCGCCGGTGGACCAGATGGTCAGGGCGCGGGACGCGGTAACCGCCACGGCGGGGGATCCGGCTGGGCTGGCGCGGGCGCTGGCGGGCCTGGCTGAGACGTTCGAGCATGTCACCGGGTCGCCCGCGACCCGCAGGGCGGGTGAGATCTACGCCGGCCGGACCCTGGTGTACCAGGATGCCGTCAGGGACGTACGGGTCGAGCTAGGCCCGGCGTTGATCGGGGCGCTTGCGGCACCGCTCGGCCTGGTGCTGGACAGCGCCCGCTGGCTGGTCAACGACATCATCGACCGGTACCGCGTGTACTTCACGGAACTGTACGACCGCGAGATCGCCCGGACCGGCGGCCCGGTGCTGCTGCAGCGGCTGCTCATCGTGGCGTCGCCCAACCTGCGCCGGAGGGAGAGCGAGCTCGCCGCGGCGAGCACAGCTGAGCTGGAACGGCGCTGGGCGCAGGTACTCGGGCCTCCGCAGTCTCCCAGCAGGCACCAGGTCAGCGCGGACGCGATCAGCGCCAGGGCCGCCGAGTGCTTCCCCGGGCGTCCGGTCGCTTGGAGCGGCGCCCGGCAGCACTCACCGGACATCATGCTCGCGGCGGCCTCGCCCGACGAGGTGGAGCGCGGCAACTTCCTACTGGTCCTCGGCGAACTACACCTGGCCACCAACACCCTGGACCAGCGGGACTTCGTCGAGCAGCACCCCGATCCGGCCAGGCTGCTTGCGGCCGAGCAGGCCGACCGCGGCCCGGAGCGGATCAACATCATCTACGGGAAAGATCACCCGTACGTGACCTCGCGCACTAGCCCGCCCTCAGCCCTGATAGGGCCGGGTCAGCTCCACTGGTCCGCCGACATCACCGACTCGTTCGACCCCCCGGAAACGGACACCGTCCTGCCCGGCGCCGCGATGATCGTCGCCCGCCGCGGCGAGGATCTCGTGGTCCAGGTTCCGCCGTCCGGAGCCGAGCCGTCGGGCGCCGAGCTGGACTTCTTCGAGGTCATCGGGGACGCGATGATGCAGGTCACCATGGATGCGTTCCATCTGACGGCTCCGGCGGAGCACTGGCCGCGGATCACGATCGACCGGTTCGTCCTGAGCCGCGAGCAGTGGACCTTCCAGGTCGCGGACTCGGCCTGGGCGTTCGCCAAGGACGAGCAGGAACGCTACTGCCTGGCGCGGCGCTGGCGGCAGGAGCACCAGCTGCCCGAGCGGGTGTTCTACCGCGTCCCGGTCGAGTTCAAGCCCGCCGCCGCCGACTTCCGCAGCATCGTCTTGGTCAACCTGTTCGCTAAGCACATCCGCCTGACTCAGGCCGCCGGGCACACCCGGTACACCGTCACCGAGATGCTCCCGGATTCTGATCAGCTCTGGCTCACCGACCGCCAGGGCCGCCGCTACAGCTCCGAGCTGAGAATCATCGCCTACGACAGCATGACCAAAGATGACCCGACGCGGTAACCAATTATTGTCCGGAGCCAGGCGACACGTCGACGAGCTGATGTCCGCTACCCGGTTTTGCGGTAGCGGATCATGGGGCCGAGGACGCCGGGCACGGTGTCGAACGGAGTCATGCCGAGCCGTTCGATAACTGCGATCGAGGCCTTGTTTCCGGCGTCGACCTCGGCGAGTACCTCGGGCAGGCCGAGCGGGCCGAGGGCATGGTCCAGTACGGCCCGGGCGGCTTCGGTGGCGTAGCCCTTGCCCCACCAACCAGGGGCCAGGCTGTAGAAGACCTCCAGGCCGAGACCTTCCAGTGGCCGCAGTCCGGCGGTGCCGACGAAGCCGGCGCGGTCGGTCTCGTGGACCAGCCACAAGCCATATCCGGCCCGGTCGAAGTCCCGCGTACTGTCCTGGATGGCCTCGCTGATCTCCGCCGCGGACAGCGCCTCGCCGTCGAACAGGAACCGGCAAACGTCGGGCTCGGTCCAGTGAGCCAGCAGCGCAGCGTGATCACCGGCCGTCACCGGCTGCAGGACCAGGCGGCCGGTGCGTAGGACACGATCCACACCTGCCACGGTACCGGCCCGAGGGGTTACGTGGCCGGATCGGACGCGCCCCGCGCCAGCAGCCCGGCGCTCATCACCTCGATCACTTCACGGATCGTCGCGGTGAAGTCCAAGCGCATGGCCGCCAGCTCCGGGTCGGCCTGGTACGCGGCCAGCAGGGCGGCGGACGGTTGCGTGTGCGGCCACAGCGCGGCCGTGGTCATGATGGTGACCCCGGCCAGCTTCACAGCGTCCTGGGCGCTGAGCTCGGGAACGCACCTGAGCATCAGACCGCCGAGCGCGACGATATCGGCCATGCTGGCGCGCTTGTACCGGGCGGCGACCTCGAGCGAGACGTTGCGCTCCAGCACCGCGGCCTGAGCGCTGATGAGGTCGCACAGCATGGGCCGGGAGGCGAGCGAGGCCGCCACGGTGGCGGCCAGCTGGGCGCAACGGGCGGCGATCGAGGCCGCGGGGTCCGCCGCCACTAGGTCGTGAGTGAGCTGGGTCAGCCAGTCCTGGTCCGCGGAGTTGAGCAGCTCGAGCAGGACCGCCTCGCGGGACTCGAAGTACCGGAGCACGTTTGACTTGGCCAGGCCGACGCGGCGGCTGAGCTCATTCAGGGTGATCTCGGCCACCGGCATCTCGGCCAGCATCGCGGCTGCCGCGCCGAGGATCGCCTGCCGGCGGGCCTCACGCTGCTCTTCGCTGCGCGCACGCTGGAAGACGGCCATCCACGTATGTTACAGACCACTGGTTCCTTGTGTACAGACCGGTGGTCTGTTAGGCTCAGGAAATAAGAGACCGATGGTCTTCTGCAGATCGTGAGGAGAGCAGCCATGTACGCGGTTCCCGATCAGGCGGGCAAGCTCATCGTCGTCACCGGCGCCAACAGCGGCACCGGTAAGGAAGCTGCCCGCCGGCTGGCCGCGGCCGGGGCGCGGGTGGTGCTGGCGGTACGAACCGTCGCCAAGGGAGAGCGGGCCCGGGAGGAGATCCTGGCCCGCCAGCCCGATGCCCGGCTGGAGGTCCGGCGTATCGACCTGGCCGACCTGGCCACGGTCAAGGAGTTCGCCGACGGCCTGATCGCCGACGGGACCCCGGTCGACGTGCTGATCAACAACGCGGGCGTGATGGCGCCGCCGACCCGGATGACCACCGCGGACGGCTTCGAGCTGCAGTTCGGCAGCAACTTTCTCGGCCCGTTCGCGTTGACCATGGGGCTGCTGCCGCTGGTGCTGGCCGCTCCGGCGCCGCGCATCGTCACGATGAGCAGCGGGGTGGCCAGCTATGGCAGGATCCGTTTCGATGACCCGCAGTGGGAACGGGGCCGGTACAGTCCCAACCTGTCCTACGCCCAGTCCAAGCTGGCGGACCTGATGATGACCATGCACCTCGCGGATCTGGCCGCGCAGAAAGGCTGGAACCTGATCAGCAACGGCGCCCACCCCGGGTTCACCCGGACCAACCTGCAGACGGCCGGAGCCAGCCTGGGCCGCGACACACCCAAGCGGACGCCGTTCAACGTGAGCTTCAACCCGGTGCCGTCTCAGCACGTCGAGCAGGGCTGCGAGCCGCTGCTCTACGCGGCGGCCGACCCTGGGGCGGTCAACGGCGGCTACTACGGTCCGAGCCGGTGGTTCGGGCTGGTCGGGCCCGCCACCGCGATCCGCCCGCCGCGCCGAGCCCGTGACGCGGCCACCGCCACCCGGCTGTGGAATGAGGCCGAGCGCCTCACCGGCGTCGCCCTGCCCTCCGTCGCTGCCCGGCCGTGACGCTTACTCGAAGCGCTTCCTGATCCGCTCCCGCCACATCTCAAACCTGGGGACGTTGCTGTCCTGCGAGGGCAGCCCGTCGAGGGCCTCGTCGGTTACTGCCGCGGCCTCCTCGACGGACATGTCGCAGTGCACCTTGACGCCGAGTTCCGTGCCGGGCGTTACCAGGCCAGCGAGCAAGCGCGCCTTGGCCGCGAACGCGGCACCCTGAGCAGCGTGCGACCGGTAGGGTCCGGCAAGCCGGACCATGTCCGACAGCTCCCCGGCGTCGGCCCCGCCGGCGTATACGCTGGCCAAGGCCGCTCCGCTCCACAAGTCGGCCCGGCGGGATTGCGGGAATGCCTCGATGGTGGTGGCGACCCCCTGGACATCTGATCCGTTGACGAACCAGAGCGCGCGACCGATGCCCTGATCGACGACACGGTTGGCGTATCCGGCAGGCTCCCATCCCGGAATCGGGGCCTGATGCTGCTGCCAGACGTACTGCTTGGTGTGGAAGTAGGCCTGATGGAAGCCGTAACCGTCAAGGGCCAGCCAGCGCAGCAGCGGGTCGTGCGGTTCGATCGCGCGCCAGCGCAGCTTGGGCAGCCGCGCCATGGCCCAGCCCACCCCGATGTAGGCCATGTAGACGTGATTGGCCCCCCTGCTGGCCAACAGGTCACGAACCCAGTGGCGTCCGGCGGGGCGGATCCCGTCGCGTACCGCGAGCGCCATCGTGCAGCCTTCATAGGCAAATCCGCGGAAGGCTGGCTCCACCGTCTCGAGCGAAGACTCGATATCGGCTAGGTGCTGGCCGGCCATCCCGTATTCAAAGCCCTCCAGGAATATGCGTCCTACCTTTTCAATATTGGCCTGACGGGTGGCATCCGGCGCGGTAAACCCGCGCTTGGCGAACGTGGCCTCAGATTGATCGGGGAGGAATATCCGGCAGCGGAGCCTGCCCGCCCAGTTCGCTTCCATGGGATCATCATGATGGCCGAGGTGGGTACAGTCCACAAACGCGGCATATTCAGCAATATTCGAGATAAGTGCGCGCGGTGGACGTCGGGCTGGCCGCCCACCAGGAACTGACCGATACAGGGTTCGGTGCGCCAGTCGGCGCCGAAGGCGCGGGCGGCCACGTCGATGTCCACTGCGTCCAGGGCGCAGGGCGCGAGTCCCATCGCCGCGCAGGCTATGTACAGGTTCTGCATCAGTACGCCGACGTGCATGAGCACCAGCCGGTAGGCCAGCCCTTCGTATCGCCAGGACAGCCGCCGGAAACGTGCCGTCATGCTGATCAGGACCTGTGCGGGGCCGTCAAGCGCCGCGGTCATGCAAGCAGCGCTCAGCAGTTCGTCAGCCGCCGCGCGATCCGCGCTGACCGGTTCGAGCCGGTGCCCGAGCGGGTCGTAGTGGTATACGCCACTGGCGAGCCCCGTGCAATTGGCGACCGTGAGGTAGAGCTCAAGCTCGTAGCAGGCACCGCCGCTGGGATACGGGCGGTCGCTGTACGGCGTGCCGCTGGCAGGTACGTCGGGAGGGTCCTGCCCGCCGGGCGCCGCGGTGATCAGCGAACGTACCCTGGCCGTCCGGTACAGGAGGTCGCCGAGCTGCGCGGCCGTTATCGGGCTCCCCGCATAACGGCGAGCCGAGCGCCGGGCCTCCATGGCGACCACCACCGGCGGGTCGCTCCGGCGCATGTCTTCCCAGCGTGGCCTGCTCAGCGGTATGTACCGACTCGCCTGCGGCTTGACCACCGGTTCGACCGGACGAGTGGTCCCGGCCGGGTAGGTGACGCCGAAATTGTGATCATGCCGTCCCAGAGTGCTGCGGACATGAAACATCATCTCAACTGGCGACCAGCCGACGACGGCGGTGTCCAGGTCTTCGGCAAAGACCGAGGTGTTTCCCGCTCCCTGGGCGCCCACGACCATGCCCGCGGCGGCGAGGTATTCAAGCACCCGCTCGGCGGCGGGCTCGGCGCGTGACAGGGCGGCCGTGAACGCGGCCGGGGTAATCGGACTGGCCAACGGCGCGATGAGTCGCATCGCCGCGGCGCGGTGCAGCACCACACGGTGCAGCGACAGTGGCGATTCAATGCTGTACTCGCGTCCATCCGCCCGCAGGCAGGCATAGACGGACAGCCGGAACGGCGCTGCGGCGGCGAGCGGAACGGGATAAAACCGGGATCGCATGGTGAGCGGCACCACGGACAGCAGCGGCTGGCCCGATTTCTGTGCGAGCGACCGGACGATCAGCGGTTGCAGGCGGTCGAGCACGCTGCGCAGCTCGATCACCTGCGCCCGCACCTCGGCCGCGTCCCACGGGGTTCCCCTGGCCGGCATCGCTGCCGCGCTGGTCGCATTCTCCAGCGAGATGGGTCCCAGGCCCATGCGGTACAGCGTTTCGCGTACCAGCGGTGACGACCGCGGGATCGTGATGTCGCCCCAGCGACCGCGCAACCGTACCGGGTCGCGGAACGGGTCTCCCTCTAGGCTCACGTCTTCACGGAGAGACCACAGCTCACGTACTCTCGCCGCGGCGGAGCCACTGTCATCAGCTGTCACTATCGTGCCCTAGATCGGGGGTCGGGACCGTAACGACGACATCGAGACGTAGCGCCCGCGGGCCCGCAGGTTACCCTGCTTGTGCGCGGGGGTAACGCCAGAACGGCTCGCTCGTACCGGCCATCCGAGCGGGTTCTGGCCTAGCAGCTAGGCTGCATCAGCCAGCGCCGTCACGGTAGTGAGGATTTCACTTCTTCGAGATTAATGGCCCATGAAGACCCTTGTCATGCGATCACCAGGTACGGCATCACGATCTCAGCATGAATCTTTCATAGTGCCGGTCATGACGAGGTAACTGGAACTACGGCCACCTCGTGGCGCATGCTCAAGGCAATGGGGGACACGCACTACCAAAAGGGATGCGATGGTATTGGATTCCGCGCTGATAAGCATCCAGCTACTAGGCCCGCTGTCCGCGTCCTTGGGGACCCGCACCGTCACGCTGAACGCAGCCAAGCAGCGCGAGGTGCTGGCGCTGCTCGCCCTGAATGCCGGGCGGATCGTCACCGTCTCCACCGTGATCGAGGAGTTGTGGGGTGACCACCCGCCGCGCAGTTCGGCTACCACGCTTCAGACCTACATCTTCCATCTGCGCAGCAGCCTCGCGGTGGACACCCCGCGCGAGCGTGTCGCTAGCGAGTTGCTCCGCACGCGGCACTCGGGGTACCAGCTTGAATGCAGTACCGACGTCGAGGAGTTCCGCCGCCTCGCGCGAGCCGGGCGCGAGGCGGCGGAGGCGGGAGATCCGCAAGCCGTCTCCGACTTGCTGGGGCGTGCGCTTGACCTGTGGCGCGGGCCCGCGCTGGTCGATGTCCGGCAAGGACGGATCCTGGAAACCGAGGCGGCCTCACTTGAGGAAACGCGACTTGGCGTGCTCGAACGCCGTATCCAGGCCGACCTTGCCCTGCACCGGCACGGCGACATACTGGGGGAACTGACGATGCTGGCCGCCCAGCATCCCATGAACGAGAACTTCCGGGGGTTCCTGATGATAGCCCTCTACCGGGCAGGCCATGTCGCCCGGGCGCTGGATGCGTTCCAGCAACTTCGCACCATACTCGGCGACGAGCTAGGCATCGACCCCAGCCCTTGGATACGGCGACTGCAGCAGGCCATCCTGTCCGGCGATCTGACCGAGGACATGGATACTTTCCTCACCCAGGACCGGGGAGGATCGTGACCCGGGCTGCGGCTCAGCTACCCGCGATCTGCGCGACCAGGAGTTCGGCGACGGCCGGGGTGATCGGATTGTCCTCGTCAAGGGCTGGCAACGGCCAGACTTCGACCTGGCCGGCAGGCAGGCCGGGAACGATGACGCCGTCGGGGGCTTCGGTCAGCACCTTCACTGCGATGGTCTCGCCCGCCCCGCCAGCCACCGAATCGTTCCGGCAGGCCAGCAAGAACGCCAGCCACGATCGGTACGTGAGCAGCAGCTCACCGAAGGTCTCGGCCGACGCGTCCAGCCCTTGACTGGTGACCAGAGTCTTTAGCCCGGCGCTCAGTAGCTTTTCCATGAGCAGCACGCAGTGATCAGGATCGTCATCAAGCTCAGGGCACGCCAACTGGCGCGCACCTAGGTTGGCGGCCAGCGTCGCGAAGTTGGCTTTGACGGTGTCGGTGTCGGGCCATGTCGGCCGCAGCAGGACGGCGGTTGCCTCGCGCGTGCGCGCCAGCAGCGCCGCGATGTGCACGGCCAGGGCAGCGGCGCTGCAGTAGCCGATGACGAAGGCAGGACCGTCAGCGGGCTGGGAGCGCCCAAACGACCCGACGGCTTCGGCAGCCAGGTCCGCCAGGGATATGTAGGGCCGGTCCTGGGACAGCGCCTCGAGCGGATCGACCTGGTACACCGGCCGGCCTTCGGCCCGGTCGCTCACCAGGTGGCTGAGCCGGGGCGCCGAGGAGAAAGCCTGGAAATCGGCGACCAGGACCGGCTTGGTAGCGCCAGCAACGATCTGCCTGACAATCATGTCGCCGTCATCGGCAAGGGGATTAGTCACGCTTCGATAGCCTCCCAGGCGCAGCGCGGCCAGGCTCCTTCGAGATTGCCGCCGGGACCTGCGGTCGCCTCGCATGCGCAATCGGCAAGGTGGGGGCCACAGTGCGTGGCTGGCACGCTGGGGAAGGCTTTCGCCGTTTAAGTGGCTGCCGAGGGTAAGGACAGGCCGGCAATGACACATGGTGGGGCGAGTGTGGCCGCCGTAGCGCCGCCGGCCGCCGGGGCCAGGCACCGGGTCCCACTGGCGGGAACGACATGGAGCGTGTGGCAGGACATATGCGTGCGGAGCGCTGGTTTCCCCGCGGAGATGGTGCTCGCCTTGTGCGATGAGCCGGTAGCGCGCAGCGCGGATCTGGCGACCGCGGATCCGGCCGGGCGGTCGGCGTATGACCAGGTGTATGCCGATGCTGTCGGCCGACTGTCCCGCGCTATCGCCGACACCTACGCCGATCCGGCCTTCCAGGAGGCGCTGACCTGGCAGAACCCCGGGCTGGCGCAACGGCTGCAGGACGCGGGCGTAGGCACTTCGCGGCGGTCCAAGGACCGTGGCCGGGAGCTGGTAATTGCGAGTTACCTGCAGCGGTACTGCCTCAAGAACGACACGATCGGGTTCTTCGGTCCGGTCGGCTGGGCGAGGGCGAGGGATGACGGTCCCGGCCTGGTGGTGGCGCCGGGAGAGGAGCTGATCGCGCGGCGGAGAACGTATTTCGAGGTGTGGGCGATCAACAGGCTCGCGGCGGCGATCGCCGGGCAGGGGCGGGCGGCGGGCTGGCTACGGCCCCGGCGGACCCGGTCGGTGTTCCTGGCCGGGAATGTGCTGCACCGCCCGCACCGCAAGCCGGTGGTCCTCACCGATGCCGAACTGCGGATCCTCCAGGCGTGCGACGGCCGCCGCACCCTGAGCGACGTGCTCGAGACCGCCGGGACCGCCGAGGCCCGGGGCATGCTCACCCGGCTGGCCGAGCTCGGCGCGGTGCGGATGGATCTGGAGGGCCCGGCTGATGCCTGGCCCGAACGGCTGCTGCGGGACAAGCTGGAGCTGATCGCTGACCCCGGTGCCCGGGCGGCGGCGCTCGACCCAATGGACCAGATGATAAGGGCGCGGGACGCAGTGGCCGCCGCGGACGGGGACCCGGCCGGGCTGCGGCGGGCGCTGGGAGCCCTGGCCGAGACCTTCGAGCGGGTCACCGGATCGACCGCTACCCGCCGGGCGGGGGAAAACTACGCCGGCCGGACGCTGGTGTACCAGGACACGGTGCGGGATGTGCGGGTGGAGGTAGGCGCGGCGGTGACCCGGGCGCTAGCGGCGCCGCTTGGCCTGGTCCTGGACAGCGCCCGCTGGCTGGTCAACGACATCACGGCCAGGTACCAGGAATACTTTGCGGACCTGCTGGACCGCGAGAGCGCCCGGACCGGCGGCGCGCCCATGCCGCTTCAACGACTGCTCACCATGGCCTCACCGCATCTGTCCGCCGGATGGAGCGGCCGAGGGGTGGGCGACCTCGCCACGGCGAGTATGGCTGAGCTGCAGGAGCGCTGGCAGCAGGTGCTCGGGCCGCCGTCCTCTCCCAACAGGCACCAGGTCAGCGTCGGCGCAATCGCCGCCAGGATCGCCGAGTATTTCCCCGCACACCCGGTCGCCTGGGGCGGCGCCCGGCAGCACTCACCGGACATCATGATCGCCGCGGCCTCTCCCGGTGAGGTGGAGCGCGGCAACTTCCTGATGGTCCTCGGCGAACTACACATAACCCTCAACACCCTGTCGGGCCGGTGCTTCGCCGACCAGCACCCTGACCGGGCCACGCTCATCGCCGCCGAACGCGCCGACCGCGGCCCGCGGCGGGTCATCACCATCCCCGCGAATGACCACCCGACCGTAACGTCCCGGACCTACCCGCCTTCAGACATCCTGGGGCCAGGTGAGCTCTACTGGTCCTCTGCCATCACCGACTCGTTCGACCCGCCGGAGTCGGACACCGTCCTGCCCGGCGCCGCGATGACCGTCACCCGCCGCGGCCAGGACCTGGTCGTCCAGGTCATGCCATCGGGCACCGAACTGGACTTCTTCGAGGTCATCGGGGACGCGATGACCGGCGCCCTCTCCGATGCGTTCCAGCCGGTCGCTCCG
>PLDT01000316.1:0-12389 GCA_003136255.1 Actinomycetota bacterium
CTGGGGCCCCGCTGTGCGGGCCCGGGGGGGCGACCCCCCGGACCCCCCGGTGCCGGGCTTCGCCCGGCGGGCGGGGGGCTGGGACCGTAGCGGGTGGTGCTTGGGGCCGTGGCGGACGGGGCTGGGCCGGGGCGGACGGGGCTCGGGGCCGTAGGGATGGGGCTGGGGCCTTGCTTGGATGGGGGGTTTGGGCGCTGGGGTTGGTAGGCTGCTGGGCACCCGCGGTGGTGGTTGCGGGCGTGGCTGATCCGAATGTCATTGAGGCGGAGGGTTCCTCGCTGTGAAGATCAAGATATTGATGGTCATACTGCTGGGGCTGGGCGCGTTCGCCGTCTGGCGCAAGGTGCAGGCCGACCGTGCCGAACTCGACCTGTGGAACGAGGCCACCGTCGCCGACGAAGACTGAGGCGGCCGGTGAGCGATACGTCTCCCGTATCGCTGGTCTGCTGTGACGTAGTCGGAGGCGCAGCAGTCGACGGTAGCGTGCTTGAGCGGGCGTTCGCTGAGGCGATCGCGACTCAGGGTGTGGTCACGGGTACGGCGGCCTACGTCAAGGCGATGGTGCACTTCGACCGGACCCGCGGCTGGTCCCCGGCCGACGTCATCCGCACCTTGTTTCCCGAGGACGAGATACGGGCTCAGGCCGCGAACCTCTCCTTCGAGCGCTCGTTCCCGGCTGCCGTCGACCGGTACGGTACCCTTCCGCTGCCCGGCGCCAACGACGCGCTGGCCAAACTGTCCGCGGCCGGGACCAAGGTGTGCCTGATGTCCTGCCTTTCCCGGCCCGCGCTCAGCCTGATCATGGAACGGCTGGCCTGGTGGCAGCGCGGCGACCTGATCTTGTGCGCGGACGACGTGGCCCGGGGGTTTCCCTGGCCCGACCTGGTGCTCACCGCGGTCCTGCGCCTTGGTATCGGCGACGTGCGGGACGTGGCCGTGGTCACGGCCACCGAGAGCGGGGTCATGTGCGCCCGCCGGGCCGGCGCCCGGCTCGTGATCGGCGTGTTGAGCGACGTGCACGACGGCCGCAGGCTCCGCCGCGCCGGTGCCACCCACCTGCTCGCCGACCTCGCAGAACTGCCCGACCTGGTCGCCTCAGCCGGATAAACCGTCCACTGACCGGCGCAAACCTCCGGTAGGCACATGGCAGACTGGAAGTATGCCGGAACTGCCAGAAGTGGAATCGCTGGCCGCCTTCCTGCGTGAGCACGCGGTCGGCCACGCCGTCGCGCGCGCCGACGCCGCTTCGTTCTCGGTGCTCAAGACGTTCGACCCCCCACTGACGGCGCTAACCGGGCAGGTGATCACCGAAGTCGGCCGGCACGGCAAGTTCCTGGACCTGTCCACCGACCAGGGCCTGCACCTGATCACCCACCTGGCCCGGGCCGGCTGGCTGCGCTGGCGCGACAACCTGCCCACCGCGCCGCCCAAGCCGGGCAAGAGCCCGCTGATGTTCCGGCTGCGGCTCGACGACGGCTCCGGGTTCGACCTGACCGAGCAGGGAACCAAGAAGCGCCTGGCCGTCTACCTGGTCCGCGACCCCGCCGAGGTGCCTGGCGTGGCCACCCTCGGACCGGATCCGCTGGCCGCGGATTTCACGCTGGACACGCTGGCCGGCCTGCTGGCGGGCCGCCGGATGCAGGTCAAGGGCGTGCTGCGGGACCAGAGCATCATCGCGGGCATCGGCAACGCCTACTCCGACGAGGTGCTGCACGTGGCCAAGATGTCGCCGTTCAAGATCGCCGCTAGCCTGACGGCGGATGACGTCGCCGTGCTGTACGACGCGATCAAGACGACGCTGGGCGAGGCCATCGAGCGTTCGGCGGGGCTGGCCGCGGCGGACCTGAAGGGCGAGAAGAAGAGCGGGCTGCGAGTGCACGCCCGGGCCGGGCAGGAGTGTCCGGCCTGCGGCGACACGATCAAGGAAGTTTCGTTCGCTGATTCGGCGTTGCAGTACTGTCCGACCTGCCAGACGGGCGGCAAGCCACTGGCCGACCGGCGGCTGTCCCGGCTGCTGAAGTGAGTCGGCCGCCCTCGTCCTTATCGGGGGCCGTGCTCTGCCGGGCGGGTACCAGGTACCCTTGGCGCGAGACATCTCGGGGCTATAGCTCAGCTGGTTAGAGCGTCTGGTTTGCAACCAGAAGGCCAGGGGTTCGAGTCCCCTTAGCTCCACGCATATTTCCTCATGTACAGCAACGTGTGGTTACTCGGCATCATCTGGTAGATCACTACGGGTCAGATGAGCAGCACGGCTGTGCGATGACGGCGGCTAGCGCCGATTGCGTGGCAGCTGCCATATGAGGTAGATGGCGCCGCCGATCACGACCGACACGGCCCACAGCCCGAGCGGGAGGCCGAGGCCGGTCTGCGGGGTTGCCACGCCCGTGTAGATGGTCCAGCCCAAGAAGATCGCCTGGATGGCCAGGAAGACCCACAGGAAGACCTTGTTCCTCTTGCTCATCGGCGGCCGGTGTCCCCGGCCTCGCACGATGTTCATGTACGAGCCCGGCCCGTACGGCTCGGGCTCCGGCTCCGGTGATGACGTGTCAGTGCTCATGTCGGCGCCTCCTTGGCATCTCCAGAGTGGCACCAGCAGGTTCCGCCGCGCATCAGCTGATCTGGCGGGCGGCCGGATGAATAACCCGGCCAGCTTGACGGCTGAGCCGATCAACCGATCGGCTGAGTGAGGTTTTCTCAGCGACATCGGTGGCCGCCCCGGGACAAGGGCGGGGCCAAAACCCAGATCGCGGCCGTCCAGGCCGGGGAGATTTCCCGCGGGCGGGACCCGAGCGCTCGCCCGCGCCGGCGGAGCCGGCCTGACCCCGCCTTCTTGCATGACCTCACCCCTCTGCCAGGCAGAGCGCCAGTCCTCGCATTTACGCGGGTACCTCGGAGCGTTGTTCGCCCGAGCTACCCGGGAAGGTCCCGAAACCCGCAGAGAAGCGGGCCTGGCTCTCGGGGCTACTTACCAGCACCGGGCGATCAGGTCCGCTACCTCTGCAGCGGTTCGGCCGTCGGTGTCGATGCGCAGGTCACCGAGGCCTGAGCGGTCCAGCGCTCCGGCTTCGGCAGCGGACTCCGCAGCGACCAGCCGCAGGTGAGCCTCCGGCTGACCGATCAGCGGGTCGCCGGGCTGCGGCCAGCTGAGGCCCTGCCCGCGACGCGAGATACGGCGCGCTAGCTCGGCGGAGCCCGCGTGCAGCCGGCATAGCGGCCACACGGGAAGACACGCAGACACAGGCAGACCTCGTTCCGGCAGTTGATCTTGCCCGGTGTGAGCACTTGACCCTGCCCTAAGGGCGGGCTGGATCCTGGGCGGGTCGGCGGACACGAGTCACGAGAGGGTGTGTCATGGACGTTCGGATGCGAGAGGTACCAGGACAGGTTGTTGTCACCGAGCAGCGCATGGTCGACCAGGAAGCCTTGGAGCGATGGCTTCCCGAAGCGATGGCACGGGTGCACAAGGCTGCGGGAGACGTGGCGGCCGGGACGGCGGAGCAGCCTTATCTGCTGCGGGGTCATGCGGCTGACGAGCCGGTGTTCATCGTGATTTACGAGGGCAACCCGAACGAGGGCGAGACGGCAGTCGAGTGCTGTACTCCCTTGCGTGCGGACGCCGCTACGCCGGATGGTGCGGCTACGCGCACGATCCCGGCCCACCGGGAAGCTTATGTGCGCGTGCAGAAGCGAACGGTCCAGTCCGGCGGCCTCGGTGACGTCTACGGGGGGATCGGGAAGTGGATCGAGGACCAGGGCCTGCAGGTCGCCGCCGCGCCCCGGGAAACGTTCTGGACCGACTTCTATGCCGCCGCGGCAGATGACGAGGTATTCGACGTGGCGTTCCCGGTGGGGTAGACATCGTGTGTGGCGGGCCCGGCAGCGCAGATGACGATCGGAGAGTTCTCCCGCCGGTCCCAGCTGTCGCTCAAGGCTCTCCGGTTGTATGAGCGCCTGGGGTTGCTGCGGCCGGTAGCTGTCGATCCGGGGAACGGCTACCGCAGGTATCACGAAAGTCAGCTCTACACCGCGCGGTTGATCATCATGCTGCGCCTGCTGGACATGCCGCTGTCAGAAGTGGGCAGGGTGGTGTCCGCGTCCGGAGCCGAAGCCGCTGAGCTCATCGACGCGTACTGGGGCTCGGCGGAAAGGCGGTTCACCGCCCAGCGGCAGGTTATGGCCAGCCTCAGGCCGGGCGTAGCCGTGTCGGGGATGCCCGCGCCGGAACTGCTCGTCCGGGAACGGGACGTCGCGGAGCAGACGGTGCTGACCGAGCAGCGGCACGTCTACGTCGGTCAGCTGGCCTGGATCCGGGAAGCCGCAGCCCGGCTCACCGCAACCGCCGCGCGGTGCGGCGGTGTAGCGGGCGAACGTTTCGTCATCTTCCACGGCATCGTCACCGCCGACAGCGATGGCCCGGTCGAAGTGTGCGTTCCTGTCAGGCACCCGCCCGAAGACCCGGCTGAGCTGGCCTGGCGAGTTGAAGCCGCACACCGGGAAGCCTTCATCCCGGTAGCCAGGGCGCATTTCGAGATCCCCGCGATCCTCTCGATCTACGACCAGCTGGCGCGCTGGGTATCCGCCCCCGGCCGCAGGCAAGCCGGAGCCCCCAGAGAGGTCTACCGGCCAGATGCCGAGCCGCTCTTCGCAGCGGCAGACCAGCAGATCTGCGATGTCGCCATGCCTTTCGCTGTCATGCCGCCAGCCGTGGCCTGGTCGGCGACGCGGGACACGAACCATTGAGGTCGTTCCCACCCCAGTTCGGCACGATAATGCTGCGCCAGCTCAGCCACTGACAATCAGGGCGGGCGGAATTTCCAGTACCGGTCGCGAAACTCGTCCGCTGGCTGTCCGGCGAGATCCGCCAGTTCACCGATGGTCTGCGCGG
Organism: Actinomycetota bacterium; assembly: GCA_003136255.1. Classification (GTDB taxonomy): domain Bacteria; phylum Actinomycetota; class Actinomycetes; order Streptosporangiales; family Streptosporangiaceae; genus Palsa-504. The sequence goes on from PLDT01000316.1 coordinate 4,886, forward strand.
GCAGAGGTTCCGAGATCACCTCGCCGAAGTCAGCCAGGACCCAGCGCGTCATAGCGTGCCGTCAGATCTGGCTGGAGAGGCTGGTTCTTGCGGAGCGTCACGCAATGCACGGGACGCAAGGGTGCCGACGGCCACGAACGCGGTCAGGAAGGGCAGGAGGCCGAGGGCCACAGGCAGCGAGGCGACTGATGCCAGGTGACCGATCAATGGCGGGCCGCAGACGAAACCGGTCCAGCCGCAGGCCGACACGGTCGCGACGGCCGTGCCGGGGTGCAGTCCCGCAATACGGCCCGCGGCGCTGAACACGGCGGGTACCACTGAGGCCAGGCCAATTCCGAGGAAGACGAAGCCCGCGATCGCGGCCGCCGGACGGCCGATCGCGAGTCCGGCCGCAAAGCCGGCGGTCGCCACAGCCGCCAGCACCGGAAGCAGGCGGGTCGGCCTGAAGCGCCGGAGCAGTCGGTTGCCCGACAGCCGCACGGTGACCATCGCGAGCGCGAAGGCAGCATAACCCAGGCCCGGCACGGCGCCAGTGGCGTGCAGCGGTCCCGATAGATAGACCGACGCCCAGTCGGCGCTGGCCCCCTCGCAGAGCATCCCGGCGAACGCGATCGCCCCGAGCAAAATCATTCCGCCGGACCAGCGGGAGGCAGACGGCGTGTCGGTCTTCGGCTGTTCGTCAGGGCCCGGACGTCCGATCGCATCCGGGAGCATCCGTGATGTGAGCAGGCCGGCCCCGAGCAAGGCGATCGTGCCGAGGATGAGGAGCTGCGGGGTCAGGGCCAGCCCGGCGCCCACCGCCAGCGCGCCGATCCCGGCTCCGGCAAAGGAGCCGATGCTCCAGCTTCCGTGCAGGCCCGACATCAGCGGGCGGCGGCCGGCTCGCTCCACCGCGATCGCCTGGGTGTTCATGGCCACGTCAAGCGTCCCCTGGAACGCGCCCCAGATGAAAAGCGCGCCGAACAGGGCGGCCAGGCTGCCCGTCAGACCGACCAGCGGCCCGGTCCCGCAGTAGCCAACGAGGGCGACCTGGACAACCCGCCGGCTGCCTAGCCTCGGAATCAGGTACGACGCCAGCAGCATCGCGGTGACCGATCCGACCGGCGCCCCGAGCAGCGCGATGCCCAGTGTTCCGTCGGTCAGCCCGAGGTGCTGCATGACGTGCGGGATATGCGCCGTCCACGAGGCGAACAACAGTCCGTGCGCCACGAACACGGCCGTTACCGCGATACGCGGCGATCGGCTTCGGGCCGGCCGGCTTCGGGCCGACGCGGCGCGGTGCGCAATCACCAGCGCGCGATTAGACACGCCGGACCTCAACCCCGGCGGCCTCGAGCTCCGCTAGCGGCTCGCTCGGGGCGGACGAGTCGGTCACCAAGATGTCGAACGCCGCCACCTTGCCGACCACCGCCAGCGCCGATCGCCCGAACTTCGCAGCGTCTGCGACGAGGATCCTTCGCCCGCCCGCCGCGAACAGCGCCTGCTTCACCACGGCATCACCAAGATCGTGAGCCATGGCGTGTCCATCAGCGGAGATTCCGCAGCAGCCCAGCACCACCGTGTCGAACCGCAGTGCCGCGATGCTGGCCAGGGCGAGCGGGCCGACCATCGCCAGCTCGCCCGGGCGGGTTTCGCCGCCCGGCATCATCAGGCGCACNNCGGCCAGCACGCGGGCGACTTCCAGGACGGTGGTGCCGCTGTCCAGCCCGACCGCCTCGCCATCAGCAATCAGGCCTGCGACATCGCTGGCGATGCGCTTCTTCGTGTCGAGGGCGTCGAGCTCCCTCATGGCGAACGGCAACTCCTCGCCGCGCATCATCAGGTTGACCGCGCCGCCACGTACCCGTCGTGCGACCCCGCGCTCGACCAGGACATCGAGGTCTCGCCGGACCGTCATCTCGGCGGTACCGAACTCAGCGGCCGCCGTCGCCACGTCGACCCGGCCATGCAGCCGCAGTGTCTCGACGAGCTGGTTGATCCGCGCTGCTGCATCCATGACTCTGAACTTACATCATTAATGTTCGTTCGCACAAAGATTTTGTTCGCAAGGCTCTTTCCGCCGATCAGGCCGGACGGCGATGCTCGCTGTGCCGGTTAAATGGATGACATGCGCCTGATGCTCGCGGCCCTGTTGCTGACCGGTGTGGTCGGCTGCCAGTCAGCCGTGCCCGTCGCGGCCGGCGCCAGTGCGGCTGCCGCCCCGGTGGCCAGCGCCCCGGTGGCCAGCGCGCCTTTCTACTTGGAGGCCTACCTGGCGGGGGGGAAGGTAACCACCCCGGCCGTGAGGGTGATGAACGGATTCACCGGCCAGGTGGAGGCGTCCATCGCGGCGCCGGCTGGCGCGGGGTCGTGGTCGTGGAACCCGGGCCGCCCGGTGTGGTACCCGTGCGGGGCGGCGCCCGACGACCGGATGTTCCTGTTGTGCGGCGCCGATCGGTACTGGGAGCTGCGGCTGGGGAATGACGGGAAACCGCAGCCGATGAGCGCACCCGCGGACATCCCGGTGGCCGCGCGGAACAACGGCAGCAACGGCAATCCCGAGTTCGTGGTCTCCTCCGACGGCCGGCTTGCCGCCGTCACCACGGCCACCGGCGCGATCATGGTTCTGTCCCTGGTCACCAGCGCGACGAGGTCCTGGACGATCCCTTCTGGAGACGGGTATGCCACCGGCTTGTCCTGGGCCGGGGACCGATATGTCGCGTTCCAGTTCGTCTCGCGATCCGGCGACCACGACACGGGCGGCGTGCGGGTGCTGGACACCCGGTCGGCGGCCACGGCCGCGCTGGCGGCGTCCCGGCTGGTCATCAGCACTGGAGGCAAGCTGGCCGACGGCATCAGCGGGGTGTTCAATCCGGTCATCACGCCCGACGGGTCAAAGATCCTGGCCGCCGCGTGGACCAGCTTCAATGTCGCTGAGCTCGCCGAGTTCAGCGCGCGGACCGGGCGGCTGCTCGCCGTGCTGATACCCGCGGAGTCAATGCCCGGCCATGGCTCCCCGTGCCAGGCCCTGTGGACCGATCTGTCCGGCGCTCACCTGATCGCCTACTGCGGCACCGCGGGCGTGGTCAACGGCACCCGTTTCACCCCGGTTGACCTGCACCTTCCCGATACCTCCGGCACCGATTTCAGCGGGCTCCTCTGGTAGCTCTCAGAACCGGCGGGGCGGCTCGTCAGCGGACGTGAGGGCGAGGAAGGCTTCTTGCAGGCTGCCTTCGGCTATGGCCAGGTCGGTGATGGTGTCCCGGAGGTTGTAGAGGGCCCAGACCGTGGCGTCCGCGTCGGCAGTAAGGAGGGTGATGCGGTCTGCGTCGGCGTGGACTGCGGTTACGGCCGCGAGCTGGCGGAAGCGATCCGGCGACCCGGCGAGTGACCGGAACCGGACGGTTCGCGCGATCCCGGCGTCGGACTTGACCTGGTCCGGTGAACCGTCGGCGATAATGCGCCCGGAGCGCAGCAGGATGATCCGGTCGGCGTGCGTGTCGGCTTCTTCCAGGTAGTGGGTGGAGAACAAGATGGTCCTGCCGCTGGCGGCGTAGGCATGCAGGATGCTCCAGAACGCTTCACGGGCCCGGACGTCCATGGCCACGGTTGGCTCGTCAAGCACGATCAGCTGGGGATCTCCGCAGGCAGCGAGCGCGAAGCGGACGCGCTGGCTCTCCCCGACGGAGAGCTGATCTGTCCGGCGCCGGAGCAGCCCGTCGATCCCGGCGGCTTGGATCAGCGTTGGCAGTTCGGCCGGATGCGGGTAGACGCCCCGGATGACGCGCAGCAGCGCCCCTACGCTCACCCCGCTCATCAGCTTGGTGTCTTGCAGCATCGCGCCGACCTGGCCCGCGGCGATGGCCTGGCCGGGGGAGGACCCGAACAGGAAGGCCGAGCCATGATCGGCATCGAGCAATCCGAGCAGCAACTCGATGGCCGTGGACTTGCCTGCGCCGTTGGGTCCCAGCAGCGCCACCGTGGTCCCCCGGCGGATCCCCAGTTCGATCCCGTCGAGCGCGCGCACCGGCCCGTAGCACTTGGACAGCTGGCTCAGGCTGACGACCTCGCCCGCGGGCGGGCCGGGGAACAGGGCGCCCCGGCTGCGGCGGGGCCGGCGCACGCCGGCGGCCAGCGCGAGCGCGGCCAGCCCGATGGTCCAGCCAGCCAGGATGAGCCCGGCGCGAAGCGACGGTGCCGACCCGCCGGCCACCCGCCAGCCGAGGTCGGCCAGGTTGTAGGACGGCAAGGTCGCGGCGATGTGCCGCAGCGCCGGCGAGAACTGCGCCGGGGGAACCCACAGGCCGCCCAGTGCGGCCAGGGCAAAGTACAGCGCCGTGGTGAGCGCATAGGCAGTCGTGGAGCTGGTCAGCGATCCGATCGCGATGCCGAGCGCGACGAACGGCAGTGTCCCGATCCACAGCAGGCCAAGGCACGCTGCCCACTGCCAGGCGTCCAGCCGGACGTGATGGGCCAGCACGGCAGTGACCGCCACGGCGGCGATCGCGGGGAGGGCAACCGCGGCACCGGCTACGATGCGCGCGGCCAGTACCCGGCCCGCCGTCAGCGGGGTGACCTCGAGGGCCCGCAGCCAGCCGCTCTCCCGGTCCCGGGCGAGCCGCGGGGCCGTAGCCGACAACGCGCCCCACATGGCTCCGAATGTCGCCATCGCTACCATGATCTCCACCTGGGCGGGCAGCTGACCCTCACTCGTGCCGCGGCCGGTGAAGATGCCGGCGAAAAGCAGGTAAAAACCGACCGGCGCGGCGATGGCCAGGACCAGGTAGCGCGGGTCGCGGAAGCTCCGCGCGAGCTCCAGCCGCAAGAAGCCAGTCATCGCCCGGCCCGCCTGGCTGACCTCTGCCCGCGGGCCGTGGCAGCGGCCGACGCCGCCTCGGCGGCCTGCCGGGTAACCACGGCCCTGACCTCCTCCACGAACCCGCCGAGCAGCCGCAACTCCGCCGGGGAGTACCGGTGCAAGAGCTGATCGGTACCCTCCTGCAGTCCGCTGAACGCCGCCCGCCCCCGCTGGCGCCCCAACTCGGTGACCTCCACCAGTACCCGCCTGCGATCCTGGGGGTCGCTGAGCCGGCGCAAGTCCCCTGACCGTTCCACCCGGTCGATCACGCTGGTCACCGCCGACGTGCTCAACCCGGCCTGCTCGGCCAGCGCACCCGCGGACAACGGCCCGCCCCGCGCCACGATCTCCAGGCAGCGCAGGTCGGTCCGGTGCAACCCGAACCTGGCTGCCACCGCCTCATCGAGGGCATCCAGATCCGAACCCAGGGCGCGCAACGACAGGCCTACCTGTCGGCGCAGCCCAGTCGCATCAGAGTCATTACGATGATCGGACATTCCCATCATCGTAACAAAGTCAAGGTGGCTGCCGCATCGGTGTGCACCCAAGAAGGCTCTGGAACCGGCGCACTTGTCGGTGTGGATCCGGGCAGGCGAACGGCAGTGACGCGGTATCGGCGGGCTGGTCGATCGGCGTCGGGGTGCGGCTCCGGGGATCCTCCCTTCCCTGGTGCAGTCATCTAGCGGAGTGGCCGGAAGCCCGCGCGGATTTCTTCTGAAAACAGTTGCGGCTCCTCCCAGGCCGCGAAGTGACCGCCCCGGTCGGCCTCGTGGAAGTAGCTGACGTGGGGGTAGAGCTTCTCGACCCAGCTGCGCGGGGCCCGGAAGATCTCACCGGGGAACGTGGTGAAGCCGACCGGGAGTTTGACCTCCGAAGGAGCGTGGCCGGCCGTACGAACTGCGGCCTGTCCGCCCTCCCAGTACGAGCGCGCTGCCGAGGCGCCGGTGCCGGTCAGCCAGTACAGCGTGATGTTGTCGAGGATGTGGTCCCGGGTGAGATTGCCCGCGGGCTGGCCGTCGAGGAACGCGCGGGAGATCTTGTAATAACTGTCGGTGTCGTGGTCGAGCATCCAGGCCGCAAGCGCGACCGGTGAATCCAGCAGGGCGTAGCCGATCGTCTGCGGCCGATTGGTCTGCTCCAGGAAGTAGCCGAAGCCGCTCGTCTTGAAGGTGTTGAGCGCGGCGACCGCGGCGCGTTCCTCTTCGGAGTCCGCGGGCAGGGCACCGGCGTTGCCCAGCGCCTGCCTGAGGAAATTCAGGTGGATGCCGAGCAGCCCCTCGGGTGCCTGGCCGCCCATCGTGTCGGTGACGGCGGCGCCCTGGTCGCCGCCCTGGGCGACATAGCGGGTGTAGCCGAGGCGGTGCATCAGCTCCGCCCAGGCGCGCGCGACGCGGCCGGGGTCCCAGCCCACCTCGGCCGGCTCGCTGGCGAAGCCGTAGCCGGGCAGCGAGGGAAGCACCAGGTCGAACGCGTCCTCGGCGCGCCCGCCGTGCGCGGTCGGGTCGGTGAGCGGACCGACGACCTCGAGCAGCTCAATCACCGAGCCGGGCCAGCCGTGCGTGATGATCAGCGGCAACGCGTCGGCGTGCGGCGACTTCACGTGGATGAAGTGAATGTCTTCGCCGTCGATCTCGGTCTTGAACTGCGGCAGCGCGTTCAGCCTCGCTTCGCACTTGCGCCAGTCGTAATCGGTCGTCCAATAGCGGGCGAGTTCCTGGATCGTCGCCAGCTGCACGCCCTGTGACCGGTCTTTGACCAGCTCCTCGGAGGGCCAGCGCACCGCGGCGATGCGCCGCCGAAGCTCCGCGATCGCTTCGCCGGGCATCTCGACCCGGAAGGGACGGATGTCAGTTTCGTCGGACATAATTTCCACCTTCCTGGACTGGATTGTCGGCGACGGATGGCTGGACCGGTCGGCTCCGGCCCGGATTCGCCGCCAACGACCCATCTCCGCACCAGCGGAATAGCCGGTACTGTGTCAGGATCGCGGATCGCGCGGACGGGTCGCGCCCGTGACATCCCCCGGTTGTACCCTGGTCTGCCCCGGGCACGTCATCACGCTCGTCGTGGCAGCGCTGGTACGGCACCGGTCTACGATTACGACCGCATCCATGGACGCTGCCTGCAGATTCGCTTCCAAGCAGGTCAAGTCCGGGGCTAGGAACGCGGGACCGCCCTAGAGTAGGTTGCCGTGCCGAGGTCATCGATTCCGAACGCAATCAAAGCGCTCCTGATCGTCCTGGCCGCCCTCGCGCTGGCGGGCGCTGTTGCCATACCGGTCTCGGCCAGCACCATGGCGCCGAACGCCGCGGCCGCCGCCAGCCGGACCGCGGCGAGCTCCGGGCCCACCGGGATACGGATCAAGGCGGGGGCGCTGGCTAATGCCGCGACCGGACAGATCTTGTGGAGCGACGGGCTCGATACCGAACGGCCGATCGGCAGCATCGTGAAGGTCATGACGGCGCTGGTGGTGATCAGGGCGGGAAACCTGAACCAGGTGATCACGGTGCCGAAGTCGGTGGTCGGATACCTCAAGAAGCAGGATCAGCCGAGCACGGCGGGGCTGATTCCGGGGGACAAGCTGACCGCACGGGAACTGCTCGAGGCGATGCTGCTTCCGTCGGGGTGCGACGCGGCGTACACGCTGGCCATGGCGTACGGGCCGGG
>PLDT01000413.1:0-2935 GCA_003136255.1 Actinomycetota bacterium
CGCGGTGGCCGTCCCCGACGCCGGCCGCGACTCGATCGTGCTCACCGACCGCTTGCGTCCCGTCGTGGCCCGGGCCGGGGTGTCGGGCAACGCCTGGGCCGCGATCTGGCTGCCCGGTCTGCTCCAGGGCCGGGAGCACGCCCAGCTCCGGGTGGCCCCGGTCAGCCACGCGGGCGACCTGCTCGGCCTGATCGTGGTGGAGCGGCCCGAACGCGCGGACGCCTTCACCGAGGAGGACGACCGGGTGCTGACCGAGCTGGCCCGCCAGGCCGGCCTGGCCTTCCACAACGCCCGGCTGGACTCGGCCCTGCAGACCACCTTGGACGCACTGCGCCAGCAGGCCGAGGAGCTGCGCGAGTCCCGGGCCCGCATCGTGGCCAGCGGCGACGCGGAACGGCGCCGGGTGGAACGCAACCTGCACGACGGCGCCCAGCAGCACCTGGTGGCGCTGGCCATCAGCCTGCGGCTGACCAAGGACATCGTGACCGAGGACGCGGCAGGCGCGGCCGAGATGCTCGGCCAGATGGCCGAGGACGTGCAGGCCACGATCAAGGAGCTGCGCGAGCTGGCGCACGGGCTCTACCCGCCGCTGCTGGCCGACAACGGGCTGGGCGACGCGCTGCGCGCCACAGCCGGCCGCAGCCCGCTGACCGTCTACGTGACGGTGGCGGATGAGGTAGGCCGGTATCCCGCCGAGGTGGAGGCGGCCGTGTACTTCTCCTGCACCGAGGCACTGCAGAACGCGGCCAAGCACGCCGAGGGCGCAACCGTGCAGCTACGGCTGTGGACCGAGGCCGGCGGCCTGCTGTTCTCGGTCGCCGACGACGGGCCCGGCTTCGACGCCGCGGTGGCGCGGCGCGGGCACGGCTACGTGAACATGGCCGACCGGCTGGGCGCCATCGGCGGGACCGTCCGGTGGGACTCCCGGCCCGGGCACGGCGCCGTGGTCAGCGGGTCGGTCCCGCTGGTGCCCTGAGATCTGCCCCGGAATCGCGGTCCTGCCACAGGCGCCGCAGCGCGTCGGCGCCGAACTGCTCCTTGTTCAGGTAGCCGCGGGCCCCGCTGGTCGCCGCGTTGCGCGGCAGGTCGCCGACGTCGTAGGTCGAGCACAGGAACACCACCACTTCGGGGTGGGCCGCCACGATCTGCCGGGTTGCCTCGATGCCGTTCATTCCGGGCATGTTGATGTCCATCAGCACCAGCTCCGGATGCAGCTCCTCGACCAGGTCGATGGCCTCGGCTCCGCTGGCGGCCTCCCCGGCCAGCTCGAAGCCGTCCAGGCGGCGCAGCACGGCCTTGACCGCGAAGCGGAACGGCGCCTGGTCATCGACCACGAGTACAAGATGCGAGCCGGTCACGCTCTCAGCTTGGCACAGGCCGCGGGCCGGGCGGCAGGGTGCTGCCACCGCCACGATGGTGGGGTCAGCCTCCCCGGCCCTGCCCGTTGCCCTGCCCCAGGAACATCAGCACCGCCTTGACCCGGCGGTTCACGTCCTGTTCCTCGCTCAGGCCCAGCTTGGCGAAGATCGAGTTGGTGTGCTTTTCCACCGCCCGTTCGGACACCGACACCGCCGTGGCGATGGCGGCGTTGTTCTTGCCCTGGGCCATCTCGGCCAGGATCTGCGTCTCCCGCGGGGTCAGCGTGTCCAGGCTGGAGGCGGCCGGGTGCGAGCGCGACCGGACCAGCTCGTCCACCACCAGCGGATCGATCACCGAGCCGCCGCCCGCCACCGCGTGCACCGCGCGGACCAGCTCGTCCACGCTGGCCACCCGTTCCTTCAGCAGGTAGGCGCGGCCTGCTGAGCCGTGCTCGAACAGGGCCACGGCGTAGCCGGGCGCGGTGTACTGGCTCAGCACGACCACGCCGACCGCGGGCCGGTGCTCGCGCAGCCAGGCCGCGGCCTGGATGCCCTCGTCCCGGCCGGTGGGCGGCATCCGGATGTCGGTGATGACCACGTCCGGCGCGCACCGCTCGATGACGTCGAACAGCTGCGGCAGGTCCCCGGCCACCCCGACCAGCTCGAGGTCCTTATCGGCCGCGACCAGGCGGGACACGCCCTCCCGCAGGAGGACGTTGTCCTCGGCCAGCGCGACCCGGATGACGCTTCCCATGTGAGCCCTGATCGTAGCGCGGGTCCCGGGGCCGCACGGCTACTCGGCGCGCAGGATCTCCGCGGTCCGCAGCCGGGCCGCGCGGTGGCCGGGCCAGCCGGCCAGCAGGTTGGCCACCACCAGGGCCACCGGCGCGATCAGCACCAGCGCCCACAGCGTCGCCGGCGTGTGGTAGGCCAGCGGTGCCATACCGGCCGCGGCGCGCCACAGGGTCCGGCCCGCCGCCACGCCCAGCGGGATGCCGAAGGCCAGCCCGATGACGGCGAGCACGGTGGCCTGGGTCACCACGACCAGGCGGGACTGCCATCGGGTCAGCCCGAGCGCGCGCAGCACGGCCAGCTCGTGCCGGCGCCGGCGCACCGCGAGCGACAGCGCGTACCCGATGGTCGCCACGGCCAGCAGGGCCAGGAAGGCGGCCAGCGCGATCGGCAGCGCGGCCACCTCCTTGATCGCCGTGATCTCCCCCGGCGGCGTGGATATTTCGAACCCGATGGCCTGCCCGCCCTTGAACCGGGCGGCGGTGGCCGTCAGCCGCCGCGCGACTGCGGCGACGTCCGCACCGGGACGCAGCGACACGGTGGCTACGTGGAACTTGAACGCGGGCTGCGCGCCCTGGAAAAGCCGGGCAAATCCGGCCGGGGTCAGCCAGGCGCCGTCGTCGTAGGTGTTGTGCGGCCCTTGCGGCACGAAGCCGGTGCCGGTCACCGTGAAGGTCCGCAGCACCGGGCCGCCGGTCAGCCGGACGGTGCCGCCGATGCCCACGTGCATCGCCTTGGCCGTGGTCGGGCCGAGCACGATTTCGCTGGCCGAGGCCGGCATCCGG
>PLDT01000505.1:0-15385 GCA_003136255.1 Actinomycetota bacterium
GCCACGCTGATCAGGCCAAACTCCGCGTGCCCGATGTTGGCCTCGGCCAGCATGGTGTCCTGGAGCCAGCCGAGCAGGCCGGACCAGTACGCCCGGCCGACGAGCACGATGGGGAACTTGGTGATCTTGCCGGTGGCGACCAGGGTCAGCGCCTCGAACAGCTCGTCCATGGTGCCGAAGCCGCCGGGCAGGACCACGAAGGCCTGGGAGTACTTGATGAAGCAGGTCTTGCGGACGAAGAAGTAGCGGAACTCCAGGCCCATTTCGACGTAGTCGTTCAGGCCCATCTCGGTGGCCAGCTCGATGCCCAGGCCGACCGAGTCACCGCCACCCTCGACCGCGCCCTTGTTCGCCGCCTCCATGATCCCCGGGCCGCCCCCGGTGATCACCGCGTAGCCGACCTTGACCAGGCCGGCGGCGATAGCTTCAGCGGTCAGGTACGCGTGGCTGCCGCGCCGGGTGCGGGCCGAGCCGAAGATCGAGACCGCGGGCCCGAGCTCGGCCATCAGGCCGAACCCCTCGACGAACTCGGCCTGGATCCGCAGCACCCGCCAGGGATCGGTGTGCACCCAGTCGGCCGGGCCCCGCCGGTCCAGCAGCCGCTGGTCGGTGGTGGTCGCCGGTATCTGGTCGCCGCGCAGCGTGACGGGGCCCTGGCGACGGATCCGCCGGTGCGGCGGCTCGGAATTACTGCTCATACTCTGCTCTGCCTCTCGGGGGGGCGACCCCCCGGACCCCCCGGTTGCCCGCTCATGGTGCTCACCGTAGTAGCGCGCGGCCGGAGAGGCCAAAAGGCCCCCCGCGGGCCGCGCGCGTCAGGCGTCGACTCCGTGGTCGCGCAGGATCCGGTTCAGGGCCGATTTGTCGTGCCGGGCGCCTTCGGGCAGCCGCTTGAGGACGAGCAGGCAGGGCAGGCCGAAGGTGCCGCCGGGGAAGGTCCGCGGACGGGTCCCGCCCACGCAGACCGACCAGGCCGGCGCCTCGCCCAGGGGCAGCTCGACGCCGGTCTCGGTGTCGATGACGTGCGTGGTGGGGGTGAGGATGGCGCCCGCCCCGAGCGTGGCGCCCTGGCGCACCCGGGCCCCGCCGACGACCATGCAGCGCGATCCGATCATCGCCTCGTCCTCGATCACCACCGGCACCGCGTTCGGCGGCTCGAGCACGCCGCCGATCCCCACCCCGCCCGACAGGTGGACGTTCTTGCCGATCTGGGCGCCCGAGCCGACCGTCGCCCAGGTGTCCACCATCGTGCCGGTGTCCACGTAGGCGCCGATGTTGACGAACGACGGCATCAGCACCGCGCCCGGCGCGACGTACGCGCCCCAGCGCACGATGGACCCGGGCAGGGCCCGCACGCCGTCCAGCCGCGTGGTCAGCGGCACCCGGTCGTCGTAGCGGAAGTCGCCCACCTGGGACCGGGCCATCGGGAGCACCCGGAAGGCCAGCAGGATGGCCCGCTTGGCCCGCTCGTCCACGACGACCCGGTCGGTGACCGGGTCGACGACCGCCACCCGGGCCTGGCCGGCGTCGATCGCGTCCACCGCGCCGACCACCACCGCGCGGGCCTGCTCGTCGGCCGGGGACAACTCCGCGCGGCGCTCCCACAGCTCGTCGATGACCTCGGGCAGCGGGGACTCGAGGACCGTCACGAGGGGGTCTGGTACAGCATCGCTCATGTTGGGCGAGCTTAGCGGTACCGTCTGATGGTGTGCCGCCCCCTTCACGCCGGCCGCTGGCCGTTCCCGTCATCGGGTCCGCGCTGGTCCTGCTGCTGGCGGCGATCGGATACCTGGTGTTCGGCGGGCCGGGGCACAGCGTCACCCCCGCGGCCCCGCCGCCGCCGCCCGGCTGCCAGGCCGGAACCGGGGTCGCGGCGATCCCGCTCGGGGTCGGTCAGGCGGGCATAGCCGCCACCATCGCGGGCGTCGCGGTGCGGCACCGGCTGCCCCGGCAGGCGGTCACCATCGCCCTGGCCGCCGCNNGGCTGGGGCACCACCGCGGAGATCGAGAACCCGGTCTACGCCACGACCAGGTTCTTCGCCGCGCTGGTCCGGGTGCCCGGCTACACGAAGATGCCGGTCGACCAGGCGGCCCAGGACGTCCAGCACAGCGCGGACGGGCTCGCCTACGAGCAGTGGGTCGGCGTGGCCACGCTGCTGGCCGGGTACTTCACCGGCAGTTCGCCGGCCGCGGTGTCCTGCTGGTACACCCCGGCGGGCAAGGCGGACCTGGCCGGGGCGCTGCGGCAGCTGAACCAGACGTTCGGGCTGGGAGGCAAGGACGCGGTGCAGGTCAGGGTGACCACGGACCGTTCGGACAAAAAGAAGAAGAAGAGCAGTGTGGCGGTCGTGCACGTGCCGCGGGACGGGGCCTGGACGGTGGCCGGCTGGCTGGTGGCGCACGCTCAGCAGTACGGGATCAGACAGATCCGGTACGCCGGCTACGTGTGGAATGCGGCCAATGGCAGTATGGGCTGGCAGCGGGCCGCAAAGCTGACCCCGGCCACGAGCCAGGCGCGCGATAGCGTTGTCGCGGCCCAGTGAAGTGGCACAGTGAAGGGGCACAGTGAAGGGGCCCACTGAAACGGCCCAGTGAAGTGACACTGGGTCGGCACCAGCCGCACAGCCGCCATACTGTGTTACCAGCAGGGACCAGAACCACGAAGGAGCCCACCCGTGACCTACATCATCGCGCAGCCCTGCGTTGATGTGCTCGACAAGGCATGCATCGAGGAATGCCCCGTTGACTGCATCTACGAGGGCGAGCGCATGCTGTACATCCACCCTGACGAGTGCGTGGACTGCGGCGCGTGCGAGCCCGTCTGCCCGGTCGAAGCGATCTACTACGAGGACGACGTGCCCGAGCAGTGGAAGGAGTACTACAAGGTCAACGTCGACTTCTTCGCTGACCTCGGCTCCCCCGGCGGCGCTTCGAAGGCCGGCAAGATCGGCCGGGACCACCCGGTGGTAGCGGCGCTGCCTCCGCAAGCCGAGGAGTGACGCTCGCCGGACGGCTGCCCGAGTTCACCTGGGACCGGATCGCGCCGCTCGGTGAGAAGGCCGGGCTGCACCCGGACGGCGCGGTGGACCTGTCCATGGGCACGCCCGTCGACCCGGTGCCCGACGTGATCCGCGCCGCGCTGGCGCAGGCCTCGAACGCGCCCGGGTACCCGGCGGCCTGGGGTACCCCGCGNNTGCCGGTCATCGGCACCAAGGAGTTCATCGCCTGGCTGCCGGTCATGCTCGGCCTGGGGCCGGGCGACGTGATGGTCTACCCGGAGCTGGCCTACCCCACCTACGACACCGGGGCGCGGCTGGCCGGGATTTCCGCGGTGGCCTCGGACAGCGTGGCTGCGCTCGGGCCGGCTTCTCTTGGGCCGGCTTCCGCGGGCCTGGAGCGGGTGCGGCTGGTGTGGGTGAACTCGCCGTCCAACCCGACCGGGCGGGTGCTGCCGGTTTCGGAGCTGCGCGAGGTGGTCGAATGGGCGCGTGAGCACGGGGTGGTGGTGGCCTCCGACGAGTGTTACATCACGCTGGGCTGGGACGCCTCGCCGGTCTCGGTGCTGCACCCGTCCGTGTGCGGCGGGTCGCACGACGGGGTGCTGGCCGTCCACTCGCTGTCCAAGCGGTCGAACCTGGCCGGGTACCGGGCCGGGTTCGTGACCGGCGACCCGGCGCTGGTCGCGGAGTTGCTGGCCATTCGCAAGCAGGCCGGGATGCTGATGCCGGGGCCGGTGCAGGGCGCGATGACCGCGGCGCTCGACGACGACGCGCACGCGGTGGTGCAGCGGGAGCGGTACGCGGCCCGGCGTTCGGTGCTGTGGGCGGCGTTCACGCGGGCCGGGTGGACGGTGGATCACTCGGAGGCCGGGTTGTACCTGTGGCTGACGCACCCGGACCACGACGGCTGGTCGGCGGCCGAGCTGCTGGCCGCGCAGTGCGGCATCCTGGTCACGCCGGGCTCGGTGTACGGTCCCGGCGGAGCGCGGCACGTGCGGGCGGCGCTGACCGTCACCGACGAGCGGGTGGCGGCCGCGGCGGCGCGGCTCGCGGCGCTGGGCTCCTGAGCGTAGTGCTGGGCCGCTGAGCTGGTTCCTCGCGGAACGGCATCACGGGCACCGGGGACGTTCGGCACAATACGAGGAATGTTCCGCAGACGTGCCCCCCGACACGGGTTCACCGCCACGGTTCCCGGCTCGCGCCCCGGCGCCGGTCACCCCGCCGCCGGGCCTGGCGCGCCTGCTGGGCCCGCCGCGTCTGGCGCGCCTGGCGCGGCCGGTCCGGGGTCGGCCGGGCGCGACCCGGGGGGGCCGCCGCCGCCGGGGCTCGAGGTGAGCACGGCGCATCTGGCGCGGGTGTGGAACTACTGGCTGGGCGGGCGGGACTACTTCGCCGCCGACCGGGCCGCGGGCGAGGAGCTGAGCCGGGAGTTCCCGCACCTGGCCCAGACCGCGCGGGCCGAGCGGGCGTTCCTGGTCCGGGCGGTGCGGTTCCTGGCTGGGCCGGCGGGGATCCGGCAGTTCCTCGACGTCGGCGCGGGCCTGCCCGCCGGGGGCAACACCCACGAGATCGCGCAGCGGATCGCGCCGGACACCGGGATCGTCTACGCGGACAACGACCCGGCCGTCCTGGTCCACGCCCGGACCCTGCTGCAGAGCCCGATGCTGGCCAGCACGCCGGAGGGCACGGTCAGCTACGTAAACGCCGACCTGCGCGATGTGGCCGCGGTGCTGGCCGGCTCGGCGCGCACCCTGGATCTGAAGCAGCCGGTGGCGCTGATCATGCTCGGCGCGCTGGGCCACATCGACGACCACGGGGCGGCCCGCTCGATCACCAGCCAGTTGATGGACGCGCTGCCGCCGGGCAGCTACCTGGCCATCGCGGACGGCGTGGCCGGGACCGGGCCGGCCGACGACGCGCAGCAGCGGTACAACGACGCCGTGCCGGTGCCCTATCACCTGCGCCGGCCGGACCAGCTGGCCAGCTTCTTCGACGGGCTGGACCTGATCGAGCCCGGCGTGGTGCCGTGCCCGCAGTGGAAGCCGGACGCGCCCGGCGGCGCGGCACCGGACGAGCCAGCAGCGTACTGCGGGGTGGCCCGCAAGCGCTGACCCAGCGTTTCCGCGTCGCGGCGTGGCGGAGCCTCCCAGGCGAGGTTTTCCATGATCACGAAGGATCCGGTACGGATAGCGGTACAAATTCCTTCGTGATCATGGAGCAGGGCGCCGGTGCGGGGGCTGGGGCCGCCCGGGAGCGCTTCGCGCGCGGGAATCAAACTGCGAGGGATACGTCGGAAATCGCCGCTGGAGCGCGGTTTTACGCAATGATTCGCCAGCGACACGCATGATCGGCGTATGTATTCCGTTAGGGCCGACCCCCTACCCTGGGCTCATGATCAGCCGGGGGGGCTCCGCGAGCAGGACGGCTACGCCGCGGCGGTACTTGATGTGCCCGCCGGAGCACTTCGCGGTCACGTACGCGATCAACCCGTGGATGCGGCCGGGCGAGCCGACCGACGCGGCGACCGCGATGCGGCAGTGGGCCGAACTACGGCAGATATACCTCGACCTTGGCCACGACGTGCGCATCATCGAGCCGGTGCCGGGGCTGCCGGACATGGTGTTCGCGGCCAACGGGGCGACGGTGGTGGGCGGGACGGTGCTCGGGGTGCGGTTCCGGCATCCGCAGCGGGCCGGGGAGGCCGGCGCGTACCTGCAGTGGTTCCGCGACCGCGGTTATCCGCGGGTCCGGGTCCCGCGGCAGGTCAACGAGGGCGAGGGCGACTTCGTGTTCACCGGGCGAGTGCTGCTGGCCGGCCATGGCTTCCGCAGCGACGAGGCGGCCGGGACGGAGCTGGCTGAGGTGTTCGGGCTGCCGGTGGTGAGCCTGCGGCTGGTCGACCCGCGCTTCTACCACCTGGACACCGCGCTGTGCGTGCTCGACCCGGACACCGCCATGTACTACCCGCCGGCGTTCGACGACGCGGGACGGGCGGCGATCGCGGCACAGTTCGCCGAGCTGATCGAGGCCAAGGACGAAGATGCCGAGGTGCTGGGACTGAACGCGGTCAGCGACGGGCAGCACGTCGTGCTCCCGGTCCAGGCGCGGAGTCTGGCCGGCCAGCTCCGTGAGCGCGGCTTCGAGCCCATCGGCGTCGACATGTCCGAGATCCTCAAGAGCGGCGGCGGCCCCAAGTGCTGCACGCTGGAACTGCGCGGCTAAGGGAGCCATCACCATGACCGAGACGATGACGGGCCGCGCGACCGAGCTGACGCGACTCAGCCACGAGCACGCGGCGCACAACTACCACCCGCTGCCCGTCGTCGTCGACGAGGCCGAGGGCGCCTGGGTGACCGACGTCGAAGGACGCCGCTACCTGGACATGCTCGCCGCGTACTCGGCGCTGAACTTCGGTCACCGGCACCCGCGGCTGATCGCCGCCGCCATGAGCCAGCTCGAGCGGCTGACGCTGGTGAGCCGGGCGTTCGACCACGACCAGTTCGGGCCGTTCTGCGCCGAGCTGGCCGAGCTGGCGGGCATGGACGTGGTGCTGCCGATGAACACCGGCGCCGAGGCGGTCGAGACCGCGATCAAGGTCTCCCGCAAGTGGGGGTACCGGGTCAAGGGGGTGCCCGCCGACCAGGCCGTGATCATCGCGTTCGACGGGAACTTCCACGGGCGCACCACCACGATCATCAGCTTCTCTACCGATCCTGACGCCCGCGATGACTTCGGGCCGTTCACGCCGGGGTTCCGCGTCGTGCCCTACGGCGACCTGGACGCGGTGGCCGCGGCGCTTGACGATCGGGTGGTCGCGGTCCTGGTCGAGCCCATCCAGGGCGAGGCCGGGGTGGTCGTGCCGCCGGCCGGCTTCCTGGCCGGGCTGCGCGAGCTGTGCACCGCGCACGGCGTCTTGATGATCGCGGACGAGATCCAGTCCGGGCTGGGGCGGACCGGTCACACGTTCGCCTGCTCGGCCGACGGCGTGGTGCCGGACGCGTACCTGCTGGGCAAGGCGCTGGGCGGCGGGATCGTGCCGGTGTCCGCGATGGTGTCCAGCTGGCCGGTGCTGGGCGTGCTGGAGCCCGGGCAGCACGGGTCCACGTTCGGCGGGAACCCGCTGGCCTGCGCGATCGGCCGCGAGGTGGTGGCCATGCTGCGCACCGGGGAGTACCAGGCCCGCGCGACGGCGCTCGGCGAGCACATGCACGCGCGGCTCGCCGCGCTGCCGGGCGACGTGGTCCGCGCGGTGCGCGGACGCGGTCTGTGGGCGGGGGTGGAGTTCGCCTCGCTGCCCGGCCGCGAGGCCTGCGAGCGGCTGGCCGCGGCCGGAGTGCTGGCCAAGGAGACGCACGGTCACACGATCAGGCTGGCGCCGCCCCTGGTGATCAGCGAGGCCGACCTGGACTGGGGCCTGGACCGGATCGCCGAGCTGGGTTAGCCGAGGCGCTGCCGCCTGGCCGTTAGCCGAGGCGCTGCGGCCCGGGCCGGAGGCGGTGGTAGGCGCCGGAGTAGTGGACCAGCGGGCCGCGCTCGGCCGGATCGGCGGGGCTAGCCACGGCTTGCACCTGACCGACGACGATGCTGTGGTCGCCGGCGTCGTGCACGGCGGTGGTGCGGCACTCCAGGACGGCCAGCGCGCCGTCGAGTAGCGGCGCGCCGGCGGCGGGGCCGGGGTGGTGGGCCANNACCGCGTCGTGGAACCGCGCGATCTTCTCCGCGCAGAACAAGACCAGCGGCGGGTCCAGCGAGACCGAGGTGAACGCGCTGACCGTCATGGCGTGACCGCCCCGGGTGGAGACGACCACGATCCCGCTCGCGAACTGGCCGGCCGCCCGCCGGAAGGAAGCCTGGTCGACCTCGGTCATCGCGGCCGCGTCCCGGTGCCGCGGATCCAGCCGCCCAGCGACAGGGCGATCCCGGCCAGCGAGCTCACCGCGCCGCCGTACAGGTACCACTTGCCCGCGGTCGTGTTGGCGATGATCACGCTGCCGCCGGAGACCGGCATGGACAAGACGTACGACGCGATGATCCAGCCGACCGCGGGCCACAGCGCGCCGCTGACCGAGCGCATGGCCCACGCGCCCAGCAGGCACGTGGCCAGCAGCAGGAGGCAGAACCCGATCGCCCCGGCCGGCGCACTCCGGCTGTACTGGAAGCTGCCGATCAGGCCTTCCACCGCTCCGACCAGGAACAACGCGGTATTAGCGGCCACGGTGAGCAGCAACCGGGTCCGTTTCCCGTCCGTCGGGACGTCCATACCAGCAGGTTAGCGCGCAAAGAGGCCGGCCTCGCGAAGACCCGGGCCGCGCGGTCCGGCGAGCAAGGTGTAGTACTCGACGCCGCTGGCCGGGCGGCGCACGCCGTCGGACAGGGCGAAGAACGGGGGGTCCACGGTGATCTGGGTGGCGTGCGCGCGCATCGCGGCCAGCTTGGCGCCGAACCAGGCGCTGGCTTCGACCTCGGTGGTGACCAGCCCGGACTCCAGCGTGGCGGTGGCGTAGAACTTCTCCGGCGCGTCCGGGCCGGCCAGCTCGCAGGCGCGCCAGGCGACCCGGTGGGCCTGGATGTGATCGGGGTGCCCGTAGGCGCCTTGGGCGTCATAGGTCGCCAGCACCTGCGGCCGCACCTCGGCGATGACGTCGAGCAGGGCACCCGCCGCCTGGTCCACGTCGGCCCGCCAGAAGCAGCGCGGGTCGTCGTTGCCCTCGGTGCCCATCATGCCCGAATCGCGCCAGCGGCCGGGACCGCCGAGGAACCGGTGGTCGGTCACGCCGAGCGCGGCGCAGGCCGCGGCCAGCTCGCCGATCCGGTACTCCCCCAGCCCGTCCTCCTTCTCCGCGCCCAGGTGGGCCAGCGACGCCGGGATGACCTCGCCGAGCTCGCCGAGCGTGCAGGTGACGAGCGTGACCCGCGCGCCTTCGGCCGCGTACTTGGCCATCGTGGCCCCGGTGTAGATCGACTCGTCGTCCGGGTGCGCGTGCACCAGGAGCAGCCGCCGGTCGGGGGCGTCAGCCGAACTCATGCCAGTGAGCCTATCCGCGCGTCAGGCGGCGNNCCGACGGCGCCCGGGTCGCCTACCTGCGCACCAAGGGCGGCGCCGACCCGGTGACGTGCCTGTGGGTGCTGGACGTGGATGGCGGGCAGGAACGCCTGGTGGCCGACCCGCGGACGGTCGGCGCCAACCGGGAAGGCGCCGGCCAGGAAGACCTGCCGCCGCAGGAGCGGGCCCGGCGGGAGCGGGTCCGGGAGCACGCGGGCGGCATCGTGGCCTACGCGACCGACCAAGCGGTCACGGTGGCCGCCTTCGCCTTGTCCGGCCAGGTGTACGCCGTACCGCTGACCGGCGGCAGGGTGGCGGGCGACGGGGCGGCGGGCGACGGGGTGGCCGCCGGCGGGGTGGCCTTTGAGGTGGCGACGCGGACGCCGGCGCTGGATCCCCGGCCTGACCCGGGCGGCCGGCGACTGGCCTACGTCTGCGACGGCGCGCTGCGGGTCACCGGGCTGCGCGGCGACGCGCCGGATCAGGTGATCGCGGACCCGCAGGGGGCGCCGGGGGTGACGTTCGGGCTGCCCGAGTTCATCGCGGCCGAGGAGATGGACCGCCATCGCGGGTACTGGTGGGCCCCGGACGGCTCGGCGTTGCTCGTAGCGCGGGTGGACGAGACCCTCGTCACCCGGTGGCACATCGCCGATCCCGCGCACCCCGAACGCCCGCCCGCCGAGGTGTCCTATCCCGCGGCCGGCACCCCGAACGCCGAGGTGTCCCTGCTCCTGGCCCGGCTCGACGGGACCACCGTGCCGGTCGAGACCGACCGGGCCGCCTTCCCCTACCTGGTCACGGCGCGCTGGCAGGACGGGCACGACCCGCTGGTCGTGGTGCAGAGCCGGGACCAGCGGGCCCTGCGGATCCTCGGCGTCGACGTGGCCAGCGGCCAGACCAGCGTGCTGCACGAGGACACCGACCCGTGCTGGCTGGAGATCGTCCCGGGCGTCCCGGCCTGGACCGCGGACGGCCGGATCGTATGGACCCGGGACGAGCAAGACACCCGCCGGCTGGTCCTGGTGACGCCGGGCCGGTCCCCCGAGCCGGTGACCCCGCCGGGCCTGCAGGTCCGCGGCGTGCTGGACGTGGACGGGGACACGGTGCTGTTCCAGGCGTCGCAGGAGCCGGCCGAGGCGGGCCTGTGGAGCTACGCGCCGGGCGGCCTGAGCCGGGCCGGCCAGGAGGGGGGCGTCGAGGCGGGCACCCGCGCGGGTGGCACGACGGTCACCTGGCGCCGGTCGCTGGACGCCGACGGGGTGAGCGTCCGGGTGTCCCGCGACGACGCCCCGGACACCGTCATCGCCTCCCTCGCCGAACTCCCGGCGCTGCCCGCGCCCCGCCCGGTCCTGTTCCGGGCCGGCCCGCGCGAGATCCAGACCGCGGTGCTGTTCCCGTCCTGGCATCAGCCCGGCCAGTATCAGTCCGGCCAGTACCAGCCCGGGCAGGGCCGGCTGCCGGTGCTGCTCGACCCGTACGGCGGGCCGCACGCGCAGCGGGTGGTCCGGGCGCGCGGCGCGTACCTGGTCCCGCAGTGGTTCGCCGAGCAGGGCTTCGCGGTCGTCATCGCGGACGGCCGGGGCACCCCCGGCCGCGGCCCTGAGTGGGACCGCGCGGTCGCCGGTGACCTGGCCGGGCCCGTGCTCGACGATCAGGTCGAGGCGCTCCAGTCAGCCGCCGAGCAGTACGGCGACCTGGACCTGAGCCGGGTCGGCATCCGCGGCTGGTCCTTCGGCGGCTATCTGGCCGCGCTCGCCGTGCTGCGGCGCCCTGATGTCTTTCACGCTGCCGTGGCGGGGGCTCCGCCCACCGACTGGCGGCTGTACGACACCTGCTACACCGAGCGCTATCTCGGCATCCCTGCTGACAGCCCGGAGACCTACGCCCGCAGCTCGCTGCTCGCGGACGCGCCGAAGCTGACCAGGCCGCTGCTTCTCATCCACGGCCTGGCCGACGACAACGTCGCCGTCGCCCACACTCTGCGGCTGTCCTCGGCCCTGCTGGCGGCAGGCAAGCCGCACAGCGTGCTGCCGCTGTCAGGGGTGACCCACATGGCGTCCCAGGAGGAGGTGGCCGAGAACTTGCTGCTGCTCCAGGTTGACTTTCTGCGGACGTCGCTGGGTATCGCGGCCGGACTGGGTACTGAGACCGCATGACCAAGTTCCTGATCGGCGGCTACTCCGGAGACAAAGGCGCAGGCCGCGGCATCACCGTGGTGGACGACGGGCAGGCCAGCGCGACTGTCCCGGCCGACTCGCCGTCCTGGATCGCGCTGCACCCGGATCTGCCGGTGCTGTACGCGGTAGCCGAGACCGACGACGGGCACGTGCGCGCCTGGTCGCTGCGCGACGGAGTGCCCGCCGGGGACCTCGGGCAGGGCGAGACCGGCGGCGCCGAGCCCGCTCATCTCACCGTGGACAGCTCGGGCCGGTTCCTCCTCACCGCCAACTACAGCGGCGGCAGCATCAGCGTGCACCAGCTGACCAAGGAGGGCGGCATCGGCCCGCGTACCGACCTGGTCCGTCACCAGGCACACGGTGACCAGCCCCGCCAGGCGTCCGCGCACCCGCACATGATCCGCGCGATCGGCGGCGGCCTGGTGGTCATCGACCTCGGCGGCGACGCGATCTACCGCTACACCCTCAGCGACGCCGGCAAGCTCGCGCTGGACGACGTGATCACCACGCCCGCCGGCTCCGGGCCCCGGCACGTCCTGCCCGTCGGCGACCGCTTCTACCTGACCGCGGAGCTCAGCGGAGAACTGCTCGCCTACGACGCGGACTGGCAGTTCCTCGGAGCCGTCCGGGCCAGCAAAGCCGGGGACGCCAACCAGCCCTCCGAGGTCGTCAGCGACGGCCGCTATCTGTACGTCGGCAACCGCGGGCCGAACACCGTCTCGGTCTTCGCGCTCGGCAGCGAGCTGCCGCGCTACATCACCGAGGTGCCCGTCGGCGACTGGCCGCGGCACATCGCACTCGACGGTGACCAGCTGTACGTCGCCAACGAGAAGTCCCATCAGGTCATGGCGCTGCGCATCGACCCGGCGACCGGCATCCCCGGTCACCTGCTGACGATCACCGTGCCGAGTCCCACTGTCATCCTGCCGCTGACCGCCAGCGGCCGGTAACGCGCGTGCCCGGCATCCGGGTCGGGCACGCCACCGTGGCGCAGGGCGCCGGCATCAGGACCGGCGTCACCGCCATCGTGCACGACAACCTTCTAAGAGCGGGAACGCTGCCTGCGGGCCTGGCCGTCTTCAACGGCTTCGGGAAAATGACCGGCAGCACCCAGATCGCCGAGCTCGGCACGATCGAGACGCCGGTGCTGCTCACGGCCACGCTGTCAGTGTTCCGGGTCGCCGACGCACTGCTGAGCTATCTGTACGAGCGGCTCGCCGGCCAGGGCAGTGCCAGCCAGGGCNNCCAGCCAGGGCAGTGCCAGCCAGAGCAGGGGCGAGCCGCCGGGCACGCTGAATCCGGTCGTGGCCGAGACCAACGACGGCTACCTGTCCGATATCTGGGCGCGGCCGGTGACCGCCGGGCACGTCCGGACCGCGCTGGACACGGCCGCGGCCGGTCCGGTCGCCGAGGGCTGCGTCGGGGCGGGAACCGGGACCGGCGCGCTTGGCTTCAAGGCCGGCATCGGAACCTCGTCCAGGATCGCGGACCTGGCCGTCGGCCCGGTCACGCTCGGCGTCCTGGTGCAGGCCAACTTCAGCGGCGAGCTCACCGTTCTCGGCACGCCGGTGCCGGCCGCCCGCAGCGCGGCGCCGCCGGGCAACTCCTGCGTCATCGTGCTGGCAACGGACGCCCCGCTTGATTCCAGGCAGCTTGAGCGGCTGGCGAGCCGCGCGTTTGCCGGAATGGCGCGCACCGGCTCCGACTTCTCGGGGCACAGCGGCGACTATGCGCTCGCCGTCAGCACGGCGGCGGCAGGTCAGGCCGCGGCCGGACGCGAGGCGGCGGGCGCTGGCGGCCTCGTTCCCGCAAATGATCTTGATGTGCTGTTCCAGGCCGCGATCGAGGCGACCGAGGAAGCCATCCTTAACTCGCTGTTCAAGGCGGTGACGACGACCGGCTTCCGCGGCCATATCCGGTATGGCGTGCCGCTCGCCGAGGTTCAGGCGCTGGTCGGCAGCGGGCCGCATCCGGGGGCCGGAAACGGCCGTATGTAGTGAGTGTCACACGATCGGAAGCTCGCCCGGGGGCCGCAGAGTGGTATTCAGTGGAATAGGGTTTCCACGCGACGCGAGCCCGCTGCGTCCCGGCCGTTCGCCCTTCACCCGGCGGCTCCCGGAATCTGCCCAGCGGACCCGGAGCGATCCCAGTGAGTTCCAGGGCGGAGACGTCGACGAATGACGCAAATCTCGGATGCGCCGGCCACCAAGACCAGGGCGCAGATCAGCCAGAAGACCCTGCGCACCGACCGCTGGTGGGAATACCCCGCCGTTGTGGCCACGCTGCTGACCATCTGGGTCTGCTATGCCACGGTGCACGTGTTCATCGGCAAGTGGTACTACGTTCCGCAGTATCACTACCTGACGCCGTTCTACTCACCGTGCATTAGCGGCGAGTGCGTGCCCGGATCATCGACCCTCGGCCAGTGGTTCGGAAGCCTGCCGCCGGTCATCCCGTACGCGCTGGTGTCACTGCCGTTCGTGCTCGGGTTCCGGCTGAGCTGCTACTACTACCGGCGCGCCTACTACCGGGCGTTCTGGCGGGCACCTGCCGCCTGCGCGGTCCGCGAGCCGCATGAGAAGTACACCGGCGAGACCAGGTTCCCGCTCATCATGCAGAACCTGCACCGCTACTTCCTCTACATGGCAGTCCTGATTGGGATACTGCTGACGTACGACGTGGCCCAGGCGTTCCGCGGTCCTAACGGCAACTTCGGGTTCGGCATCGGCACTCTGATCATGCTGGTCAACGTGATCTTCATATGGGCGTACGCGCTGTCCTGCCATTCCTGCCGGCACATCATCGGCGGCCGGCTGAAGCACTTCTCCTCGCATCCGGTCCGGTACTGGCTCTGGACGCAGATCTCGAAGCTGAACAAGCGGCACATGCAGTTGGCGTGGATTTCGCTCGGCACGCTGATGCTGACCGACCTGTACATCTGGCTGGTCGCGGCGCACGTGTTCAGCGATTTCCGGTTCTACAACTGAGGCAGGCAGCACCATGACTGACATCGCGCCCCGCGCCGTCCAGCACAGCGACGGCCAGCACAGTGACATCGAGCGGATCCCCTACGACGTCGTCGTGATCGGGGCCGGCGGCTCGGGCCTGCGGGCGGCGATCGAGGCGCGGCTGGCCGGCAAGCGGACTGCCATCATCTCCAAGTCGCTGTTCGGCAAGGCGCACACGGTCATGGCGGAGGGCGGCTGCGCCGCCGCCATGGGCAACGTGAACCCGAACGACAACTGGATGGTGCATTTCCGCGACACCATGCGCGGCGGCAAGTTCCTGAACAACCCCCGGATGGCCGAGCTGCACGCCAAGGAAGCCCCGGACCGGGTGTACGAGCTCGAGGCCTGGGGCGCGCTGTTCGACCGGACCAAGGACGGCAAGATCAGCCAGCGGAACTTCGGCGGTCACGAGTACCCGCGCCTCGCCCATGTCGGCGACCGGACCGGCCTGGAGATGATCCGGACCCTGCAGCAGAAGGTCGTCGCGCTGCAGCAGGAGGACGCCGTCTCGCACGGCGACCCGGAGGCCATGATCAGGGTCTACGCCGAGACCACGATCACGCGGCTGATCAAGGACGGCGAGGGCCGGATGGCCGGCGCGTTCGGCTACATCCGCGAGACCGGCCGGTTCGTGGTCTTCGAGGCGCCGGCGGTCATCCTGGCCACCGGCGGCATCGGGAAGACCTTCAAGGTCAGCTCCAACTCCTGGGAGTACACCGGCGACGGGCACGCGCTCGCGCTGCTGGCCGGGGCCAAGCTGCTCAACATGGAGTTCGTCCAGTTCCACCCGACGCACATGGTGTGGCCGATCTCGGTCCGCGGCCTGCTGGTCACCGAGTCTGTCCGCGGTGACGGCGGCGTGCTGCGCAACTCCGAGGGCAAGCGCTACATGTTCGGCTACGTTCCGGACGTGTTCCGCGCCCAGTATGCCGAGACCGAGGAAGAGGCCGACCGCTGGTACTCCGACCCGGACAACAACCGGCGGCCGCCGGAGCTGCTGCCGCGCGATGAGGTGGCGCGGGCGAACAACGCCGAGGTCAAGGCCGGGCGCGGGTCACCGCACGGCGGCGTGTTCCTGGACATTGCGTCGCGGCTGCCCGCCGAGGAGATCCTCAGGCGGCTCCCCTCGATGTACCACCAGTTCAAGGAACTGGCCGA
>PLDT01000315.1:0-3676 GCA_003136255.1 Actinomycetota bacterium
CCACTCTCGGCGCCCATCTCCTCGTGCTCGGCGGCGACCA
Source organism: Actinomycetota bacterium (assembly GCA_003136255.1). Classification (GTDB taxonomy): domain Bacteria; phylum Actinomycetota; class Actinomycetes; order Streptosporangiales; family Streptosporangiaceae; genus Palsa-504. The sequence continues at coordinate 41 of PLDT01000315.1, forward strand.
CCGAGGCGACCCGGTCCAGGCCGCGGACCGCGCGCGGCAGGACGCCCTCCGCGCGGACCGACTCGGGGGGCTGCTCATCGGGGGCGACCGCGGCCAGCACATCGGCGGCCACGGCCATGATCTCGGACGGGGTCCGGTAGTTGACGGTGAGGTATTCCTGNNCCGACCACGGTCAGCGACCGGGTGGGGATGCGCCGCATCACCATTCGCCAGGCCATCGCGGACAGCTCCTGGGCCTCGTCCACGATCACGTGGCCGTAGGCCCACGAGGGGTCGGCCCAGGCCCGTTCGGCGGTGGTGAGCTGCTGGCCGGGGTCGCGGTTCCATTCCGCCAGGGTGGCGGCGTCCACCAGGCCGGTTTCGGCCACGCCGGTGACCTCCAGCACTTCCCGGGCGTAGCGCTCCTCGGCCCGGCGTTCCCGCTCGGCGGCCCGGCGCTGCCGCTTGGCCGCCGAGTCGTCGTTACCCAGCAGCTGGGCGGCTTCGTCCAGCAGCGGAACGTCCGCCACGGTCCACGCGTCGGGGGCACCGGGGCGGAGCACCACGCTTCGTTCGGCCGAAGAAAGGTCCGGGGCGGCGGAGCGGAGGACGCCTTCCTCGGCCAGCAGCCCGGCGACCAGCCGTTGCGGGGTCAGGAACGGCCACATGCCGTCGAGCGCGGCGCGGACCGGGGGCTCGTCCCACAGCCGGGCGCGAGTGTAGGGCAGGTCCTCGGGGTCGAGGGGGCGGCCCAGGGCGGCCGCCTCCGCCGCCGCAAGCGCGCCGAGCATCTCGGTGACGAACAGCCTGCGGGCCACGTTGTGCGGCTTGCGCAGCGCGCGGGCCCGGGCGCGGGCGCGCAGGACGGCCTCCCGGGGCACGGTCATCCGCACGCGGTCGGCGGTGACCTCCAGGTCGCCGGGCGGGACCCGCTGGCGGTCTCGCACCGCCCGGCGCACCACGGCCGCCATCTTCAGGTCGCCCTTGATCATGGCGGCGGCCGGGTCATCGTCGGGCGCGGCGGAGACGCCGGGGAACAGCTCGGCCATCGAGGTGAGCACCACGTCGGTCTCACCCAGGGACGGCAGGACCTGGCTGATGTAGCGCAGGAAGGTGGCGTTCGGCCCGATGACCAGGACCCCCCGGCGCTCGAGGGTGCGCCGGTGGGTGTACAGCAGGTACGCGGCGCGGTGCAGGGCCGCGACCGTCTTGCCGGTGCCGGGGCCGCCCTGCACAACCAGGACGCCCTGCAGGCCGGCGCGGATCACCCGGTCCTGCTCGGTCTGGATGGTGGCGACCACGTCGGCCATCCGGCCGGTGCGGCCCACGGTAATGCTGGCGATCAGCATGGCCTCGCCGGACAAGGACTGGCGGTCCGGCTCGGACAGCCGGTCCAGGTCGAAGACCTCGTCGTCGACCCCGGTGACGGTGCGGTCCCTGGTGTAGATGTGGCGGCGGCGGATCAGGCCGGCCGGGTCCTTGGGGGTTGCTGCGTAGAACGGGTGGGAGGCGGGCGCGCGCCAGTCGATCAGGAGCGGCTCGTGCTCGTCGTCGCGCAGGCCGATCCGGCCGATATACAGCCTGACCGGTTCGCTGTCTTCGGGGTTGCCGGGCTGGTGGCCGTCGGTGCGGCCGAAGACCAGGCCGCGTTCCACCGCGTTCAGCTGGGCCAGGCGCCTGCCCTGCTCGGCCGCGGTGACGTCGCGCTCGACCCGGGCCTGGAAGGTGCCGCCCGCGGTGCCGCTGCCCTGGGTCCGGGCCAGCGCCCGCTCGGTCCGCTCGCGCGCCTGATCCAGCAGGCGGTACAGCATATCGACGTAAGCTTGCTCGGCGCCGACGGCATCGGAAGGACCCGCAGGACCCGCGGCGACGGAATTGGCTTGGCGAGACGTCATATTTCGTGATAAACTTTCTTTGGTTGTGTGCTGACGGGGATAGGGCGATTGCCGGGTTAAGCAAGTTTAGCAGCTTTCGTGATCTGCGCTAGTGTTGAGCTGCGGTGCGAGGTCGCCAATGGCACACGGAAATCACGCCGAAAGGCTTCATGCTATTCCCCGGTAATGGCTGGTGTATTAGCCGCGATCGTTCGTCCATAGGGTGACGTGGGCGGGTTCCAGGGCCCGGTGCACGACGCTGGCCAGATCGGCCTGCACCGCGGCCAGGTCGACGGAGTCCTGCAGCCGGGCGGCGAAGGCGGACGCGGTCTGGTCGGCGTCGTAGCGCGCGCGGTTGAACCGTCGGCCGACGATGCGCTGCACCCGGTGGCGGACCGGGTTGAACAGGGCCGCGGCCACCTAGGTGGCGGCGGCCACAGCTACCGGCGACTTGATCGACAGCACCTGGGTGGCCAGCAGGACCAGGCCCGCGTACACCCCCAACCAGGATGCCGGTTACGATCGCGGCACCACTCCTCGGTACCCACGTCGCTGTATCAGGCACGTTTTTGGTAACTCCGTACACATGAGCGCCCGGACGCCAGACCCGGCAGCGCTTGAGACCACGTCACAGCCAGGGTTGACAGGCCCTGGGCCTCAGCCGACGCTAGCGATGTCAACCGAGGGGCGGGTACGGAGCCGATGCCCATTGGCCGGGATGCGGAGGCTGCCAGGATCTGCGGGTTTCTTCGCGACGTTGCCCGCGGGCCGCGGGTCCTGCTGATCGAGGGCGAAGCGGGGATCGGGAAGACGACCCTGCTGAAAGAAGGCCATGACACGGCGGTACAGCTCGGGATCACGGTGCTGTCCGCCTTTCCGGTCGAGTCCGAGGTGCCGCTGGAGTTCGCGGGGCTGGCCGACCTGCTGGAAACGGTCCCAGCCGTCCTGGTTGACGGGCTGCCGGGTCCGCAGCGCCAGGCAGTCCGTCAGGCGGTTCTGCGTACCGAGTCGGCACAACGGCCCGCCGATCCGCGGACCACGGCGACAGCAGTGCTGACGCTGCTTCGCAGCCTAGCCGGGACGCACCCGGTGGTAGTGGTCGTCGATGACCTGGCGTGGCTTGATACCGCCTCCGCCCGCGCCCTGTCGTTCGCGTTGCGCCGACTGCGGCTTGAGCCGGTGGGCCTGCTGGCGGCGGTGCGGACGGACTGGTCGGGAATCCCGCCTCCGCTGGCCGCCGATAGATTCCCGGCCGGAAGAGTTGATCGCGTGCGGCTGGGGCCGCTCAGCCTCGGGGCGATCCGGGAGCTGCTGGCCACCCGGACGACGCTGTCTCCTGGCCGGTCGCTTCTGCTGCGCCTGCATGAGGCCTCGGGGGGGAACCCGCTGTTCGCGCTGGAGCTGGCCGCCAGGGCGCAGGCCGGCATCCCGCCAGCCTGGCACGACACGCTCGATGTGCCTGATTCGCTGCGGCAGCTGGTGCTCGGGCGGATCACCGGCCTAGCCCCCGGGCCGCGCGATGTGCTCCTGGTCAGCTCGCTTTCGGCGGAACCAGCGCTGCCAGTCATCTGCGCTGCCGCCCGCGATCCGGCCACCGCGCATGCTGATCTCGAGGCAGGCATCCGGGCGGGCCTGCTGGCCATGACCGACAGTGGCATCGCCTTCGTTCATCCGCTGATGCGCTCGGCGGTCGCCGAGCAGGCGCCCGCAGCCGATCGCCGCGCCGCCCACCGCCGGCTGGCCGCAGCGGTGTGCGGCACCGGGGCGCGGGCCCGGCACCTGG
>PLDT01000108.1:0-15823 GCA_003136255.1 Actinomycetota bacterium
TCCTTCAGGTCGGCCAGCACCGGGGTGGCGATGAAGATCGAGGAGTAGGTACCGGACAGCATGCCGACGAACAGCACGAGCGCGAGGTCCTTCAGCTCGCCGGCGCCGAGCAGGCCGCCGCCGACGAACAAGATCGCGGCCACCGGCAGCAGCGCGATTATCGAGGTGTTGATCGACCTGACCAGGGTCTGGTTCAGGGCCAGGTTGGCTGCCTCGCTGTAGGTGCTCCTGGCCCCGCCGAGCAGGCCGGCGGTATTCTCCCGGACCTTGTCGAAGACGACCACGGTGTCGTACAGCGAATAGCCCAGGATGGTCAGCAGCCCGATAACGGTCGCGGGACTGACCTGGAATCCGGTCAGCGCGTACACACCGGTGGCGATGACCAGGTCATGGATGAGCGCCACGAAGGCCGCCACCGCCATCTTCCATTCGAACGCGATCGACAGGTACAGCACGATCACGATCAGGAACGTGATGAGGGCCTGGATCGCCTTGGTCGTGATCTGGCTGCCCCAGCTCGCCCCCACGAACGAGGTGCTCATGTTCTTGGCGTGGAGCTGGCTGGTCAGCGCGTTCTCGACGGTGTAGGTCTGCGCGCTGGTCAGCGTCGGGGTCTGCACCTGCCAAGACCTGGCGCCGAGCTTGCCGGTGAGTTGCTGGACGACCGCGCCGTTGATGCCCTCGTGGCTGACCGTGTCCTGGACCTCGGTCTGCGTGGCCGCGGGCGCGGAGAACTGGAACACCGCGCCGCCCTTGAAGTCCACGCTGAAGTCCAGGCCGCGGGCGAACAGGGCCACGATGCTGATGAGCAAGATGGCCCCGGAGATCGCGTACCACCTGCGCTTGCGGCCGACGAAGTCGTAGGACACCTCGCCGCGGTAGAGCCTGCTGCCGATCTGGCCGAGCCGCGACATCACGCCTCCCCGGTGTTGCGGGACCCGGTGTTGCCGGACACTCTGCTACGGGGCGTGGCGTCGGGCCTGCGGCCGGCCTGGGTACGCCGGACCGAGGACCGCCACGGGGTCCGGGCGCCCAGCCGGGCCGGGTCGAGCCCGGAGAGCGGATGGCCGTTGCCGTAGAACTTGGTCCGGGCCAGGATCGTCACCATCGGCTTGGTGAACAGGAACACCACGATGATGTCGATGACGGTGGTCAGGCCGAGGGTGTACGCGAACCCCTTGACCTCCCCGATGGAGAAGTAGTAGAGCAGCACCGCGGCGATGAACGACACCGTGTCGGAGACCAGGATCGTGCGCCGGGCCCGTTTCCAGCCGGCCTCCACGGCCGGCCGCAGCGCCTTGCCTTCGCGGACTTCGTCCCGCAATCGCTCGAAGAACACGACGAACGAGTCCGCGGTGATGCCGATGGCCACGATCAGGCCCGCGATCCCGGACAGCTCCAGGGCGAAGTTCTGGTACTTGGTGAGCAGCATGACCGCCAGCAGCGCCAGCGTGCCGGCGATGATCAAGCTGGAGACCGACACCAGGCCGAGCCCTCGGTAGTACAGGAACGAGTAGGCCACCACCAGGGCCAGGCCGATCGCGGCCGCGATCAGGCCGCCGTCCAGCTGGGCCCGGCCGAGGGACGCCGACACCGTGTCCGCGGTGAGGATGTCGAAGTTCAGCGGCAGCGACCCGTACTGCAGCACGTTCTGCAGCTGCGTGGCCTCCGCCTGGGTGAAGTCGCCGGTGACCTGGGCCTCGCCGTTGGGGATGGCCGAGGTGAACTCCGGTGCGGTGGTTACGTTCCCGTCCAGCACAACCGCGAGGGTATCCAGCCAGTAGTCGTTGGTTTCGGGGTTGTCCTCGCCAGTGGCGTAGTACTTGTCGACCAGGTTGGAGCTCAGGGTGGCGTAGGGGCCGACCGCTGAGCTCTTGAAGTTCAGCAGCACTTCCCACTCGTTGCTGGTCGTGGACAGCTCGGCGGTGGCGGTCGAGATCTGCTGGCCCGTTACCTTGGCCACGTCCAAGGCGTACTTGTTGCCGCTGCTGTCGCACGAGACGATCTGAATGTTCGGGTTGTCGTAGTCATTGGGAGCGGTGTAGCCCGCCTCCTGCTTCCACTTCGTGGTGTCGTTCGGCGTGCACTGCACCTTGTTGAACAGGGCGAGCGTCTGCTTGTTGACCAGGCTCGCGTCGCCGAGGGCAGAGGCGCTCGAGGGCTGGCTCGCGCTCGCGCTCGGACTTGGGGTGGCGCTCGGGCTGGTCGACGCGGACGCCTTAGGCGAGGCGGTACTGCTCGCCGTCGGGCTGGCGCTCGAGCTCGAGGCCGGGACGATCTTGGCGGAGGTCTTGGCCGTGCTGGTGGCGCTGGCCGACGGGGACGGCGTGGCCTTCGCGGTCGAGCTCGAACTGGCCGAGGGGCTGACGCTGGGCGACGCGCTAGGCGTGGCGGACGTCGACGGCGAACTGCTGGCGCCGGTGTAGGGCAAGTAGAGCAGCGTCTCCCGGAAGTTCAGGTAGGCGGTCTCGCTGACCAGTTGCTCGGTCTGCTCGGTGGTCTTGCCCGGGACCGACACGTTGAGGATGTCGTTGCCCTGGGTCTGCACCTCGGCGCCGGTGTTACCGCTGGCGTTCACCCGGGACAGGATGATCGTCTTGGCCTCGTTCAGGTCGTCGGTCGTCGGGGCGGTCCCGTTCAGGGTGGTCGCCTTCATGCTCAGCTGGGTACCGCTGGACAGGTCGAGCCCGAGACCGACCCGAAAGTCCTTATGCCACTGGCCCGGGCTGAACAGGTCCCCGCCCGCGATGGCCAGCAGCATGATCAAGATAAGCGCGATGAGCGCCGCGATTGCCCGTCCCGGATGCGGGACGGTCTTCGTAGGGCCTGCCACTTCTCCGCCTGTCCCTCGATCGGTCGTTCCCCGTAAGACCCTGCTGCCGGCCTGCCGGTCAGAACACGTTGTCCTTGTCGGACTTGGCCAGGTTGCCGTTGTGCGAATCGGCGAGGCCTTGCTCCGCGGACTCGGCGCTGTCGTGAACCTCGGCGTGGTCGTGGGCCTCGGTGTCTTCCGGCTCGTCGTGGGCGTAGCCGTCGGCGTCTTCGGTGTCCTCGACGGTGTCGGTCTCCTCGGCCTCCCCGTCGGCGATGACCTCCGCGATCGCGCGCCGCACGTAGCGGACGTCCACGCCGGGCGCGACCTCGAGGATGACGTCGTCGCCGTCGACTGCGGAAACGGTGGCGTACATCCCGGCCGTGGTGCGGACCTGGGCCCCGGGGCTGATGGTGCGCTGCTGCTGCTGGGCCTGCTGCTGGCGGCGCCGCTGCGGCCTGATCATCAGGAAGTAAAAGCCGATAAAGACCAGCGCGATCAAGAGCAGGAACGTATAGGAGCTGCTGCCTGACTTGCTCGTGGTCGCCGCGACGACCGCTGAGAAACTCCCCATGACCGGGGCATCCTTCCAGTTGGTTCTGCGTGCGTGGTCGCGGCGAAGGCCAACGACCAACTGCCGAAGTGTAACCGCGCTTTGACCGCGCACCAACAGGCTACGAGGTTTTGGGGGCGATCGTGACCTCGGCGCGATCTTGCCGACCAGGACTAGTCAAACAGGGTTGGCAATTCGGCCAGCGATGGCGGGGGCGTGAGGCCGAGATGGGCCCAGCCCGCCGCGGTAGCGACCCGGCCGCGCGGGGTCCGCGCCAGCAGCCCGCACCGGACCAGGAACGGCTCCGCCACCACCTCGACGGTCTCCGCCTCCTCGCCCAGTGCCACCGCGAGCGTGGACAAGCCGACCGGCCCGCCGCCGAACCGGCGGACCACCGCCTCCAGCACACCCCGGTCGAGCCGGTCCAGGCCGTGGGAGTCCACCTCGTAGATCTCGAGCGCGGTGCGGGCGATGTCCCGGGTCACCACTCCGTCCGCCCGGACCTCGGCGTAGTCGCGCACCCGGCGCAGCAGCCGGTTCGCGATCCGGGGCGTGCCCCGCGACCGGGTGGAGAGCTCGGTCGCCCCCTCGTCGGTGAGCGTCACCCCGAGCAAGCCGGCGGACCTGCGGATGATGTGCTCGAGCTCGTCGGGAGCGTAGAAATCCAGGTGCGCGGTGAACCCGAACCTGTCCCGTAGCGGGGCGGGCAGCAGCCCGGCCCGCGTGGTCGCCCCGACCAGCGTGAACGGCGCGATCTCCAGTGGGATCGCGGTCGCGCCCGGCCCCTTCCCGATCACCACGTCGACCCGGAAGTCCTCCATGGCCAGGTAGAGCATCTCCTCGGCGGGCCGGGCCAGGCGGTGGATCTCGTCGATGAAGATCACCTCACCCTCGCTGAGGGTGGACAAGATCGCGGCCAGGTCACCGGATCGCTCGATCGCCGGGCCGCTGGTGATGCGCATCGGCGCGCCGAGCTCGACGGCCACGATCATCGCGATCGTGGTCTTGCCCAGGCCGGGCGGCCCGGCCAGCAGCAGGTGGTCCGGCGGCCTGCCCCGGCGCAGGGCGCTCTGCAGGATCAGCGACAGCTGCTCGCGCACCCGGGCCTGGCCCACGAACTCGGTGAGTCGCTTGGGCCGCAGCGCGGTCTCGATGTCGCGCTCGTCCGCGTCCGCCAGCGCGGACACCATCTCGTCGGGGTCGCGGTGCATCCGCTGGCGGCGGGCGGTCAGCTCGGCGTCCTCGGCCCGCGCCAGTGAGTCGCCGCCCGCCCCGTCCGGGCCCGGGGGGCTCCCGCCCCCCGGCCCATCCCCGGTCATCGTCATTGCCTGCTGAGCTTTCGCAGCGCGGCCCGCAGGACCAGGGCGACGTCCACCGGTTCGCCGCTGGCGACGATCGTGCCCTCCTCCTCCAGGGCCGCGATCGCCTGGTCGGCGTCACGGGCCGGCCAGCCCAGGTTCACCAGGCCGGACTGCACCTGGTCCCGCCACTGCGGACCCCGTTGGGGCCGAGCGCCAGGCAGGCCGCCCAGGGCGCTTTCGCCGGGCGGGCCGAGCCGGTCCCGCAACTCGAGCACGATCCGCTCCGCCCCCTTCTTGCCGATGCCCGGGACCATGGTCAGCGCGCCGAGGTCCTCGGTCGAGACGGCCCGGCGCAGCGCATCGGGCGAATGCACGGCCAGCATGGCCAGCGCCAGCCGGGGTCCGACGCCACTGGCCGTCTGGAGCAGCTCGAAGACGTTCCGCTCGTCGTCGGAATAGAAGCCGTACAGGGTCAGCGAGTCCTCCCTGACCACCAGGGAGGTGGCGACCTGGGCCCGCTCGCCGAGCGTGAGCGTGGCCAGGGTGCCCGGCGTGCACTGGACCCGCATCCCGACGCCCCCGACGTCGATGACGGCGCCGTCGGGCGCCACCGCGGCGACCGTTCCGTGCAGATGAGCGATCACGCCTACCTCCTCAGGCTCGCCGCGAGCGGCAGACCGGTGCTCAACGGGGCCCCGCCGCGCCAGATGTGACAGATGGCCAGCGCCAGCGCGTCGGCCGCATCCGGGGGGCGGGGCGGGTCCGAGATTCGCAGCAGCTTGGTCACCATGGTCGTTACCTGGGCCTTGTCGGCCCGTCCGTTGCCGGTCACGGCGGCCTTGACCTCGCTGGGGGTGTGGGTGGCGACCGGCAGCCCGCGGCGGGCGGCACACACGATCGCGACCGCGCCCGCCTGAGCGGTGCCCATCACCGTGCGCACGTTCTGCTGGCTGAACACCCGCTCGACGGCCACCGCATCAGGCTGGCACGCGTCCAGCCACTGCTCGAGCTCGGTCTCGATGGCCAGCAGCCGCGCGGCGATGTCGTCGGTGGCCGAGGTCCTGATGACCCCGACCCGGACCAGGCTCAGCGCCCGGCCCGGCGCTCCGTCCACCACCCCGACGCCGCACCTGGTCAGCCCGGGGTCGACGCCGAGCACCCGGAGCGGGTGCCGCGCATAGGTCAGGCCCACGAGGTGCTCCGTTCGGCGCGCGAGGTCCACGAACATCTGTTCGCTACGAACGTACCGGCCCGCGAGGGTCCAGTCGCGCACCGACTCGGCGTGTTGCGCGAATTGACTCAGGCGCCGGGCCGGCGTCAGGCTTCGAGCTTCTCCATGATCTCGTCGGAGACCGAGTAGTTGGCGTACACGTCCTGCACGTCGTCGGAGTCCTCGAGCGCATCGATGAGCCGGAACAACCGCTTGGCCTGCTCCTCGTCGAGGTCGACCTCGACGCTGGGCAGGAAGGCCACGTCCGCGGAGTCGTAGTCGATCCCGGCGTTCTGCAGCGCGGTGCGGGTCGCCACCAGGTCGGTCGGCTCCGACACCACCTCGAACGACTCGCCGAGATCGTTGACCTCCTCGGCGCCCGCCTCGAGTACGGCCGCGACCACGTCGTCCTCGGTCACCCCACCCACCTCCCCTCCCCCCCTCTTGTCGACGACGACGACCCCCTTGCGGTGGAACAGGTACGACACCGACCCGGGGTCGGCCATCGAGCCGCCATTGCGGCTGAACGCGGTGCGCACGTCCGAGGCGGCCCGGTTCCGGTTGTCGGTCAGGCACTCCACCAGCACCGCGACGCCGCCCGGGCCGTAGCCCTCATAGGTGATGTTCTCGTACTGCGCCCCGCCGGCCTCGGCGCCGCTGCCCCGGCGCAGGGCGCGGTCGATGTTGTCGTTCGGGACCGAGCTCTTCTTCGCCTTCTGGATGGCGTCGTACAACGTCGGGTTCCCCGCCGGGTCTCCCCCGCCGGTACGCGCGGCGACCTCGACGTTCTTGATCAGCTTGGCGAACAGTGTGCCGCGCTTAGCGTCGACCAACGCCTTCTTGTGCTTCGTGGTGGCCCACTTGGAGTGGCCGCTCATGTGTTGTCCTTCACAATGTCTACGAATAGCTCATGGATACGCCGGTCCGGGGTCAGCTCAGGGTGGAAGGCCGTGGCCAGCAGTTGGCCCTGCCGCACCGCGACGATCCTACCGGTGCGCTCCTCGGTACCCAGGACGGCGACGTGCTCGCCATTCTGCTCCACCCAGGGGGCCCGGATAAAGACCGCTCGCAGTGGCCCGGTGCCGTCTATGCCCAGGCCGGATAGCGTGATGTCGCTCTCGAACGAGTCGACCTGGCGGCCGAACGCGTTCCGGCGTACGGTCATGTCGATCCCGCCGAAGGTCAGCTGCCCGGTCACGCCGTCGGCGAGCCGGTCCGCCAGCATGATCATCCCGGCGCAGGACCCGAAGGCGGGCAGGCCGGACGCGATCAGCTTCCGCAGCGGCTCGAGCATGTCGAACGCGACGGACAGCCGCCACAGCGTCGTCGACTCACCACCCGGGATCACCAAGCCGTCAAGCTGATGCAGCTCCTCGGGGCGGCGGACCGAAACGGCCCGGGCGCCGACGTCCTGGAGCGCGCGCAGGTGCTCGGGCACGTCGCCCTGCAAGGCGAGCACTCCGATGACGGGTCCTGCGGGCTTCATCATTCCTCCTGACGGCGTCGGGGCCCTGCGGGAGGAGGCCGGGGCAGCGCGACGCTGAGGCAACGCAGCCTCATAATGCGGGATTAACAAAGGTAAAACGCTAAACCGGGCGCTCGTCTTCCCTACCAGCCACGCCCGGCGTAGTGCTGGTCGGCAGGCAGCGTGTCCAGGTTGATGCCGACCATGGCCTCGCCCAGGCCGCGGGAAACCTTGGCGACCACGTCCGGGTCGTCATGGAACGTGGTGGCCTTCACGATCGCGGCGGCGCGCTTGGCCGGGTCGCCGGACTTGAAGATGCCCGAGCCGACGAATACGCCTTCCGCGCCGAGCTGCATCATCAGCGCGGCGTCCGCGGGGGTCGCGATGCCGCCCGCGGTGAACAGTACGACCGGCAGCCGGCCAGCGCGGGCCACCTCGGCCACCAGCTCGTACGGCGCGGCGAGCTCCTTGGCCGCGGTGAAGAGCTCTTCGGAGGGCAGCCTGGACAGGCGCGCGATCTCGGACCGGATGGACCGCATGTGCCGGGTCGCCTCGACCACGTTGCCCGTGCCTGCCTCACCCTTGGAGCGGATCATGGCCGCGCCTTCGGCGATCCGCCGCAGCGCCTCGCCCAGGTTCGTGGCGCCACACACGAACGGGACGGTGAACTTCCACTTGTCGACGTGGTTGGCCTCGTCGGCGGGGGTGAGCACCTCGGACTCGTCGATGTAGTCGACCCCGATGGCCTGCAGGACCTGCGCCTCGGCGAAGTGCCCGATCCGGCACTTGGCCATGACCGGGATGGACACCGCGGCGATGATGCCGTCGATCATGTCGGGGTCGCTCATCCGGGCCACGCCGCCCTGGGCGCGGATGTCGGCGGGCACGCGCTCAAGCGCCATCACCGCGACCGCGCCGGCATCCTCCGCGATCTTGGCCTGGTCGGGCGTGACCACGTCCATGATCACGCCGCCCTTGAGCATCTCTGCCATGCCGCGCTTCACCCGTGCGGTCCCCGTGGCCGACTCAATGGTGCTTTCTGCGTTGACAATGGACACTCGAACCTCGCTTGATCAATCAGGACTGCTTGAGACCATCGTATGGCCAGCCGGACCCGCCCACGGGCCGGGCTTGTCGGCGATGAGGGAGTCGTCCATCTCGAAGAACACCGGGGCTTCCGCGTGGCCGGACAGGTGCAGCACCCGGGCCAGCGGCCGGTTCCGGGCGTCCCGGGTCACCGCGGCCAGGTCGTTGTAGAACTTGCGGGCCACGAATACCTGGTGCGCGGTCTCCTCCACCTCGGCCAGCAGCTCGTCGGCGCCTTCCTTGCCGCTCAGCGAGGCACGGAAGTCCGGCTGGCTGAAGGCGGCGCGCAGGGCCCGGGTCAGGTCGCTCTCGGCCAGATCCCGCGGCCTGGCCCCGCCGCGAGTGCCATATACGGCGCCGGCCAGCAGCAGGCTGGTGGCCGGGTCGAGCAGGCCCGAGGTGGCCAGTTCCTGGGCCACCGAGCTTCGCCGCAGCAGGGTCACGTCCAGCGCCACGCGCGCTATCTCTACGCGGGCCTGCAGCCGGTCGATCCGCCCGGCCCGCCAGGACACGTACACCCCGACGAACAGCGCGGCCGCGATGATCAGGATGATGTCGGCGATCACGGGAAATCACCGCCGTCCGGGGACACGGCCACGCCGGTGCGGCCGAGCATGACCGTCTGGTAGACGCGGAGCACGTCGCGGGCCACCACCGACCAGTCGTACTGGGCCACGGCGGCCAGCGCGGCGGCCGAGAGCTCGGCGCGGCGCGCCGGGTCGTCCAGCAGGCGCCCGGCCGCCCGGGCCAGGTCGTCGGCGTCGCCGGCGGTGAACAGCTCGCCGGCTTCGCCGCCGTCCAGAACCTGACGGAACGCGTCGATGTCGCTCGCGACGACGGGCAGGCCGGCCGCCATCGCCTCGGCGGTGACGATGCCGAACGACTCGCCGCCGGTGTTCGGCGAGCAGAACACGTCGACCGAGTGCAGCACGCGGACCTTGTCGTCCTCGCTGACCTGCCCGAGCAGCGCGACCCGGTCCCGCAGGTCGGCGGGCACCCGGTGCAGCACCTCCTCGGCGTCCGAGGTCGGCCCGGCCACCAGCAACCGCAGCCCGGGCCGTTCCGGGCCGAGGATCTCGAACGCCTTGAGCAAGACGGCCAGGCCCTTGCGCGACTCGTCCAGCCGGCCCAGGAAACCGATGGCGCCGCCCGGGCCGGGCCAGCCGGGCAGCGGCTCGGCCTTGCGGTAGCGGCGGGTGGCCACGCCGTTGGGGATGACGACCGCGTCGCCGCCGATGTGCTCGACCAAGGTGGTGCGGGCCGCCTCGGAGACCGCGATCCGGCCGTTGATCTTTTCCAGCGCGGTGCGCAGCACCGGATAGGTAACCACCAGCACCCGGGAGCGCGGTATCGCGGTGTGCACGGTAGCCACGATCGGGCCCGAGGCCACCCAGCAAGCCAGCAGCGACAGGCTCGGGATACCGGGTTCGTGGACGTGCAGCACGTCGAACCCGCCCTGGTGCAGCCAGCGCCGGACCCGGCTCACCGACAGGAAACCGAACGATAGCCGGGCTACCGATCCGTTGTAGGGCACGGGCACCGCGCGGCCGGCCCCGACCACGTAGGGCGGCAGCGGCGTGTCGTCGTCGGCCGGGGAGATCACCGAGACCTCGTGCCCCTCGTCGATCAGGGCCTCGGCCAGGTCCCTGATGTGCTGCTGGACGCCGCCGGGCACGTCCCAGGAGTACGGGCAGACCATCCCGATCTTCATGGATCGGCCTGACGGGAGGCGGGGAGCCGGGCCGGATCAAGGTCGGCGGTGAAGACCCGCTGGAGCATGTGCCAGTCCGCCGGGTGCTCGGCGATGGCGGCCTCGAAGACCCGGGCCAGTTGCTGGCTCATTGCCACGATCTTCTCCGAGCGGGTGCCCGACTCGGGCACCGGGATCTCCTCGTAGATGTGCGCGCCCCAGTCCGGCCCCTCGAACCAGGTCGCGACCGGCATCAGCGCGGCGCCGGTCTGCACCGCCAGGGCAGCGGTCGCGGCGATCCGCGCCTGCTCCTCGAACATCTCGACCTCGACGCCGGTCTCTTTCAGGTCACGGTCGCTGACCAGGCAGACCAGGCCGCCCGCGCGGAGCCGCTGGGCGAGGATCCCGAACGGGCTGTGCCCGCCGGTCAGCGGCAGGACGTCCATCCCCAGGCCCTCACGGAACCGGACGAACGCCTCATACACCGATTCCGGCCGCAGCCGTTCCGCGACGGTGGTGAGCGACCCCGCCCCGCGCGCCACGACCCACGCCCCGGCCTGCTCGAAGTTGCCCATGTGCGGCAGCGCAAGGACCACGCCGCGGCCCGCCTTGAGGTTGGCGAACAGAGCCGCCTCCCCGGCCGGGTTGACGTGCATCCCGGACACGATCCGCGCGACGGGAATCACCGGCAGCCGGAACACCTCGAGCCAGTACCGCGCGTAGGAACGCAGCGTAGCGCGGGACAGGGCCCGCAGTTCCTTGCCGTCCACGTCCGCACTGGCGCTGGAGTAGCTGAGCACGCGGCGCAGGTTGGCCTCCAGCACCTGGACCTTCGGGCCCTGCCGTCGCCAGGCGACGTCGGCCGTCTTGGTGAACGCCCACCTGGCCCATGGCTCCGGGACGCGGCAGGTAACCTTCCAGCCCAGCTGGTACGCGAACCCCGTCAGCCGCTCGCTAAGCCGCCCGCCCAGCCTCGTGGACCCCGATGAATCCGCCACGTCCGGCTGTCTGTTCACCCGTCTGACCCTTCCCCGCCGCCCGGGTCTACCGGAGTGCGGGCGGCCCGGTAGACCGCGTGCATCCGCTGCCCGAAAGTAAAGGCGCTTCCCGCCGCGAGCGCCCAGAGCCCTACGTTGAGAATGTACGGCACGCCGAGGCCGGAAACACCGACCGCGATCAGCGATATGAGCATGCGCTCGGGCCGTTCGATCAGGCCCACGTCGCAGCGCAGTCCGAGGCCCTCGGCCCGGGCCTTGGTATATGACACCAGGACGCCCGAGACTAGGCAGAACAGCGACACCCCGCCGAGCAGCGGGTCGTGGCCGCCACTGAAGAACCAGATCACCAGGCCGCTGAAGATACCCGCGTCGGCGATCCGGTCCATGGTCGAGTCGAGGAACGCCCCCCAGGTGCCGCTGGTGCCCTTGATCCGGGCCAGCACGCCGTCCAGCATGTCAAGGAGCACGAAGATCGTGCAGGTCAAGGCGCCGGGGAACAGCTCGCCGATCGGGAACAGGCCGAGCGCTCCGCCCGCCACGCCCACCGTGCCGACGATCGTGATCGCATTCGCCGTGACCGGAGTACGCGCCAGGACCGCGCCGACCGGAGTGAAAACGCGCGTCATGACGGGCCGTAGCGGATTCAGCATGGCCGTCCGATAATACGGCGTCGACCTGAGAGGTTTTGCGCTGGGCCTGGGGGGACGTCGGCTTCACCTCCCGGTCACCGGGAAGATTCTTTGCGTGGGGGTTGTGGTCACGGTGCTCGCGGGTTAAGGCTGGTCGTGCGCACCAGCAAATCGCAAGGAGGCGAAGGTAATTGGCAACGACAGGCAGTGGGGCGGGAGGAGCCGCTGGCAGGGCACCGGCGGCCGATCAGGTAAGGAACGTGGTACTGGTCGGCCATTCCGGGTCCGGGAAGACCAGCCTGGTGGAGGCGCTACTCGCCACGACGGGGACCATCCAGCGGCAAGGCAGCATCGAAGAGGGCACCACGGTCAGTGACTTCGATGAGGTCGAGATCAGGCAGCAGCGCTCGGTCAACTTGACCCTCGCGCCCCTCGTGCACAACGGCATCAAGGTCAACCTGCTAGACACTCCCGGCTATGCCGACTTCACGGGGGACCTTCGGGCCGGGCTCCGGGCCGCGGACTCGGCGCTGTTCGCCGTCTCCGCCGCCGAGGGAATCGACGGCCTGACCCGGATGCTGTGGGACGAATGCGCCGCGGTGGGCATGCCGCGCGCGGTCGTCATCACCAAGATCGACCACCAGCGAGCCGAGTTCGACGCCACCCTGACCGCCTGCCGTAGCGCCTTCGGCGACGCGGTCGCGCCCCTGTACCTGCCGGTCGGGAACCCGGTGGACGGGCTGATCGGGCTGCTGTCGCAGAAGCTGTTTAGCTACTCGGGCGGGACCCGGACCGAGGGCGCGCCGCCAGCCGCGGACCAGGACCGGCTGGAGGAGCTGCGCGGTGAGCTGATCGAGGGCATCATCACCGAGAGCGAAGACGAGTCCTTGATGGACAGGTACCTGTCCGGGGAAGAAATCGACCCCAAGGTGCTCATCGAGGATCTGGAGAAGGCCGTCGCGCGCGGCAGCTTCTACCCGGTGCTCGTGGTGTCCGCGCCGCAGCGGATCGGCATGCTCGAGCTGCTCGAAGTGATGACCGAGGCCTTCCCCTCCCCCGCCGAGCACCCGCTGCCCGCGGTGACCACCCCCGACGGCAAGCCCGTCAGCGGGCTGACCGCTGACCCCAAGGGACCGCTGCTGGCCGAGGTGGTCAAGACCACGACTGACCCGTACGTCGGCCGGATCAGCCTGGTCCGCGTCTTCTCCGGCACGCTGCGCCCCGACGCCTCCGTGCACGTGTCCGGTCACGGACGTTCGGCCCGCGGGCATGACGACCACGACAACGACGAGCGGATCGGCGCGCTGACCTCGCCGCTGGGCAAGCTGCAGCGGACCGTCACCCAGTGCGCGGCCGGCGACATCTGCGCCGTGGCCAAACTCAGCACGGCCGAGACCGGCGACACGCTGTCGGAGAAGGAACATCCGCTGCTGATGGAGTCGTGGTCGATA
The DNA here is from genome assembly GCA_003136255.1 of Actinomycetota bacterium. Lineage (GTDB taxonomy): Bacteria > Actinomycetota > Actinomycetes > Streptosporangiales > Streptosporangiaceae > Palsa-504. The sequence continues at coordinate 13,196 of PLDT01000108.1, forward strand.
CCGGAGCCGCTGCTGCCGGTGGCGATCGTGGCCAAGTCCAAGGCGGACGAGGACAAGCTGTCCCAGGCCCTGAGCCGGCTGGTGGCCGAGGACCCGACGCTGCGCCTGGAGAACAACCCGGAGACCCACCAGCTGGTGCTGTGGACGATGGGTGAGGCCCACACCGACCTGCTGCTCGACCGGCTCACGCACCGGCAAGGCGTCGCGGTAGAGACCACCGAACTGCGCGTCCCGCTGCGCGAGACCATCGGGGGCAAGGGCCAGGGCCTAGGCCGCAACGTGAAGCAGAGCGGCGGTCACGGCGAGTACGGCATCTGCCACATCGAGGTGGAGCCGCTGGCGGATTCGGCCGGCTTTGAGTTCGTGGACAAGATCGTCGGCGGCGTGGTGCCGCGCCAGTTCATCCCCTCGGTGGAGAAGGGCGTCCGCTGGCAGATGGAGCAGGGCGTGCTGGCCGGCTACCCGATGACCGGGGTGCGGGTCACCCTGTACGACGGCAAGGCGCACTCGGTGGACTCCTCGGACATGGCCTTCCAGAAGGCCGGGCGGCTGGCCCTGAAGGACGCGGTGGACAAGGCGCAGCCGACGCTGCTCGAGCCGGTCGACGAGGTACACGTGCTGGTGCCTGACGACTACGTCGGAGCCGTGATGTCCGACCTGTCCTCGCGGCGTGGCCGGGTGCTCGGCACCGAGCCGGTCGGCGTGGGCCGGACCCTGGTTAAAGCGGAGATCCCGGAACTCGAGATCACCAGGTACTCCATCGACCTGCGGTCGCTCTCGCAGGGCACGGGCTCGTTCACCAGGCAGTACGTCCGTCACGAGCCGCTGCCGTCGCACCTGGCGGCCAAGGTCGCCGCGGACGCCAAAGCCTAGGATCAGCTCCTAGCCGACGCCTGGCCAGGCGTCGGCTAGGAGTTTGCGGGTGTCGGCCAGGAGCTGGGGCAGGACGCGGGTGCGGCCGATCACGGGCATGAAGTTGGTGTCGCCGCCCCACCGGGGCACCACGTGCTGGTGCAGGTGAGCGGCGATCCCGGCGCCGGCCACCGAGCCGAGGTTGATGCCGATGTTGAACCCGTGCGGAGCCGAGACCTGGCGCAGCGCGCGGATGGCGCGCTGGGTGTACTCGGCGAACTCGGCGGTCTCACCGGCGGTCAGGTCGGTGTAGTCGGCCACGTGCCGGTACGGGACGACGAGCAGGTGCCCGGCGTTGTAGGGGTACAGGTTGAGTACCACGTAGACCAGCGAGCCGCGCGCGACGATCAGGCCATCCTCGTCGCTCAGCGTGGGCGCCCGGTCGAACGGGCAGCCCTCAGCCTCGCCGGGGCCCGAGGGTTTGCCCTCCCCCTTGATGTAGGCCATCCGGTGCGGCGTCCAGAGCCGCCCGAACGAGTCGGGTACGCCCGCGAAGACCTCGTCAGTGCTGGCTCCGGGGGGGTCGGACGACACCGGCTACACCTGGACGCGGTCGCGCACGGCGGCGACGATCTCGGCGATCGCCTCGGCGACCGGGACACCGTTGTTCTGCGACCCGTCGCGGTAGCGGAACGACACCGCCCCCTGGGCCACGTCGTCGTCGCCCGCGATCAGCATGTACGGGACCTTCTGCCGCTGCGCCGTCCTGATCTTCTTCTGCATCCGGTCATCGCTCGCGTCGACCTCGATCCGGATGCCATGCTCGCGCAGCTGCTCCGCGACCTGCGACAGGTACGGCACGTGCGCGTCGGCGATCGGGATGCCGACCACCTGGACCGGGGCCAGCCAGGGCGGGAACGCCCCCGCGTAGTGCTCGACCAGGATGCCGAAGAACCGCTCGATCGACCCGAACAGCGCCCGGTGGATCATGATGGGCTGCTGCCGGCTGCCGTCGGCGGCCTGGTACTCCAGCCCGAACCGCTTGGGCAGGTTGTAGTCGACCTGGATGGTGGACAGCTGCCAGGTCCGGCCGATCGCGTCCCGGGCCTGCACCGAGATCTTCGGGCCGTAGAACGCCGCGCCGCCCGGGTCGGCCACCAGCTCCAGGCCGGACTCCTCGGCGGCGTCGTTCAGTTCCCGGGTGGCGTGCTCCCAGTCTTCCAGGCTGCCGACCCACTTCTCCTTCTCGTTGTCCCGGGTGGACAGCTCCAGGTAGAAGTCGTTCAGGCCGTAGTCGCGCAGCAGGTCCAGCACGAAGGTCAGCAGCCGCCGCAGCTGGGCGCCGACCTGCTCCTTGGTGCAGAAGATGTGCGCGTCGTCCATGGTCAGGCCGCGGACCCGGGTCAGGCCGTGCACCACCCCGGACTTCTCGTACCGGTAGACGGTGCCGAACTCGAACAGCGGCAGCGGCAGGTCCCGGTAGGACCGGCCGCGCGAGCGGTAGATCAGGATGTGCATCGGGCAGTTCATGGGCTTGAGGTAGTAGCTGGCGCCCTCGAGCTCCATGGGCGGGAAGATGCTCTCCCCGAACCAGCCCAGGTGCCCGGAGATCTCGAACAGCTCGGACTTGGTGATGTGCGGGGTGTTCACGAACTCATAGCCGGCCTCTTCGTGCCGGCGCCGCGAGTAGTCCTCCAGGATCTTGCGGACCATGCCGCCCTTGGGGTGGAAGACGGGCAGGCCGCTGCCGATCTCGGTCGGGAACGAGAACAGGTC
>PLDT01000544.1:0-2808 GCA_003136255.1 Actinomycetota bacterium
CGGTTACCAGCGCCGCACCGAACGCGACATCCCGCTGGTCATCCTCGAGCCGCGCTGAACCCAGCGTCGCCTGGCGCGTTAGGGGCTAGGCGCCTGAAGGCCGGGACCGCGGCACCCAGCAAAGGCAGAACGGATGCCCGGCCGGATCCGCGTAGACCTGGAAACCGCTGGCCGACTCGATGTCATCGGCGGGCTTCAGCAGCTTGGCGCCCAGCGACGTGACCTGGTCGTGGGCGGTCTTGATGTCCTCGACGTACAGGTCGAGGTGAACCTGCTGCGGCGTCCCGTCAGGCCACTCCGGCGGAACATGGTCGGGCGCGAACTGAACGCCCACCTGCGGCTGGCCATCGGCGTAGATCATGTGCCAGTCGTCATCCGCGTGGACCTCGCCGCCCAGCACGCCGGCCCAGAAGGCGCTCTCGGCGGTCAGGTCGGCGGCGTCGAAGACGACCACCTGGTGGTTTATCCTCATGCGGTCATCCTGGCACGGACCCGGACGGGCGGGTCAGCGCGGCGCGCGGGTCAGCGCGGCGGGCGGGTCAGCGCGGCGGCTTCGGGCGGCTGTCGAGCCACAGCGCCCAGGGCTCTATCGTGCCGATCCGGAGCAGTCCGGCTGATGCCCAGGGATCCCGGGCCAGGCGTGCGGTGATGTCGCTCTCGTCGGGCGCCTCGACCACGTGCAGGGTCTGCTCGCCGGTGCCGATCGGGCCGCCGACGATGATAAACCCGTCGTCGACCAGCCCGTCCATGAAGGCCGCGTGCTCATCCCAGCCGTCCTGCTCCCGAATCGGGCGCGAGGGGTCCCAGCATGGGCCGTGCACCAGCCTGACCGCGAAGTTGGCCATGACCGGAGCGTACGGGCCGCCGCTGACATTCAGCGTGCCGCTTGGCCTTCAGGGGAGATCTCGCGGATGTGGTCGATGATCGGCTCAGACATGCGCGGGTAGAGTTCCACAACGCTCTCCGGGATGCGGCCCACGTAGCGCAACATCCAGTCCTCGCGGGTCCATGCGCACGGCAGGAGACGCGAGCCAGGAATCGCCTCATGCAGTGCCTGCGCCGCGAAGTCCGGATGGAAGTCGTCGTTGCCGTTGAAAACAAGCGTCGGCGCTGTCACTGCGCGGAGTTCTGAGACGGTGGCGGCGATCACGGGTGTTGCCATCGTGGGGTAGAAAACGTTGTTCCACGACTTCATGACGGCAATGAATGTACTGGGGTCCAGATCCAGCAGGCGCGCCGCGTTACCCGGATTCGCCCGGATTAGCTCGCTGAAGTGCGGCGTTTCGGCGACCTGGGCCATGCCCCCGCGGACGGCGGCCTCGATGTAGGGCGTGTGATATTGGTAGCCGAGCAACTGGGAACTGTAGCCGCCCCCCGATACGGACCACAGGATGAGCCCGCTGACAACTTGAGGGTGCCGGATAGCGGTCAGGTAGGCCAGCCGGGCACCGGCCGAGCCTCCGATGAAGATGGCGCTGCCGAGGCCTAGGTGCTCGAGCAGCAATGCTGCATCGTCAGCCCATCGGTACTGTTCCGGTCGCGTATCCAGGTACAGGTCGGATGACCCTGTGTTGCTGCGGTCCCACTCGATGAGCTGCATGTGATCTTCGAGCGCACGAGCAAGCGAGGCCAGCGCCGAGTAGCCCAGGCGCCCGCCCGGGGTCAAGACGACGGGCGGGCCGCTTCCGGTCCGGCGGTACTGTATCGCGCGGTCACCGACATAAAAGGTATGCATAGTCCAAGACCTGGTCGAGCTCCTGGTCACATACTGTAACTCGAATTCGTGTGATATGTCTACGACTATGAAATAATTGCTCTACGGCAGGCCGGACCGGCTGGGTGGGTGGTGTTAAGGCTGCGCTGCGTACTTGGTGCCCTCCGCGGTCACGGTGGCGAGCGCAGCGAAGCCTGCGTTGGCGTCCTGCGTGGCTGCCGGGGTAACGGTGATCGTCGTGACGTGCTGCTCGATGGTCCCGGCCTCGCCGAGGTCCGTCATAGCGGTTTTCCAGGCGCGCGCGGCGACAGCATCACAGGCCGACGGTGAGCCGGAGGCGGGGCCGAGCGTGGCTCCCAGGAGGGCCTGCCCCGCGGCGTGCAGGTTCGCGAGCGTGGTGTCGGTCGTGATGCCTCCCGGGCCGTTCCATGTCCCGTGGAAGACGGCGATCTGGTTCTTCCCACCGTACTGGATGTACCAGAGTTTCATCTGAGTCCCGCAGCTGGCCGTGGTTGCTGCCACTGGCGTGGTGCCGGCGGTGGCCGATGATGCCGGCGCTGAGGTGGCCGGGGCGGCGCTAGATCCCGTATTCGCCGCCTCAAATGACTTCAAGGCGGCAGTGCCCGCCGCGACCTCCTGGTCGGCCTGGGCGACATTCTGCTGCCCCGAGGAGTTGTCGCCGGAATAGTCATTGCCGGCCGCGATATAGTCATTCATTGCGGCGACGAAATCGGAATTGTCGGCCGGGGCCGGGTCGACCTCGTCATTCAAGACCGCTTGCGCGTCCCCGGTCAGGTTAGCGCCGTCCACAGTAAGGTCGGCGGGATTGCTGCTTTCGTCGGATGCGATCTGCGAAAGATCCTGCGACACCTGCTGGAGCGGGGCCTGAACCTGCGCCGCCCACCCGCTCTCCCCGCTGGCGATCGGGTCGACGCAGTCGACGGTGCACGATGACTCCGACGTCGCGGCTGGGTCTGCTGACGGTGCCGGGCCCGCCACTGGTGCCGCCGACCCGCTGCAGTTGTCGTCCGAGGCGGTGACGACCTGCCCGAACTGGGCGTTGATGACGTCGCCCTCGGTCGTGCCGTACTTGC
>PLDT01000462.1:0-14741 GCA_003136255.1 Actinomycetota bacterium
GGCGACGCCGCGGCAGGTCTGGGCGGTCCTCGCCGACCTGGACGCCTGTCAGGACTGGAACCCTTCATCCAGTCCGCCTCCGGGTAGCTGACCGAAGGATCAAACGGCGGCGATTTCGCGCCGGGCGCCGGGTCTATATACATGGGGCCAGCGCGTCGCTGGCGTCAGCGCGGGAGAGTTTGAGGTAGCCGATGACGGTCAGCGAGGATTTCACCGGCCTGACCGGCCGGTTCCGGGGTGAGCTGCTGGCTCATTGCTACCGGATGCTGGGCTCGGCTGAGGAGGCTGAGGACCTGGTGCAGGAGACGTACCTGCGGGCGTGGCGGTCCTTTGACGGGTTTGAGAGCCGTTCGTCGGTGCGGACCTGGTTGTACCGGATCGCGACCAATGTGTGCCTGACCGCCATCGAGCGGCGGGGCCGCCGGCCGCTGCCGTCTGGGCTGTGCGGGCCGGCGCAGGACATGGAGGCGCCGCTGGTGGCGGGGCCGGAGGTGCCGTGGCTGCAGCCGTTTCCCGGCGCGCTGCTGGCCGGGGAAGGCGAGGATCCGGCCGCGGCGGCGGTGTCGCGGGTGGGTATCCGGCTGGCCTTCGTCGCGGCGCTGCAGTACCTGTCGGCCCGGCAGCGCGCGGTGCTGATCTTGCGGGACGTGCTGGAGTGGCCGGCCGCTGAGGTGGCGGATCTGCTGGGCACGACGACCACGGCGGTGAACAGCGGCCTGCGCCGGGCCCGGGCCCAGCTCGCGCAGGCGCTGCCCGCCGAAGATGAGCTGGCCGAGCCCGCCGAGCCGGACCGGCGGGCGCTGCTTGACCGGTTCGCCGCGGCCATCCAGAACGCCGACGGCAGCGCGCTGGCCGAGTTGCTGCGAGAGGATGTCGCGCTGGAGATGCCCCCGCTGCTGACCTGGTTCACCGGCCGCCAGACCGTGGCGGGCTTTATCGCGGCGTACTTTCTCACCGAGCCCGGAGGGCTCCGGCTGGTTCCGGTCATGGCGAACGGGGAGCGGGCGTTCGCGGTCTACCAGCGCGACCCAAGCCGGGCATATTATGCGCACGCCGTGCTGGTGTCCACGGTAACCGCGACGGGGATCGCCCGGATCATCGCCTTCCAGGACACGGGATTGTTCGGGTCGTTCGGCCTGCCGCAGCAATACCGTGCCGGGTCCGGACCAGCGCCAGCGCAGGACTAGGCGATCCCCGTGGCCCCGCTGAGTAGAGGGTTGGAGCTGCTCGAATCAGCTGTCCGTTACGCGCTCGCCGGTGCCGCCCTGGGCGCTCCGCAGCTCCTGCCGCGCCCTACCCCGTGCCCGGGCTGGGACCTGGAAGCGCTGCTGGACCACCTCAGCGACTCGATCGGGGTGCTGACCGGAGCGATAACCGGCGACGGCGCCAGGGCAGCGTCGCCGGGTTACCCCGGACCGGGGCCTGACCCGGTCGCGCGGCTGCGCGGGCAGGCCGCCGGGCTGCTGGGCGCTTTCTCGGCAGCCGGGCCTGCCGGGCGGCGGGTCGCCATCTGGGACCGCGAGCTGACCGTGAGCATGGTCGCGGTGACCGGAGCACTCGAGATCACCGTCCACGGCTGGGACATCTTCGTAGCGTGCGGCGCCCGCCGGTCGGTCCCGCCGGGCCTGGCGGCCGTCTTGCTGCCGATCGCCCCGCTGCTCATCAGCCCGGGCACCCGGCCTGGGCTGTTCGCCGACCCGGTCCGGCTGCCCGGCCCGGCCTGCCCAGGCGACCAGCTCGTCGCCTTCCTCGGCCGCCAGCCGCGCCCCCAAGCCGCGCCCGGTCCTGGCCGCGCCTAAAACCACGCACCCGGCTCAGGCCGGCCAGAAAGCTCTGAAAGTCACGAGCCGGCCCGCGGCGATTCCCCGGAGTCCGGCTGGTCTATATAAGTGGGCCGCCGAACAAGCGGCGCGGAAACCCCAAGAGCATCCCAGAGCCGGAGGAACAGACATGACCATCTACGGCAAGACAGTCCTGGTGACCGGGGCCAATCGCGGCATCGGGCAGGCGCTCGTCGCCGAAGCCCTATCCAGAGGCGCGGAGCGGGTATATGCCGGGACGCGCCAGCCCCTGGCCCACCCGGACGGGCGCGTCACGCCCCTGACCCTGGACGTGACCAGCGCGGCGCAGATTCAGGCAGCTGCCGAGAAGGTCGGCTCTCTCGATATCCTCATCAACAACGCCGGTATTGCGCTTTACGATGACCTGAGCGATCGTGCCGCGCTCGAGCAGCACCTGGCCGTCAACCTCTTCGGTACCTATGGCGTGACCCAGGCCTTCCTGCCGTTGCTGACCCCCTCGCGGGGAGCCATCGTCAACAACGTGTCGACCATGGCCCTCGCTCCCTTCCCGTTCACTCCGGCCTACGCGATCTCCAAGGCGGCCGCGTTCAACCTGACGCAATCGCTGCGCGCTCTTCTGGCCGGACGGGGCGTGCGGGTCCACGCGGTCCTGACCGGCCCCACCGACACCGACATGACCCGGGGCTTTGACATCCCCAAGGCCTCACCGGAATCCGTGGCGCGAGCCATCTTCGACGGAGTGGAGAACGAGGAGGAGGACATCTTCCCCGATCCCGCGTCGCAGTCGATAGCCGACAGCTGGCGCAGCGGCGCGGTCAAGGCGCTCGAGCGCGAGAATGCGGCGTTCGTACCAGCAGCGTCCGCCGCGGCATAGGCGCACTCGGAAAAGGGAGACGAAACGCGATGACGGATCACAAGGTTGTCAGGCGTGAGGAGTGGCAGGCCGCCCGGGAGGAGCTGCTGCAGCGCGAGAAGGAGCACACCAGGATGGGGGACGAGCTGGCGCGCCAGCGGCGCGAGCTGCCCTGGGTCACGATCGGGAAGGAGTACCGGTTCGACACCGACGACGGGACGCGGGCCCTGGCCGGGCTCTTCGACGGCCGCTCCCAGCTGCTGTTCTACCACTTCATGTTCGGACCGAGCTACGAGGCGGGGTGCCCGGTCAACTCGTCGATGGCCGATGGCCTCGACGGCCTCCTGCCGCACCTGCACGCCCGCGACGTGACCCTGCTGCTCGTCTCGCAGGCCCCGCTGGCCATGCTCCAGGCGTACAAGCAGAGGATGGGCTGGAGCCTCCCCTGGGTCTCCTCGGCGAACACCGACTTCAACGTCGATTTCGGCGGCTCCTACCCCGAGGAGCAGGTACGTTCATGGGGCCTCGACGAGGGCGGGCTGCCGCCGATCGTGGCCCTGAACGCGGCCGCGACCGGGACCGATGTCGCCGGATACCTCTCGGAGTCACCGGCGGTGAGTGTCTTCACGCTCCAGGACGGCGCCGTCTACCAGACCTATGGGTCCGCGGGGCGCGGGGTCGAGTTCCTGATGGGCTACTACCCGGTCCTCGACCGGACGCCGAAGGGGCGCGACGAGGGCGACGCGTTCCAGACCTGGATCCGCCGCCATGACGAGTACGTCTAAGGCATGGGAGGAGACCGTGGCGGACTCGGCTCCGGGCGGGGCCAGCGACTTTAATACCAAGATGATTGAGGAGTTCCGGGCGAACGAGGGACGCGTCGGCGGGTCATGGGCGGGCACCACGCTGATTCTCATCCACCACATCGGCGCCAGGTCCGGGATCGAGCGCGTATCGCCGCTGGGCTGCTCCCCTCAGGGAGACGGCCGCTTCGCGATCGTCGCCTCCAACGGAGGATCGCCAGCCCACCCAGACTGGTACTACAACCTCAAGGCCAACCCCAGGATCAACGTCGAGGTGGGTACCCAGACCTTCACCGTACTGGCGGAGGAGCTGGACGGCACCGCCCGCGCCGGTCTATGGCCCAAGCTGGTCGCGGAGTATCCTTCCGTCGGCGAATACCAGACCAGGACCACACGGCAGATTCCGGTATTCATGCTGACCCGCCAGGACTGACCTGCGACCAGAGCCGCCGGCTGGCCACGCTGGGCAGCCCGCACAGATCGTGTCAGTGGTACATGACGACCGCCTCCCTCCCGCCCCGCAGCCCACCACGACTGCCCATGGGCGGGTGCCGGCAAACCCGGCGAGCGCCCACTGCGGCGCCGGCTGCCGTATCTGCCTGCCTGGCCCTCTGCACCTCTCCACGCAGTTCCCCGGAGTGGTCATCAACCACTCACTCGATCAACCACCGATCCCTACTGGACGCACAAGAGGAACACGATGACCGCTCAGATCACATCTGCTCAGGCAGACCGTCCCGGCCGCCGGATGGCCGTCAGCCTGTCCGCGCTGGCGGGTATCGGCTATGCCGCTGCCTGGATCATCAGCCTGTCGGTGGGGGCGCCGAACCCGAGCGTGGCCGCGTCCGGCAGCCAGGTGGTGGCCGCGTTTGCCGGGCGCAGCGGGCCGGCCTTGGCCATGTTCGCCCTCGCCGAGGGCGTCGCCGCGATCGCCCTGGTTGCCGTGATGACCGCGGCGGCGCGTGCCGCCCGCCGCTGCGGGCAGCCCCGGGCCGGACTGGCCGCCGCCGCCTTTGGGATCGCTGCAGCAGCGGTCTCCTGGGCACAGCTGGCCCTGGGCACATGGCTGATCAGCGGACTGGTGCCGAACCGGCGGACCGCCACTGCCGGGGCCATATACCACGCGATCACGCGGATGGACGGGGCGAAGATGTTCCTGCTGGCCGCGATGGCTCTGGCCATCTCCCAGCTGGCCCGGCGCTCACCCATCCTGCCTCGCTGGCTGGCGCCCCTGGGGGCCCTGCTGGCCGCAGCCGTGGTGACGTCCGGGCTGGGCTACCTGCTTCTCACCCCGGGCCTTGCCTCAGCGGTGTACGTGTCCGGGGTCCTGCTGCTGATATTCGTCTCTGCTACCGGAATAGCCCTGCGCAGCCGCGACGCCGGCGCCATCAGCCCCGCCCGCCCCGGTACGGGTCGGGCCGCTGGCTGTCCTTCGCCGGCGCCGCCCTTCAAGCCGGCTTCAGATCCGTGGACTGCCGCCGTAGTCCCGGACGCGCTGCCCTCCCTAGTCACGCGCGACGCCGGCGACGAGCCGGCGCGCTGACAAGGCGATCAGAACGTCACTACTGGACGAGAACCAGATGACTGCCAGCAAGACAGCCGCAGCCGACGCCGGCCCGGATGACTCGCGCGCAGCTCACCAGCAACACGGAGGCAGCAGTTCCATGAGTCACATCGATTCCAGCGGTGGCGCTGCGGTGCTGGTGCGCGCCACAGACGCTGAGCTCGTCGGGTTCCCATCGCAAACGGTCCGGCTCCTGGCCGATAGCTCGTCCACCGGCCGAAGGCTAAGCGCGAGCGGGTGACCCTTCCCGGCGGCGCCGATGGCGCCAATCCCCGCCACCACGCCTCGCCGGCTGAGCTGTTCTACATGCTGAGCGGCGCAGTTCAGCTGCTCGCCGGTGATCGCCTCCTCGTCGCTGGCGAAAGGGGACCTCGCCGCCGTGCCGCCCGGACTGCCCCACGCATTCGCCGCCGCCCGGGGATCAGACGCCGATCTGCTGATCGTGATCACCCCGGTATTGAGAGATTCGAGCATTTCCGCCACCCAGCCAGGATCACCACAGGCCAGCAGCCGCCCCGGAGCCTGCTCGAGGTTCAGGCCCCCTACGGCACCTTCTTCGACGACGGCCCGGCCTGGCGGCCAACCCGCGGCGGCGATCGGCCGGGTTCGTAGAGGCCAGCCAGGCCTCGCCAACGGCGCACCATCAAGGAGGCTCCCGCGAGCTTGTTCGCAACCCTCCAGCGCCGCTGCGCACGACTCCCAGATGCGGCATCCGCGAATTGACAGGAGCAAGGAGGAAAGATGAGCAGAACCTCTGTCCGGATGCTGGTACGCCGCGGCAGCATCCGTTCGCTCGCCGAGGGCAGCTACGAGCCGGCGCTGGCAATGTTCGTCCGCTACGCCGAGCTGACATTTCCGGCACCAGGACGCTGTCGCGGCAGCATCATGATCCCCGGCTTGGGCGGGACGCCTTCCCTGCCTACCAGGGCCGGAGCGGGATCGAGGCCTTCCTCCGACGCCACCTTGAGCACGGGACGCAGATGGAGGTCGAGGATATCCCGGTCAGCGGCCCTCCGCAGGACACCAGGACGGCAGCCCGGTCCACCGCCGGATCCCCGCGCCGGACGGCAGCGACCTCTACGCCAGCCCGGCCGTCCTCATGGTCCGCACGGCGCGGGGACGATCCGCAGCCAGGACGACTACGAACACACTAAGCGCCGTCCCAGCGCCCGAGGACCCGTATGCCGCCGCCCGTTGACCTGGACCAAGGACCCCGATCACATCCTGGCGACGATCCGGCGCGCGAAAGCCCGGGCCTATTCCCTTACGAACCACCAGCCGTGCTGCCTCTGCAGCGCGAAGAGAGGAAGGCCATGTTTCTCACCGGCATAGGTTACGGGCTGACTGGATTGACAGGCCTGGGCATCATCTTCATAGGCGCACGGTTTCTCCTTGCCCCCTGCGCGGCCGCCGCCGGCTTCGGGCTGGCCATCGGGACAGCTGGCACAACCACCAATGCCTACCTTTCCGTCAAAGGCGTACGGGACATCGCGTCCGGGGTCATCGCCTTCATCCTGCTCGCCAATGGGGTACCCCACCTACTGGGCTGGTTCATGCTGGCGGCCAGCATCATCCCCTTCGGCGACGCCATCACCGTGCTGCGGCACAACGGCCCGAAGGCCACCGCCTATGGCGTGCACGCGGCCACGGCCGCGGTGATGCTGGCCGCCGCCGCGCTCCTCTTCACCTGACCGGCGCGGTGTCGCCCGCCAGGCATGCGCGTGCTCCGCTGCCGCGGCTTGGCCCGATCTTAGGCGCCCAGTACATCAGCGCGATCACGGTCCCGCGCTCCCGGAACTCCCGGTCGGTGCTGACAACCGCGGTCTGCATGACTGGATACTCACACCGTGAGCGCGTTGTCCCCGGCCGCTGCTAACGCGACTGGCTCGCCCAGCCAGAGTGCCGCTCAGAGCGCTGGGTGAGGTCCGAAGCCCACGCCCGAATGGTTGATATGCGCCTTGCGCTCACGGGTGCTGGCATAGCGGCAGATGGGCGAATATTCGGCATCGTTCGGCGCGGATAAATTGCACCAGTCGCAGATCGCATATTACGTTCTGCGACCATGAACCCACGTCGAGCGGGAGGGCTTTGGGCCGCATTCCTACGGCATGTCCTCTGGCCGACCGAGCCGTCCGGTCAAAGGAAAGCAGCCACGACTCATCGGCTACGGCGGATGCCGTTGGCTCCCCGTTTGGCTCCCCGGTGGCGGAACACCTCGGTGGCCCGCGTCCCTTACGCAATTCTGCCTGGTCGCCGCATGCCGTTCGCGGCTACGCAGTGCGGCACATCACCTTCGAGTGACTGCCTGCGAGCAGTACCTCAATAGAACAGTCATAGTTTCGAGTATTGAGTCCTACCAGCACTATCTGCGCCCCGACCGCGACTCGAACGCGGGACCTACTGCTTAGGAGGCAGTCGCTCTATCCGCTGAGCTATCGGGGCCCGAGGCAAGCTTACCGGCGGGTCACCTTGGGCGCAGCCGTCCGGCGGGCGCTGGGTGCGCGAAGCGGAGGGGAGACCGGAGGGCGGGCGCCACGGGGCGTTCGGTCAAAAATGTTTTTGAAGAATTTGGGGTGGGGAGGACGATGTGGTGCTGGGTGGTGGCGGTCTGGGGTGGCTGGGGTGGGGCCGGGAAAGTCTTAGCCAGAACTGAACCTCTTGGAGGGCAGGTCCTAGTAAGTGGTTGGGCATGATCTGTAGCAGAGTTCCTTGCTCCACACGGCCAGCGTCCCTGCCGCGGTCGTGGAGGACGTGAGAGGGTCCGCGTCGATGAGGCAACCCTGCAGCCTCATTCACGCGGACCCTCGTTAGGGGAGCTCAAAGGGGAGCGGGAGGCCGTCCACGGCGTGCGCGCACAGGTCTTCTTCGCGCTCGTCGGGGAGCGCGGCGATGATCCGGGCGACCAGGTCGCGCAGCCGCTTGATGTTGGCCGCGAAGACCTCGAACACCTCGGCTTGGGTGACGCCGTCGCCTTCCTCCACCCCGGCGTCGGTGTCGGTGACCAGGGCCAGCGGCGCGTAGCACAGGGCGAGCTCGCGGGCCAGGACGGCTTCGGGGTGGCCGGTCATCCCGACCAGGGTCCAGCCCTGGGCGGCGAACCACAGCGATTCGGCGCGGGTGGAGAACCTCGGCCCCTCGATGACGACCAGCGTCCCGGAACCGGCCGGAATCCAGCCGTACCCCCGGGCGGTCGCGATCACGGCCGGGCGCAGGGACGGGCAATACGGATCGGCGAACGGCACGTGGCAGGCGCCCTCGTCGAAGTAGGTCTGCTCGCGGGTGCGGGTGCGATCCACCAGCTGGTCGGGGATGACCAGGGTGCCGGGGCCGTAGGAGGGAGTCAGCGAGCCGACCGCGCTGGGCGCGAGGATGCGCCGCACGCCGAGCGAGCGCAGCGCCCACAGGTTGGCGCGGTACGGGATCTTGTGCGGCGGGAACCGGTGGTCACGGCCGTGCCGGGGCAAGAACGCGACCCGCTTGCCGGCCACCTCGCCGACCGCGATGGGGTCGCTAGGCGGGCCGAACGGGGTGTCGGTCTTGACCTCCTCGGCGTTCTCCAGAAACTCGTAGAAGCCGGAGCCGCCGATGACGGCGATGTCCGCCAGGCCGGCCATGCCGGTCAGGCGACCTTCTCGCTGGAGGACGACTTGGCCCCGGTGCTCACGGTCTCGGACTTCTTGGCGGCGGTCTTGTCCGCCGAGCCGTTGCTGTCCGAGGCGGGCTTGGACTCGCTGGACTGCTTGTCCTGCTTGTCCTTCTTGGCGTCCGCGGGGGGAACCGAGCCGTTCCGGCTGTCCGTGCGGTAGAAGCCCGATCCCTTGAACACGATGCCGACCGGCGAGAACACCTTGCGGAGACGGCCGCCACAGGCGGCGCACACGCTCAGCGGCTCGTCGGTGAACTTCTGCACAGCCTCAACCGGCTCGCCACAGTCGGTGCAGGTGTACTGATAAGTGGGCACGGACCCTCCTTCACGCAGACCATCCCAGTCCGCGCAGGCACAGCTTTGGGGGTGGTTCAGGTTAGCACTCGCGGTATTCGACTGCTAAGCATATCCAACCACGCAGGAACGCCCTAGATTCCGCGCCCGGCTACCCCGCGGGCAGCCAGGTGATCCCCGGCCCGGGGCGGACCGCCGCGCGGACCGGCGTGTCATGCGACTCGGCCGGGACGTGGCCGAGGAGTTCGGCGTCGTAGAGGAGGGCGATCACCGGGATCAGCGGGGTAACCCGGGCCAGGGCGCGATCGTAGCTGCCGCCGCCGCGGCCCAGCCGGTTCCCGGCGTGGTCCACCGCCAGCGCGGGGGCCAGCACCACGTCGGCGCGGGCCACCGCTTCGGGCCCGCGCCGCGGCTCGCCCGGTTCGGCCAGCCCGCGCGGCCCGGGCACGAGCGAGTCCGGGCCCTCGTAGGAGGCCCAGTCCAGGTCGCCGTCCGGGAGGAGCAGCGGCAGCAGCACGTAGGTGCCGCGCTTCCACAGCGCGTAGACCAGCCCGCGGGTGTCGGGCTCGGCGCCCACCGAGTAATAGGCGGCCACGGTCCCGGCCATCTGCAGCTGGGGCAGGGACAGCAGCTCGTCCCGGATCAGCCGCCCCGCTTCGCGGCGGTCATCGCTACTGAGGGCGGCCCGGGCAGCGAGCAGCCGCGCCCGCAGGAGGGCCTTATCCTGCTGAACCCCGGGCACGCCCCGACCATACCCTGGCTAGGGTCGTCTCGCGGGTTCGCTAGTGTTCATGACATGGCTGACGTGACCAAGGCCGTGATTCCCGCGGCTGGCCTGGGCACCAGGTTCTTGCCTGCGACCAAGGCGACGCCCAAGGAAATGCTGCCGGTGGTTGACAAGCCGGCCATCCAGTACGTCGTCGAGGAGGCGGTGGCGGCCGGCCTGGACGACGTGCTGCTCGTCACCGGGCGCAGCAAGCGCTCCATCGAGGATCACTTCGACCGGGCCTACGAGCTCGAGGAGGCGCTGGCCGCCAAGGAAGAGTACGAGCGGCTGGCCCAGGTCCGCGAGTCCAGCGAGCTGGCCACCGTGCACTACGTGCGGCAGGGCGACCCCAAGGGGCTCGGCCACGCCGTGCTGTGCGCCGACCGGCACGTCGGCGACGAGCCGTTCGCGGTGCTGCTCGGCGACGACCTCATCGACAGCCGCGACAAGCTGCTGACCAGGATGATCGAGGTGCGCAAGCGCTACGGCGGCAGCGTGGTGGCGCTGATGGAGGTCGATCCGGAGCAGGTCTCGCAGTACGGCTGCGCGGCCATCTCGCCGACCGCCGAGGCGGACGTGGTCACGGTCACCGACCTGGTCGAGAAGCCGGTGCCGGGCTCGGCGCCGAGTAACTGGATCCTGATCGGGCGGTACGTCTGCGACCCGGCGATCTTCGAGGTGCTCCGCCGCACCCCGCCCGGCCGGGGCGGGGAGATCCAGCTCACCGACGCGCTGCTGGCCCTGACCACGATGAGCCCGGCCGAGGGCGGCCGGGTGCACGGCGTGCTGTTCCACGGCCGCCGCTACGACACCGGCAACAAGCTGGACTACCTGCGCACGCTGGTCCAGTTCGCCTGCGAGCGGTCCGACCTGGCCGAGGAGATCGTGCCCTGGCTACGGAAGTACCTGGACAGTCTCAAATGAGCGAGCGGGGGGTACAGTGACCGGCAGCCACACCGAGGTGGTCGAGGGTGAGTCGCTGACCTCGGTCGAGGAACACCTGGCCGGCATCCTGGCCACGATCCGGCCGCTGGTGCCCACCGAGCTCGGCATCAACGACGCGTACGGCCTGGTGCTGGCCGAGGACGTGGCGGCGGCCGGCCCGCTGCCGTCGTTCGACAACTCGGCGATGGACGGCTACGCGGTCAGGGTCGCGGACGTCGCGGGCGCGTCGCGGGAGAACCCGGTCACGCTGCCGGTGGTGGCTGAGGTCGCGGCGGGCGACACCGGGGCGTACGCCCTGCAGCCGGGGACCAGCATCCGGATCATGACCGGCGCGATGCTGCCGCACGGGACCGAAGCCGTGGTGCCGGTGGAGTGGACCGACGGGGGGCAGTCGCGGGTCACCATCCGGGCCCCGGCGGACTTCGGGCACTCGGTGCGGCTGGCCGGCGGGGACGCCAAGGCCGGCGAGGTGCTGGTGACCAAGGGCACCAGGCTCCGCCCGATGCACATCGGGGTCATCGCGGCGGCCGGGCGCGGCACGGTCCTGGTCCGGCCGCGGCCGCGGGTGGTGGTGCTGTCCACCGGCAGCGAGCTCGCCGAACCCGGCACCCCGATCATTCCCGGGCGGATCTGGGACTCCAACAGCTTCATGATCGTCGCGGCGGCCCGGGAGGCCGGCTGCCTGGCCTACCGGCAGGCCATCGTGCCCGACCACCCGGAGCAGGTGCTGCGCGCGATCGAGGACCAGCTGGGCCGGGCCGACCTCATCGTCACCACCGGCGGGGTCAGCATGGGCGGCGAGTACGACGTGGTCAAGGCGGCCCTGCGGGCGCTCGGCACCATCGAGTTCCGCAAGGTGGCGATGCAGCCGGGGATGCCACAGGGGTTCGGGACCCTGGCGCTGCCTGACTCCGCGGCGCCGGAGGGCAAGGCCCGCGGCGGCCTGCTCAGCCGGCTCGCGGACCGCGGGGAGGTACGGGAGGCCCAGATCCGGCCGGACGAGCACGACCGGGTCCCGATCTTCACCCTGCCCGGCAACCCGGTCAGCGCGTACGTGTCGTTCCAGATCTTCATCCGGCCGGCCCTCGGCGCGCTGCAGGACTACGACGGGCTGGGCCTGCAGACGCTCAGGGCCGAGGTGACCGGACCGCTGCGCTCGCCGCCGGGCCGGCGCTCCTACCTGCGCGGCGTGCTGGATGGCGGGACCGCGAAGATCACCCCGCTGACCGGCCAGGGGTCGCACCAGGTGGCGACGCTGGGTAAGGCCAACGCGCTGATCATCGTGCCCGAGTGGGTGGTGCAGATGGCCGCGGGCGAGACGGCCGACGTGCTCGTGCTGCCTTGAGGGCGCAGGCACCACGGCCGTTCGGAAGAAATGTAGTGTGAATTTGTGAGCGAAATAGCGCCTCCGGGGTCGCTGACCCATGTGGATGCCGCGGGCCACGCGCGCATGGTGGACGTGTCCGGCAAGGACGTGACGGCTCGGGCGGCGTGCGCGTCCGGGCGGGTGCTGCTGTCGGCCGAGGCGGTCGCGGCGCTGCGGACCGGGCAGGTACCCAAGGGCGACGCGCTGGCCGTGGCGCGCATCGCGGGGATCGCCGGGGCCAAGCGGACGCCGGACCTGATCCCGCTGTGCCACCCGATCGGGCTGCACGGGGTCAGCGTCGAGGTGACCGTGACCGACTCGGGCGTGTCGCTGATGGCGGTGACCCGGACTGCGGACCGGACCGGGGTGGAGATGGAGGCGCTGACCGCGGTCGCGGTGGCGGGCCTGGCGCTGATCGACATGGTCAAGGCCATCGACCCGGCCGCGGTGATCACCGACGTGCGGGTGGAGTGGAAGGAAGGCGGGAAGACCGGGCCATGGCACAGGTGAGCGGGCCCGGCGGTCTCGGCGGGATGCGGGCGCTGGCGGTCACCGTCTCGAACCGGGCGGCGGCCGGGGTGTACGAGGACCGGTCGGGGCCGGTGCTGGCCGAACTGCTGCGGGCGGCCGGGTGTGCCGTGGACGGGCCGCTCGTGGTGCCGGACGGCGCCGCGGTCGAAGGTGCGTTGCGGGACGCGGTGGCTCAGGGGTACGACGTGGTGGTGACCACCGGCGGGACCGGGCTGACGCCCCTTGATCTGACGCCCGAGATGACCAGGCGGGTGCTGGAGCGGGAGATTCCCGGCATCGCCGAGGCGCTGCGCGCGGCCGGGGCCGCGGCCGGGGTGCCCGCCGCGATCTTGTCCCGGGGCGTGGCCGGGACGGCGGGCCGGACGCTGGTCGTGAACCTGCCTGGGTCCACCGGCGGGGTGCGGGACGGGATGGCCGTGCTGGGGCCCGTGCTGGCGCACGCGGTCTCGCAGATCCACGGCGGCGACCACGCGCGCACGAACTTAGGCCTACCCCCGTGACGCCAGCCACCTGGCCAGGGAATGATGGTTTCGTGGGACGCATGCGTGGCTGGCCGGTAAGCCTGTCCGAGCCTCATCTGCTCGGTGAGCCGGTCGGGCTGCGCCCGGTCCGGGTGAGCGACGCCCGCGCCTGGCGCGAGATCCGGGTGCGTAATGCGCCGTGGCTGCGGCCCTGGGAACCGACCAACCCGGAAACCCCGCTCTACCGGTCCAGCCTGGGGCCGTACGTGGCGATGGTCCGGGCCATGCGGCGGGAAGCGCGGCAGGGACAGGCCATTCCGTGGGTGGTGACGTACGGCGGGGAGTTCGTGGGCCAGCTGACAGTCGGGTCGATCACGTGGGGTTCGGCGCGGTCGGGGCAGGTCGGGTACTGGGTCGACGAGGCGTACGCGGGACGCGGCATCACCCCCACCGCGCTGGCCCTGGCCGTGGACCACTGCTTCAGCGTGATCGGCCTGCACCGGCTCGAGGCCTCGATCCGGCCGGAGAACCACGCGTCGCGCCGGGTGGTGGAGAAGCTGGGGTTCCGCGAGGAAGGCGTCCGGGTCCGCCAGTTGCACATCAACGGGGCCTGGCGGGACCACGTGTGTTACGCGATAACGGCCGAGGAAGTGCCGCAGGGACTGCTGCCCCGGTGGCGCAGCATCCTGCTCGCGTCGCGGTCCGGGACGACCTGAGCCTCCCGGTCGTCTTCGGCGTTTATTGCGACACACCGGGTTCGGTGCTCGTCTCTACCCGGATCAGCTATTACTTTGCGTTACGTAAGCAGGCTGGACGGGAGCAGTGTGCCCGCGATCGGCGCCCGGGATCGGCGCCCGGGATCGGCGTCCGCGATCAGCTCGGCGATTAGCTCGGCGAGGGGAGGATTGTTGAGCAGCGCGATCCTGTACGTCGCGATCGTCGTCATCTGGGCGGGCGTGCTCATCCCCCGCTGGCTACGGCGGGACTCCTCGGCGACCGCGGCTGCTCGTGCCGAGGCCGCCGCTGAGGCGGAGGCTGAGGCTGCTGCCGAGGCTGAGGCTTTGGCTGCGGCTTCTGTTTCCGCTTCGGCTTCCGACGAGGCTTCGGTGGATCTGGGGGGCGAGTCGACGCGGGGACCCGCGCCGGGGTCCGTGCCTCGGTGGTCTGCGTCTCGGCGGGCTGCGTCTCGGCGGGCTGTGTCTTGGCGGCAGCACGAGGAGGCGGCTCCGGAGCGGCGGTCTGGGCGGGATGAGGACTTTGAGCCGGTGGTTTCCGACCCGGGGCACCGGCGGGTGCTGGCCGCGCGGCGGCGGCTGCTGATGATGCTCCTGGCGCTGACCGTCGCGTCGGGGGTGCTGGCGGAGACCCGGATGGCGGCGTGGTGGGTGATCGTGCCGCCGTCGGTCATGCTGCTCGGCTACCTGCTGCTGCTGCGAGAGGCGGCCAAGGCCGACGTCGAGCGGCGGTCGGTTCGGGTGGAGGCAGTGGCTCACGTGGCTCCTGTTGCGGCTGCTCGGGTGGCTCCGGCGGCTCCGGCGGCTCNNTCTACGACCAGTACGCCGACGCCAAGCTGCGCGCCGTGGGAGACTGACCGGTACCTGTGGGCGCTCCGAAATCACGTGAGTCTGCGGCGCATCGCGATACGGTGCCCGTTTCATCGTCGATCACCTTATTCGTCCGCGCGGACGGCACTCGGGCGCGGCCAGCCGA
>PLDT01000227.1:0-4716 GCA_003136255.1 Actinomycetota bacterium
ACGGGCGGCTCGTAGCGCTTGATGACCTCGCCGTCCCGGCCGATCAGGAACTTGGTGAAGTTCCATTTGACCTCGTCGGTGCCCTCCGCGCCCGGCCGGATCTTCGAGATCGCTTCGTAGAAGCCGCCGTACTGCGGGCCGAAGTCGCCGGGGGCCTGGGCCCGCAGGTACTGGTAGAGCGGGTCGGCGTCCGGGCCGTTGACCTCGATCTTGGCCAGCACCGGGAAGGTCACGTCGTAGGTGGACTTGCAAAAGTCCTGGATCTCCTCGTCGGTGCCCGGTTCCTGTTCCTTGAACTGGTTGCAGGGAAATCCGAGGATCTCCAGCCCGCGATCTTTATGGTCGCGGTACAGCGCCTCCAGGCCCTCGTACTGCGGCGTCAGCCCGCATTTGCTCGCGACGTTGACGACGAGCAGCACCTTGCCCTCGTAGTCCTGCAGCGGAACCTGCTTGCCGTCCGCGTCGGTCCCCGCGAAGTCGTACGCCGTGGCCATGCCTGCTCCTCATCGTTAGTCGCGCCTGCGTCCTCCACAGGGGCAGAACACCGGGCCCCGGGTGTTCGATTCCGCGCGGCCGCCGGCGCCGGGCCTGCGCGGGCCCTGCCTCGGCCCTAGGCGAGTTGCAGCAGGCCTCGCTCGAGCACCACCGGCACGAACAGCTCGCGGTAGCCGTGCTCGTCGAACAGCACGGTGACGTGGTCGCTGTCATAGCGCTGTACCGTGCCCTGGCCCCAGCGCTCGCTGACCACCCGGGCGCCGACCGCGAACGGGACGGCATCGGGCGCGGACTGCGTGTGCGCCAGGTCGTTGTCGCAGTTTCCGCACGGGCCGGGGTAGTCCTGTCCGAAGTAGGACAGCACGAACGAACGCCGGCATCCGGTGTGGTCGGCGTAGCGGCGCATCATGGTCAGCCGCGTGCGCTCAATCTCGTCCTCGCGTTGCGTCTCCGCTTCCGACGCCGCCAGCGCCGCCGCGACGCTCATCGCCCCGGTCCAGCGGATCTCGCCGTCGGCCTGCCACGCCGCCGCGCCGAGATCGGCCAGCCGCACCAGCGCGGCCGTCTGCTGCCGCGCGCCGCGCTCGATCTGCTCGCCAGTGGCCAGCGCGGCCGCGACCTGCGCCACCGCCGCGCCGGAGATGCCCCGCGCGGTCAGGTGACGCGCCGTCTCGAAGTCCTCGTAGCGGTAAAGCAGCCGCGCGTGCGACGGCTGGTCGTCCCGGCCGGCCCGCCCGAACTCCTGGTAGTACGCATCCAGCGAGGGCGGCGGGTCGAAGTGCGCCACCCAGCGCACGTCCGCCTTGTCGATCCCCATCCCGAACGCGACCGTGGCCGCGATAATGCGGGCCGAGCCGTCACCGAACGCCGCCATCGCCTCGTGCCGCGTCCGGGCGGAAAGCCCCGCGTGGTAGAGCGTCACCTGCTCGTGCGCCGCGGCCAGCGCGTCGTGGGCCGCCTGCGCGCTGGCGTGCGTCGCCGCGTAGACGATCCCCGGCCCGGCGTGTTCGGCCGCCGTGCGGACCAGTTCCTGCTGCTTATCGGATACGGTCAGCGCGCGGTGCACCGAGAGCTGGATGTGCGGCCGGTCGAAGTCGCCGATCACCACCGCGGGATCGCGCAGGCCGAGCCGCCGCACGATCTCGGACCGCACCGGCGGCGCGGCCGTCGCGGTCAGCGCCAGGCGGACCGGCGCGCCGACCGCCTCGGCCTGGGCGCCGAGCAGCATGTAGTCGGGGCGGAAGTCGTGGCCCCACTGGCTGATCAGGTGCGCTTCGTCCACCGCGAACAGACCCGGTCCGGCCCGCCGTAGCGTCTGCCGGGTCTGCTCGTTGGCCAGTTGCTCCGGGGAGAGAAAGATGAACGTGCTGGAGTCGCACGAGGCCAGCAGCGCCGCCGCGTGCGCGCCGGCCGACTGCTGGGAGTTCAGGACCACCGCGTGCAGGCCGGCCGCGTGCAGGTGGGCCAGCTGATCGTCCTGCAGCGCGATCAGCGGCGAGACGACGACCGTCGGCCCCTCGCGGAGCATCCCGGCCAGTTCGTAGATCGCCGACTTCCCGCCGCCGGTCGGTAGCACCGCCAGCGCGTCGCGCCCTTCGGCCAGCGCCTGGACGGCGCTTTCCTGCCCGGGACGAAGCCGCTCGAAGCCGAGACGCTCTCGGGCCAGCGCTTGGATCGCGGCGGTGCCAGGCCGGGAACGAGCCACGTTGCGAAGGTAGCATGAGACGCTGTGACAGCCTCCGTTGTTCCAGGGACCCGGCCGGCCCATCACTCCGGGCCGGGCTATGTGGCGAACCACGCAGCGCGCGACTTCGAACTGGACAAGCCACTGAAAGACGCCGCGGCACGGTGGCTCAACCTGGTTCCCGCCGGACACCGCCATGACGCCCGGGAACCGGCGCAGGATGTCCTGCAGACGCTGCGGGAACACACGCGCAGCTGCGCCGACCATCCGCTCGGGGCCCTGTGGGTGGCCCATCGCCACCTGAAGGATCCGGCGCCGGCGGTCCGGATCGCGGCGCTCGTGCTGGCCTCGGAGGCGCTGTGGTGGATGGGGCATTTTGAGGATGCCCGCCGGGCCGCGCAGGCGGCGGCCGACGCCGATCCGACGTCGGCCCAGGCGCTGTGGCGCCTGGCGGTCGCGCTGTACCGCCTGGGCCGATTCGACGAGGCGGGCGAACGCCTCGACGACCTGGTGAACGTGGCCAGCCGGTTCGCTCCTGGGTGGGCGCTACGCGGCCAGGTCAAGGTCTGGCTCGACCCGGGCAACCCGGCCGCCGGCCGGGCCGACTTCGCCGCCGCGGCGGCGCTGACCTCCGATTCGGGCACCTGGGTGGTGCCGTACCGGATGGCGGGTACTGAGTTCGAGGCGCAGGCTAACGCGGAGATCAGGGTTCATGACTCCGAGACGGGCGGCTCAGCCGGCGCCTTGGTGGACGTGGTGTTGCTGCCGGACAAGGCCCGGGTCGAGCTGGGTGTCGATCCGGATCGCCGGTGGCACCTGGAAGGCCCCAGCGCCGGGGGCGGCGATTCGAACAGCGTGTTCGGCGGGCTGGGCGGAGACTTCGCCGCGGGGGCACGCTCGCGAGTCTCCTTCGGTAACAGGTTCGTGCTTTATCAGCGGAACATCGAGAACCTGTGTCAGGACCGGGCGACGGTCCACGAGGAGATCCGCAAGTCGGTGGCCGAGCTTTACAACACGGCTCTGCAGTCCCGCGCGAGGATCGCCATCAAGGGTGCGCCCGAGGAACACGCCGAGGGGGCAGACGTCCCCCGGGATGAGGACGGCTAGCGCTACGACCATCAGTGGTTCCCCGCCCGTGATCAGGCGGGGAACCACCTAGCTAAAGGCGCTGGCTCTCACCGGCCGCCGTCAGGCCCCTACCTGCCAGGTGTAGGAGGAGCCGCCCCACGGGGTGGGGGAGGTGCCGCCGCCCAGCTGCTTGCCGGTGCCGTTCGGGTTGACGTACAGGCCGGTGGCGACGTTCTTCAGCGTGCCGTTGGACTGCGGGATGAACTGCTGCCACGGACCGGTGTTGCACGACGCGAGGATCAGGCCGTCGCGCATCGGGTCAGATGACCAGCCGCCGCCGGGGTCGGACACGCAGAGCCCCGAGCCGGAACCCTGGGGCGCGTACTCGAACTGGAACGCACCCGAGTGCGTGCCGTTTTTGAGAATGAAGTGCGTCGCCGGGTCGGCCGAGGCGGCGGTCCATCCGGCGATGATCGCGCCTGGGTACTGGTGCTGCCGGAAGGCGTCGAACCCGTTGCCGAACCGGTTGACCTCGTCGCCGTAGCTGGCGTTGACCGCNNCGGCAGATTCGACTCGGCGAAGGTGACGCCGTCGCCGCTCTCCGAGCTGGTCGCACTGAACGCCACGTTGCCGGAGACGTTCGAATCGGTGAGACCGGACAACGAGACCAGCGTGTAGGCCGCACCTTGCAACAAGATGTAGTTCTGCAGGAGCGAGATGGGGATTTCGAGCGCCTCGGCGTTCCCGTTCTTGTCCGTGGCGTCGGCCACGATGGGCAGGGGACTGGCCACCACGGGACCCGAATAGCTGATCGTGCTCCCGGACAGGGTGATGCCGGCCGGCACCGTGCCGTGCAGCGACCAGGTCACGCCGCTCCCGGTCAGCTGAATGACACCGTTGCCGTCGGCGGCTCCGACGCCGCTGCCGGCGAACGTGGCGTCGCTTACCGAGCCGCCGATCAGCGCCGTGTCCTGGTATGTCTGGTATGTCTGGGCACTCGCGGGTAGTGCTACCGCACCGACCACGAGGGCACTCCCGAGCAGCGCGGGACAGGCCACCCCGAGTGCTCCCCTGAGACTGAAGCGCACGCTTTCACGCCCTTCTGTGTTCGTTCGCTACGGACAGGAGCAACCACGCTGGCGAACCCCCGCCAGCCAGAAACAACATCCTTACCACGATTCCCCCGCCCTTCTCTGCATATATGGAGCAAATGGCGCCCCGAAGTTAAGCGGAATCGCAGAGCCGCACGTTATCACACCGTGATCATGGCCTGACCTGCGGATATGCATGCACGACGAGGCTGGCCTACAGGACGGCGACACGGGACGCGCCGATCCCCGCTGACAGGAGGAAGCCATGGGACTGACCGCTACCGGCCAGCAGGCGATAGACCACGAGAAGTGGCTGGTGCACGACTGGCGTGTGTCGCAGCTGACGCGCCTGGGCATTCCGGGGACGCTGGCCGAGGT
>PLDT01000233.1:0-4972 GCA_003136255.1 Actinomycetota bacterium
GGAAGGCGGAACGTAGTCGTGCTGCTACGACGCGCATCGACTAGCGTCCTCGGGGCGCTGGCCGCTGCGGTGGCCGGCCTCGCGCTGAGTGCCCCGAGCGCGACGGCCGCTGCAGCGCAGCCATACGGGCTCTACCAGAGCGCGAACAACCTGAACTACACGATCGGCNNGACGTCAGCGCGCTACCGAGTTCGGTCACGCCGTTCCTTGAGCTGCAAACCTGCGGTAACCCCTGCAATTCGGGCACCTCCGTGAGTTTGTCGTCGGTTATCGCCGGCCACTCGGACCCCTATCTGACCAATTTCGCCAGCGCCGTCGCGTCGCTGAACCGCAAGCTTTACCTGACGTTCGACCACGAGCCAAACGGGTCGTGGTACCCGTGGGACTGGTATTCGGGTAACACCCAGTTCATGAGTCAGGCCCAGCAAGAATCCGAATGGATCCAAGCGTGGAACCACGTCACCGGCGTAATCGACCAGAACGCCACCGCCAAGAGCCTTATTACCTGGGTCTGGGCGCCCAACATCGAGCAGGGCGGCTCGGCCGTCGCCAATTACTGGTCGAGCGGCGGCTACACCGTCGCCAACGTGGGCATGGCGGGGCTTGACGGCTATTACGCCAACACGGGCACGACCTGGTCGAACCGGTTCGCGTCCAGCTACACGGACGTCGAGAACGCCAGCGGCGACCTGCCGTTCATGGTGTCTGAGACCGGGATCCCTCCGGGCGACCCGAACGCGACCAGCCAGGAGGAGGATCTCCTCTCAGGCGCCGAAAGCGTCGGGGCCAGGGCCGTGTTCTACTTCGACGCAGGCTCCTACGTCATGACGTCGGCCATGCAGAGCGCATGGCTGGCTGACGTCATCTAGCCAACCAGGTTTGGGGCCGCCCGGCTGAGGCAGAAGTGATCAGGCGGGCTCAAAGGCCTGCCGATGTAGCTGGTGCCGGCCGGAGGTGGATGGCATGGAAATCAAGATGGCGCTCTACCTGCCCCGCGATGCCGCCAGCGTGCCAGTCAGCCGCCGGGTTCTGGACCGGTGCCTGGAGACTCTGGGAGTCACGCCGGATACGCGCGCCGACATCGCGCTGGCGCTGAGCGAGGCCTGCGCAAACGTCGTTCAGCACGCCGGGCCTGGCCAGGAGTACGAGGTGCAGGCCAGCGCCAGGGACGGGCAGTGCGTCATCGAAGTGGTCAATGCTGGCAGCGGAACCAGTACTGTCCAGGGCGGCCTTAAGAATGACCAGGAACGGCCAGGCGTGACTGCTCTTGTCGGCGAGCCCGTACCCGCCACCGCCGAGCACGGCCGCGGTCTGAAGATCATCGATGCGGTGGCCGACAACATGCAGCTCACCGGCAACGAACGCCACGGTACGACCGTGCACTTTGAGAAGACACTGGAGTGGCTGCCCGGAGCAGCCGGGCAGCGCCTGTTCAACGCCGCTGCCGCCCGCTAGCCCACCCGCCGATAGCAACCACCGTAACCGGCGTCTGCGCGCCCAGGCTGGGCACACTCCGGCGGTCGCGCCTATTCGTGAGTATGGCGTTGACATGAAATCTGATTCGTGTCACCATCACTAACATGAATTCGCGGCGGTACTCGATGGAGACCCGGGCCCGGCAGGCCGAGGCCACCCGGCAGCGGATCCTGGACGCCGCCCGGGACCTGTTCGAGACCAAGTCCTCCGGGTTCACGCTGGAGAACGTCGCCACCGCGGCGGGGACCAGCGTCCAGACCGTGCTGCGCGCCTTCGGCAGCAAGGAGGAGCTGATCATGGCGGTGATCGGCAGCGTCCGCGACCGCTCCCGGCCCTTCGAGCGGGCGGCCTCGGCGGAGCAGGCGGTGACCCGGCTGTTCGACGACTACGAGGAAATCGGCGACCGGGTGGTCCGGATGCTGGCCGTGGAGGACCAGGTGGCCGGCTTCGCCGACCTGGCCCGGCTCGGCCGTAAGAACCACCGCGCGTGGGTGCAGAAGTCGTTCCAGGCTCAGCTGGACCGCTGCGCCGAGGGCGAGCGGGAAGCTGCCGTCACCGCGCTGGTCGTGGCCATGGATGTGTACGTCTGGAAGGTCCTGCGGCGCGACCTGCGCCTGGACCGCCCGGCCGCGGAAGCGGTCATGCTGCGCCTCGTCCGGGGCGCGCTGGGAACCTAGGGAGAGGGAACCCAAATGAGCAGAATCGGGTGGGCGTGCTGGGACGGCGGCGGGAACCTGCCGCCGGGCCTGGGGATCGCGAACGCGCTCGAGAGCCGCGGGCACGATGTCCGGTTCTACGGGCGGCCGGAGATGGTGCCGCGGGCCGCAGCGGCCGGGGTGAAAGCGAGCGCGTTCAGCCACGCTCGTTCGGATCTCGATCATTACTCCTTCCACCCGCTGGCCACGGTGTTCGGCTACACCAGCTCGCCCGCGGTCGGGGAGGAACTCGCCGGCATCGTCGCGGCCGACGACCCCGACCTGGTGGTGATCGACGCGATGTTCGCGGCGGCCCTGAACGTGGCTCCCCGGCTCGGCCGGCCCACCGCGGTGATGCTGCACACCTTCTGCTACCGGCTGATCGACATGTGGCGCGCCAACGTCGCCATGCAGAGCCAGTCGCGGCAGCGAGCCGGGTTCGACGCCCTGCCGACGCTGGACGAGCTGTGGGGCGAGCGCGACCTGCTGCACGTGAACACGCTGGCGGCCCTGGACGGCGAGCCGACCGTGGACTGGTCCCACGTGGTGCACGGGGCCCCGGTGCTCACCAGCGAGCGCCAGGCCGTACCCGCGGCGCTGCCGTGGGCGGACGACGACCCCGTCCCGGTCGTGCTGCTCAGCTTCAGCACGGTAGCCGAGCAGCGTGATCCGGCCATGCTGCAGCGGGCGCTCGACGCGCTGGCGCCGCTGCCGGTGCACGTGGTCGCCACCACCGGCGGAATCGTCGAGCCCGCCGAACTGTCCGCGCCCGCCAACGCCTGGCTGACGTCCTTCGCGGACCACGAGCAGCTCCTGGAGCGGGCCGCGGTCGTGCTCGGCCACGGCGGGCACGGAACCATGATGCGGGCCCTGCGCCACGGGGTCCCCGTCGTCGGTATCCCGGCTAAGGGCGGGGACCAGGCCCCCAACACCCGGCTGATCGAGGAGTGGGGGGCTGGGCCTGGCCCTGCCGCCCGACACGGACGAGCTCCGCATCCGGGCCGCGGTCCAGGAGGTCCTCGCCTCCGACCGGTTCGCCGCGGAGGCCCGGCGGCGGTCGCGGGCCTTCGGCGCCCGCGACGGGGCCGACCTCGCCGCCGACTCCATCGAAGCGCTGCTTTGCAGCAAGGCTGGCGTGCCCGGCACGGTGCCGGCGCACACCGTATAGGAAGGAAAGACTCATGAACACACCCGAGTCCCTTCGGCGGCCCGTTCGCGCATGGACGGTNNCACGGACGCGGCCTGCCGGCGCAGTGTCCTAGGCTCGCATCATGCCGAGTTCCCTGCCGCGCAGCACGCCTGCGGATCAACGGGTCGATCCGGCGGCGGTCCTCAGCTTCCTGGACGCTGTAGATGGGCGTCCCGACATCGAGATGCACAGCTTGATGGTGGTGAGGCACGGGCGGGTGGTGGCTGAGGGGTGGTGGGCGCCGTACAGCGCCGGGCGGCCGCAGTTGCTGTATTCGCTCAGCAAGAGCTTCACCTCCACTGCGGCGGCCTTCGCGCAGGCCGAGGGCCTGCTCGATCTGGACGATACGGTTCTCTCGCACTTCGCCGAATTCGCCGCGGACATCACTGACTCGCGCAGCCGTTGGATGAAGGTCCGGCACGTCGCGTCGATGGCTTCCGGTCATACCCGGGACATGCTGGGCGAGGCGGTCATGCGTGATCCGGAAGAGCCGGTCCGCGGGTTCTTGCTGATTCCGCCCGACCGCGATCCCGGCACGGTCTTCGCCTACAACCAGCCCTGCACGTACGCGCTGGCCAGCATCATCCAGCGTAAAGCGGGGATGCCCCTCACCGGCTACCTGCGGCCGCGGTTGTTCGACCCGCTCGGTATCGGGCACGTCGGCTGGCATACCTTCCCGCCGGGGCGAGAGCAAGGCTTCAGCGGCCTGCATGCCCGCACCGAGGACATCGCCAAGCTCGGGCTGCTGTACGCGCAGGGCGGCCGGTGGGAGGGGACCCAGCTCATCCCCGGGAAATGGGTGGCCGAGGCGACGTCGGAGCAGATCAGCAACCCGGGCGAATCCAACCCTGACTGGCGGCAGGGCTACGGCTTCCAGTTCTGGATGTCCCGGCACGGATACCGAGGCGACGGGGCCTTCGGGCAGTTCTGCGTGATCTTGCCCGAGCAGGGCACGGTGATCGTCACCACCGCCTACACGACCGCCATGCAGGCCGTCCTCGACGCCATGTGGACCCACCTGCTGCCTGGCATCGGCACGGTCTCAGCGGACGCCGGGTCCGCGCACGACCAGCTCAGCGTCCGGCTCGCCTGCCTTGAGCTGCCCGCCTGCCCCGGCGCGCCGGCTCCCGCCGACTGGACCCCGTGGACCAGCGGGCCATTCCCCATCGCCGCCAGCACCGCAGGCACCCAGGTTCAGCCCTTCCTGGCCTCCATCGAGGTCGCGCCGCGGGCCAGCGGCTGGCAGATCAGCCTCATCGAGCCTACTAACACACTGACCTTTCCCGTCGGCGCCGGAGCCTGGACCGTCTCTGACCACGCCGACCGCCACGGCGAAACCATCCCGGTGGCCGCCTCCGGCGGCTGGCTCGACGACCAGACCTTGCGCGCCGAGATCATCTTTCTGGAAACCCCGCACCGGATGGACATCACCTGCTCCCTCCCCGCTCACTCCGCCGAGGCCGTATGGCGCCATCCACCGCTCACCCCGAGCAAGCTCCAGCACCTGCATTGCCCAGGCTAGGAACACCACACCCAAGACCAACCCACAGCCGCGTGCGCTGGCAGGGCATCCATGAGCAGCCGCGCGACTAGCGGACACCCGGCGCTAACC
>PLDT01000186.1:0-555 GCA_003136255.1 Actinomycetota bacterium
CACCGAGGCCACCATGGACGCCGCGATGGCGCTGCGGGCCCAGCTCAAGGAGCAGTGGCAGCAGGCGCCGACCATTACCGACCTGGTCGTCCGGGCCGCCGCGCTGGCCCTGCGCGAACACCCCCGCCTGAACGCCTCGGTCCACGACAACGCGATCCACGTCCAGCCGGAGATCAACGTGGGCCTCGCGGTCGCCCTCGAGGAGGGCCTGATGGTCCCGGTCCTCAAGCGCGCCGACCAGCTGCCGCTGTCCGCCATGGCCGCCGAGACCAGAAGGCTGGCCCAGGCCGCCCGCACCGGAAAGCTGACCCTGCCCGAGCTCGAGGGCGGCACGTTCACCGTCAGCACCCTGGGCAGCTTCGGCATCGACTTCTTCACCCCGGTGATCAGCCAGGGGCAGGTCGCGATCCTGGGCGTCGGCCGGCTTCGCGACTCGGTCCGCTGGGAAGAAAGCACGCCCGTAAAAACACAAGTACTCACCCTGAGCATTACCTTCGACCACCGCGCCGTGGACGGCGCGCCCGCCGCCGAGTACCTGCGGTCCGTGGTCTCCCG
>PLDT01000186.1:592-34237 GCA_003136255.1 Actinomycetota bacterium
TGGGGCCCGCCGTTCGTGCTCGGGCACGAGGGCGCGGGCTGGGTCCACCGGCTCGGCAGCGGCGTCAAAGGCCTGGAGCAGGGCGATCCGGTGGCCGTGTATGGCCTGCTCGGCTGCGGGCAGTGCAAACCCTGTGCGGCCGGGGCCGAGAACCTGTGCGTGCACGGCATGGAAGGGCCGCCCGGCATCGGGTTCGGCGTGGACGGCGCCATGGCCGAGTACCTGCTCATCGCCGATCCGCGCCGGCTGGTGCCCATCGGCGACCTCGATCCCGTCGACGTCGCGCCGCTGACCGACGCCGGGCTCACCCCCTACCGCGTGATCAAGCGGGTCCAGCCGAAGCTGACCCCGGGCTCGCACGCCGTGGTGATCGGGGCCGGCGGCCTCGGGCACCTAGCCATCCAGATCCTCAGCGCGCTGACCCCGGCCACGATCATCGCGGTGGACACCCGCGAGTCGGCCTTGGCCCTGGCCCGCGAGGTCGGCGCGGCGGCCACGGTCAGGGCCAGCGTCGACGCGGCCGCCGCGGTCATCGACGCGACCGGCGGCGCCCGGGCCGACGTCGTGCTGGACTTCGTGGGGAGCGCCCCGACCATCGCGCTCGGCGCGGCGGTGGCCAAGGCCGGCATGGACCTGGTCGTGGTGGGCGCCGCGGCCGGCAACTTCACCTGGAACTTCTACGCGCTGCCGTACGAGGTCAATCTGACCACCTCGTTCTGGGGCTCCCTGCCCGAACTCTATGAGGTCATCGCGCTGGCCCGGCAGGGCCGGATCAAGGCCCACGTCCAGCGCTTCGGCCTGGACGAGGCGCTGCACGCCTACGAGCTGATGGAACAGGGCCAGCTCTCCGGCCGCGCCGTCATCGTGCCGTAGCCGACCAGTCAAGGAGCAGCATGTCCTCGGCTGAGACGCCCAGCGCCGCGATGTTGACCGTATTCTCCGAACGCCGCAGCGATCTGCTCATCACGGCCCGCGAGACGCGAGCCGAGGGTGTCGTATCCCTGACCCTGGCCGACCCGGCCGGTGCCCAGCTGCCCGCCTGGACGCCGGGCGCCCACATCGACCTGCTGCTGGAGGACACCGTCCGGCAGTACTCGCTGTGCGGGACCCCCGGCGACCAGCACCGCTGGCGGATCGCGGTGCTGCTCGACCCGGACGGCCGCGGCGGTTCCCGCCGGGTGCACGAGACGCTCCAGGCCGGGGACCAGGTGGCCGTCCGCGGCCCGCGCAACCACTTCCCGCTGCACTCGGTGCCGCGCTACATCTTCCTGGCCGGCGGCATCGGCATCACCCCGATCCTGCCCATGGTCGCGGCCGCGACCGAGGCGGGCGCGGACTGGCGGCTGTACTACGGCGGCCGCAGCCAGGCCTCCATGGCCTTCCTCGACGAGCTGGCCGCCTACGGCGACCGGGTGAACCCCTGGCCGCAGGACACCAAGGGCCTGCTGCCGCTCGACGACATCCTCGCCGACCCGGCCGACGGCACGCTGGTCTACTGCTGCGGGCCAGAAGGCCTGCTGGCCGCGGCCGAGCAGCGCTGCGCGGCCTGGCCGGCCGGCTCCCTGCACCTGGAGCGGTTCGCCGCCAAGCCGCAGCCCGAGCCGGCCCCCGGCCAGGCGCAGGAGGCCCCATTCGAGGTGGTCTGCCAGCGCTCCGGGCTGACCGTCACCGTGCCGCCGGGCCAGTCGATCATCGACGCGCTCGAAGAGCAGGGCGTCAGCGTGCTGTCGTCCTGCCTGGAGGGCGTCTGCGGCACGTGCGAGACCCAGGTGCTGGAGGGCGTCCCCGATCACCGCGACTCGCTGCTGTCCGAGGACGAGCGGGAGGCCAATGAGTACATGATGATATGCGTCTCGCGGTCGAAGTCCTTTTCGCTGGTGCTCGACCTGTGAAGACCACCGGGAGGCGGCCATGACCGATAATGCCGGGTCCGCGAACTACCCGCTGAACTGCTGGTACGTGATCGCGACCAGCGACGAGGTGGGCCGGTCGCTGCTCGCGCGCGAGGCGCTGGGGCGTCGGCTGCTGCTGTTCCGGACCGAGGACGGCCAGGCCGCGGTGCTCGATGACCGCTGCCCGCACCGCGCGGCGCCGCTGTCCATGGGCACCCTCGACGGCGACCGGGTCGTCTGCGCTTACCACGGCTTCACCTACGCGCCGGACGGCCAGTGCGTCCGCGTGCCGTCCCAGCGCCACGTGCCGTACGGGGCGCGGGTGCACAGCTATCCGGTCATCGAGCGGCCGCCGTTCGTCTGGATCTGGCCCGGCAACCCGGCGCGCAGCCGCGGCACCGAGCCGCCCGACCTGCCGCCGCTGCGCGAGCCCGGCTGGACGGTCCTGGGCGGCTCGCTGGAGATGGCCGTCAACTACCTGCTGCTGCACGACAACGCGCTGGACCGGACCCACTTCCCCTACGTCCACCCGCACCGGATCCACCGCGGTTACGTGCAGGACCCGCCGCCGCTGCGGATCGAGGTGGCCGAGACCACCGTCTCCTACAGCCGGACCTTCACTCCCGCCCCGCTGATCGGCTGGCAGCACGACGCCACCGGGCTGCCCGCGGACCAGGAGTACACCCAGCGCGAGACCGGCACCTTCGTCTCACCGGCCCTGCACGTGGACGAGATGGACATCATCGGCCCCGACCAGGACTACCGGGGCGTGTTCATCCGCGCCTTCACCCCGGTCGACGCCGGCCGCACCCTGATCATCTGGCGCGGCGCCCGCAACTACGCCCACGGCGACGAGTCGGTGACCGACCGGCTGCGCGAGGTCTACGAGGGCACCATGGCCGAGGACCAGCCCCTGCT
The DNA here is from genome assembly GCA_003136255.1 of Actinomycetota bacterium. Taxonomy (GTDB): domain Bacteria; phylum Actinomycetota; class Actinomycetes; order Streptosporangiales; family Streptosporangiaceae; genus Palsa-504. The sequence continues at coordinate 3,403 of PLDT01000186.1, forward strand.
CGCGGCGATCCAGGCCGCCACCGGGGGAGCGATCGGCTACCAGGTCAGCGCCGCCGCCGACGCCGCCGCGATCCGCGCCTACCAGATCGTGGAGGCCCTGCTGGCCGAGGAGAAAGGCTGGGCCTACCCCCGGCGCCGCGACTGAGCCGGTGACCGTCCCCCGCGCCGCCGCCCGTCCTGCTCCGGTGTCTTATTTGCCCGAACGACCACCGTACGTGCCCCCCAGCCGGCTCGCCGGATAAATCCGGTGCCTCACCCGGTCACGCGCCGGTACGATCCCGCCGTGCCTGAACGCCGGTACGATCCCGCCGTGCCTGAGCTGAGCGCAGGCCTGCCGCGCATTCCCGGACTGCCCTGGGCGTCGCTGTCTCATCGCCAGGTCTTGGCCGAGCTGGCCCTCGCGGGCTGGGTGCCATGCGGGGTGGGCGACTGGGCGGTGGCGCTGCGGTCCCCGGAGGGAACCGTCGTCGCGAGGGTGTGTCCGTTTGACCCCGCGTATGCGGCCTTCGTGGACCTGTGCCGCGAGTGCGCCGGCCATCGGTGGCTGCCCAGCATCGAGCTGGCCGCCGACCTCGAAGGCGGCGGGTCGGTCGTCTTCCTGGAGTTCGCCGCTCCCGTGGACCAGGCGGTCGCCGAGCAGGTCGCCGAGCAGTGGCGGACCGCGGCCGGCGATGCGGAGTTCGAGGAGGTACGGCGGGCCGCCCAGCTGATCGATGCGGGGTACCGGAAGTCGACGCCCTGGTGGGGTAGGTGCGACTTGAACGAGGCCCACATCCGCCGAGCCGCCGACGGGCGGCTGGTGCTGATCGACGTCTTCTGCATGGATGGGGCGTCGCTGTACGGCGCGATCCTCGAAGACGTCGCCGGGGTGCACCGCCGGATTCCGCGCGAGCGGATGCGCTACGCACTGGACATCCCGTATATCGCCCGGGAGACCAGTACCGCCGAGATCCTGGCCCTCAAAAAGGCCTGGGCGCGCGCGGCAGGATGACCGCGTGCGGCCGTGCCAGAGCAGGACCGCGCTTATGGTGTGTGGTCGGCGTGATCGGCATCGCGAAAGCGCAACCGCAGGAAGCGGCGCGCGAACCGCCAGTGACCCTCGGCATCGCATCGCATGAGGTCGTGATAGTAGAAGTAGATCATCGGAGCGGTCCGGCCGTCGGTCAGCCGGGTCGCCAGGCACCAGCAGATGCCTTCCACATCGCCGTCGGGGGTTGCCGTCAGCAGCGGCGGCCCGGGCATGTGGATGATCGGCCTGGCCGCGTCGAAGTGCGCGAGCACTAGCTTCGCGATGGCCGCGGGGCCGGTGGCGACGCCATATCGAAGCTCCTGGCCGTCCCAGACGGCGTCCGGCCAGAACAATGCGGCCAGTTCGGCCTCGCGGCCCTCATCGGTCAGCAGCGCGTAAGCCTGCACGAGGTTCTGCAGTTCCGCGACGACCGACGGCGGCGGGACCTCAGCCCATCGGACGGCCGACTCGACCGCGGTGTGATATCCGGGGGCCAAGGCGTCGGTCATGGTCCTCCCTTTTCGCGGGAACTCGCGGAGTCAGTACGCCGCCGTCCCGCCGTCGACGTTGTACGCCGAGCCGGTGATCCCGCCCGCGACATCCGAGGCGAGCAGGACCGCCACCGCGGCGACCTCCTCGATCGTGCTGATCCGCTTGAGCGCGGTCTCCTGGGCGAACTGGTCGACCATCTGGTCGAAGGTCAGGCCCATTTCCCGGGCACTGTCCGGCCCGGTCGCCCGCAGGACGTCGGTCCAGACCAGCCCGGGGCAGATCGCGTTGCAGGTGATGCCGAGGGTGCCGTTCTCCCTGGCGATCGCCTTGGTCAGGCCGATCAGCGCGTGCTTGCAGGTCACGTACGCGGGGATGGCGGGCTTGCCGTGCTTGCCCTCGACCGAGGAGATGTTGATGATCCGCCCCGACTGCTGCGGGATCATGTACTCCAGGGCCTTGCGGCTGGCCCAGAACGCCGAGTACAGATTCCACTTGACGGCGTAGTCCCAGTCCTCGTCGGCCAGGTTGGCCACCGGCGCGGTCTTGATCAGGCCGCCCGCGTTGTTGACCAGAATGTCGAGCCTGCCGAAGTGCTCGACCGTCCCGCCCACCACCGCGTCGATGTCCTCGCGGACGGTGACGTCGCCCTTGATGAAGTGGCCGTGCTCGCCGGCGTTCATCTCCTTCAGCGCCCGGGCGCCCTTCTCGGGGTCCCGGCCGTTGATGACCACCTGGGCGCCCTCCGCGAGGAAGGCCTCCCCGATGCCCCGCCCGATCCCGGTGCTCCCGCTGGTGATGACCGCCACCCGGCCGTCGAGTTTCCCCATGCTGGCCCTCCTTTGGCCTTCGGCTGGCCTTCCTTTGAATGGGCCAATGTTTACACTGACTTCAGTATCTGGTCAACGCCCGTCGGCCCGCTGGGGTCACGCGGTTTCCCCGCCGTCCACGACCAGCAGCGTCCCGGTAATGAAGCTCGCGTCGCCGGACAGCAGGAAGCAGACCGGGGCCGCGATCTCCTCCGGCTCGGCCACCCGCTTTTGCAGGTTGCCCTGGCCGAACGCGATCGATCCCTGCTCCACGCTGCCGGCCCGCGCGATCATCAGCGGCTCGGTCATGCCGGTCCTGACGCGTCCCGGCGCGACCGTGTTCACCCGGATCTCCGGCGCCACGTCGCGCGCCAGCTGGCGGGAGAAGGCCAGGATCGCGCCCTTGGCCGCGCCGTACGGCGCGTTGCTGGACTGGGCCTTGACCGCGGCCACCGACGCGACGTTCACGATGGCGCCGCCGGGCCGCTTGCGCATCACCGGCAGCACCTGCCGGCAGAACAGGAAGGTGCCGCCTACGTGCACGTTCATCATGCGCTGCCAGCGCTCGAACGACCATTCCTCGATCGGCCCGAACTCCGCGTGCCCGGCCGCGTTGAACAGGCAGTCGACCGACCCGAAGTGCTGCGCTACGGTGTCCACGCAGCGGCCCACCTCGTCCTCGGCGGCCACGTCCACTCCCAGCGCGATCGCGCCGTCGAGCTCACCGGCCACCGCCTGCGCCCGCTGCTCGTCGCGATCGGCCACTGCCACCCGGCCCCCCTCGGCCGTGAAGCGGCGCCCGACCGCGGCGCCGAGCCCCGACCCCCCGCCCGTAACGATCAGGACCTTCCCCTCGAACCGCATGGCCGGCCTCCTCGGTACCCTACGAGCTGACGCCGTACTTTCTGGAATACTATTACACAAAGTCCGGCGGCCGCCCAGATCGAAACACGCAGATCGGAACCCACCCGTGACCGAGGACAGCGCGGTATACCTGCACGTGAAGATCCAGCTCGTCCGCGGCAAGCAGAGAGTCTTCGCCGCCGCGATGGCGGAGATGGCGCCCGTGCTGGAGGGCCAAGGCTGGCGGCTGATCGGCGCCTTCACCCCCGGCATCGGCCGCCTCGGCGCCGTCTACCACCTGTGGCGGATCCCGTCCGCGAACGGGGCGCTGGACGCCCTCACCGCGGTACGGAACCATCCCGACGCCGCGCGCTGGCACGCGGCTTACGCCGAGTCCGTCGCCGACGAAGCCCTAGAGCTAGTCCGCCCGATGCCCTACTCCCGCACCCCGTGACCGGTCAGCGCCCGACTACCTCGTAGGTCGCCATGACCTCCTTCTCGGTCGCGATCCGGTCCCGCAGCAGCTCTCGCGCCTCCGCGACCAGGTCCGCGTCCCCCGCCTCCTGCGCCGCGGCCAGCGCGGCCGTGAACGCCTGCCCGGCCCGCTCGTACCGGTCGGCCACGTCGGCCAGGTGCAGGCTGTCCGTTGGGCCCACCTCGGCCAATGCGGCCCGCAGCGCCTCGCTCCCGTGCCGCGCCGCCACCCGTCCGGCGTAGTCCAGCAGGGCCGTCGTCTCCTCGCGCATCCACGCGATCTCGTGCGCGGCCCGCACCGCGGCGTTGCGCAGCACCGTCTCGGTCATGACCAGCCGCAGCTTGAGCGTCTCGTCGGTCAGCCCCGGCAGGATGGCCTCCGTCAGCTCCCGGCAGCAGTCCTCGATCAGCACATCAGTAGTGGGCCTGGTGATCATGACGGGCACCTCCTCAATTCAGCTCAGCCTCAACCCCAACGCCAAACTTCAGCCCCATCCCCATCCCTTCAGCTCAGCCGGTCGCAGATGGCCAGGAACATGTCGTGCTGGTGCGAGATGGCGTTGATCAGGTACGAGGCCAGGATGCCGGGCCGTTCGGCGGCCCCGATGGCCGCGGCCGCCACGAGCAGCTGCTCCAGCAGCGCCGCCATCCCGATGATCAGGAAGTAGTCGACCACCCGCGGGTTGACCTGCTCTTCGGTCAGCCCGGTGGCGGCCCGGTACCGGCCCAGGAACCGCTCCGGGTCGGCCCAGTACACGTTCGGCTGGAGCGGGATCTGTGTGTAGTAACCGAGGTCCTCGCGCGGGTCGCCGATGTGCCCGAACTCCCAGTCGATGACCAGCGGCGGCCCGGACGGCCCCACCAGGACGTTCGACGGCTGGCAGTCGCCGTGTACCAGCCCGAGCGGCACCGGCGGAGGCTGGTGGGCCCGGGCCCACCAGCTAACGTACCGGAGCACCGGCGCGCTACTCGGGTACTTCCCGGCCATCCGGTCGTAGCCGGCCAGTACCCCGTCGAGGTAGGCCGGGCCGTCCGGCGGACGCGGCATCTGGGCGGGCAGCAGGTCCAGCGGTGTCTGATGCACTTGCGCGAAGGTGTCGACGAACAGGTCGGCCAGCGGGCCCGCACCAGTGTCCACCCTGGCGGCCCGGGCCATCTCGTCCTGCAGTGAGACCGCCGCCACGCAGTCCATCACGATGGCCTTCGAGCCCAGGTACTCACCGGAGCGGTCATACCAGCGAGCCGCCGGGGTGGCGATCGACGTGGCGGCGGACAGCGCGGTGAGCAGGTCCCATTCGGCGTCCCGGTCGCTGGTGAACACGCCGCTGCCCGGCGGCGGGTCGCCGCGCAGGATGAAGGTCTCCTCCGCGCCGCCGCGCCAGCGCACCAGGGCCCGGGCGCTGATCCGGCTGTATCCGCCGGTGATGGCCTCGCAGGCGATGACCCGGCCCGCGCGGTCCGGCTCGACGGCGGCCAGGAACCGCTCGAACCGGGGACCCAGTGCGTCCATGGAATCCGTGCCTATCTCGTCAGAAGGTGACCAGCGAGGGGTCGGCGGCCTGCAGGTGGTGCAGTTCGTTGAGGGTATGGATGACCCGCCTGCCGCCGCCGGTCAGGACCCGGCTCACCGAGGCGTGCGCGGGCCGGAAGAACATGTCCTGGCGCAGGCCGAGCAGATGGCCGATGTAGGCGTTGATGACGCCGCCGTGGCAGACGACCGCGAGCTGCTGGCCCTTGTGCAGAGCCAGGATGCCCTCGACCACGGTGACCACCCGGTGCCGGAACTCGGCGCTGCTCTCGGAGAACGGCGACACGTCCCAGCGCAGCTCGCGGTTGAACCGCTCCCGCACGCCGTGCCACATCACCGGGGACAGGACGTCCTCCAGCCGGACCCCGTCGGGCACGTCCCGGTACGTCTCCACCTCGCGCAACTCCGGGTAGATGACAGGTTCCACGCCGTGCGGAGCCGCCACCTCGCGGGCGGTTTCCACGGCTCGCTGCAGGTGGCTGCACAGCACCGCGGCGATCGGCTCGCTGCCCAGGGCCTTGCCGACCGTGGCCGCCTGCCGTTTGCCTAGGTCCGACAGCGGCGGGTCCGCCCACAGCGCGGGAGTGAACGCGCCCGACGGCACGTCCTGCTTGCCGTGCCGGACGAAGGTCAGCTGGACGACGTCCGGCTGTCCGGTCAGGAACGGCTTGTCGAGCGACGTCGGCGAGGGCGCCTGCGCCGGAGGTTTGCGTGGGGGGGACGGGGTAGACGGGGAAGCCGGAAGCGGATGCGGCTGCATAGTCAGATCGTAGTCAGAGCCTTCCAGACCGGGCGGCGCGCGGCCGGCCGAATCGATCTAGCTGGGGTGTTGCCCCGTACCGCCCATCACATGAATAATCGAAACCGGCAGTTTCACCAGACTGATTCCGCTAACTAGGAGACGACATGGTTTACGTCCCGCATCGCGGAGATCTGCCGGCCAGGTTCGGCGCGGGCGTGCCGCTGATCCCCGACATCGGCCCCGCCGAGCTCGACTCCCGTGTCTACACCGACCCGGCCCGGTTCGAGGCCGAGCGCCGCAAGGTGCTGAACCGCAGCTGGCAGATCATCTGCCGGTCCAGCGAGATCCCGGGCACCGGTGATCACGTGGTGTGGGAGGGTCAGGGCGAGACCGTCGTCATCAGCCGCCGCCGCGACGGCACTATCAGCGGCTTCCACAACGTCTGCCAGCACCGCGGTGCCCGGATCGTGCCCAGGTCGGGCCAAGGTGCCCGCCGCTTCACCTGCCGCTGGCATAGCTGGAGCTATGACCTGCAGGGCACGCTGGTCGGCGTGCCGGACCGCGAGGACTTCGACGAGCGGCAGCTCAAGGACGCGTGCGCGCCGGGGATCGAGGTCGCCGAATGGGGCGGCTGGGTGTGGGCGGTGCTCGCCGGGCCGGGCGCCGCGCCGCCGCTGGCGGACTGGATCGGCGCGGAGATCGCGGGCGACCTGGGTGCCTACCGGATGGAAGACATGGTGCTGCACGACAAGCTCACCTGGGAGCTGGAGGCGAACTGGAAGGTCGTCATCGACGGCTTCAACGAGAACTATCACGCGGCCCACCTGCACTCCATCTCCCCGCAGGATGTCAAGGACGGCCGGTTCAGCACGTACTTCGTGTTCGGCCGCAACGGCATGATGGTGATCCCGTACAAGGGCGTGCTGCCGGAGCTGAACCAGTCCCTGGACCACCAGGGCCTGGCCATCTGCCACTACACGATCTTCCCGACCTCGGTGTTCAACAACAACCCGGCCCACCTCCAGCTGTTCCGCGCGGTCCCGATCGCGGTCGACCGGACCCGGTTCGAGACCTGGGAGCTGTGGTACCCCGACGGCGACGACGAGTACCTGACCAAGACCGGCGCCCACTGGGAGCGGCTCAAGAGCGTGGTCGCCGAGGACGTCGAGATCTACCAGGAATGGGCGGCCGCGCGCCGGTCCACCGCCTACACCCGGAACGTGTTCAACAACCGCGAGTGCAAGATCACCCATTTCCACGCCGTCGTGCAGGACATGCTCGACGCCGACGACTGACGGGCACACAGAATGGCTGCTCCACACTACGTAGCTGGGATCGACTTCAACCCGGCCGTGCGCCAGGACGCGTTCGACGTCATGGCCCGGCTCGTCGAGCACTACCGCAACAAGTCCACCGACCAGGCGCCGGACCAGTGGCGCGAACCGGTCAACAACTACCGGGACCCGGACGTGTGGCGGCAGGAGATTCAGACCGTCTTCAAGAAGGTGCCGCTGCCGCTGGCCCTGTCCTGCGAGCTGCCCGGGCCGGGCACCTACAAGGCCATCGACGTGGCCGGCACGCCGGTGGTGATCACCCGCGACCCGGGCGGCACCGTCCGGGCCATGATCAACGCCTGCCGGCACCGGGGCGGCGAGCTGGTGCCCGAAGGCATCGGCAAGGCGAACCGGCTGACTTGCCCGTACCACGCGTGGAGCTATGACCTGAAGGGCTGCCTGGTCGCCGTCTACGGCGAGGAGACCTTCGGCGGCGTCGACCGGGACACGATGAGCCTGTTCGCGCTGCCCGCCGCCGAGCGCGCCGGGCTGGTGTTCGTCTCGCTGGACCCCAAGGCCACCATCGACCTGGACGAGTGGCTGGGCGCCGAGCTGATCACTCTGCTCGAGGCGATGGCGCTGGATAACTGCTTCCACTACTCGACCCGGACCCTGGCCGGGCCGAACTGGAAGGTGGTCATCGACGGCTACCTGGAGGGCTACCACTTCGCGTCGCTGCACCGCACCACGGTGTTCCGGACCAACCTGTCCAACATGGCCGCCTTCGACGGCTGGGGCCCGCACCAGCGCAATTCGTTCGCGCTGCGGCCGATCGCCCACGCGGTCGACCAGCCGCGCGAGCAGTGGAACCCGGCCCTGTGCGTCGGCGCGATCTACTGGCTGTTCCCCGGCCTGGCCGTGGCCGGCGGCTGGCGCTCCCAGGTCGTGGTGTCGCTCGTGCTGCCCGGCACCACCTGGGACACCTCGCACACCCAGCAGATCTTGGCCCTGCGCCACCAGCCCGCCGACGACGACGAGCGCAAGGCCGCCGAGCACACCCGTGACTGGTTCCACGACGTGGTCATGGACGAGGACTACGCGACCGGTTACGGCGTCCAGCGCGGCCTGGCGGCGGCCGCGGGCCAGGATTTCGTGTTCGGCCGCAACGAACCAGGCGTTCAACACTTCCACCGTGTCCTGAAGGAGATGCTGCCATGAGCGGCGGCGGAGCAACCGACATCGAAGAAGAGGAGCTGGATGTGACCGAGGCCGGAGCAGCGCCGCTCCTGGACAAGAGGGTCGCCGTGATCACCGGCGGTACCCGCGGCATCGGCCGCGCCATCGCCGAGGCGTTCGCTTCCGCGGGCGCCGCCGTGGTGCTGGGTGGCAGGTCGCCGGACAAGGGCCAGCAGGCCCTGGCTGAGATGGGCGTCGGCGACCGGGCCAGCTTCGTGCAGTGTGACGTGCGCCGCCAGGGGGACGTCAACAACCTGGTCGACCAGGCCGCCAAGCGGTACGGCAGCGTGGACATCATGGTCAACAACGCCGGCGGCACCGAGGGGTTCGCGCTGGTGCACGAGATGACCGACGAGGCGTGGCTGGATGCGCTGGACTTCAACCTGAACGCGGTGTTCTGGGGCACCCGCCGGGCGCTGCGGTACATGCTCGAGCGCGGCTGGGGCCGGATCATCAACATCTCCTCGGTCGAGGGCAAGCAGGCCAACAAGCCCGCGGTCAGCCACTACATCACCAACAAGCACGGCATCAACGGCTTTACCAAGGCCGTCGCGTTCGAGTACGGCGCCAAGGGCATCACCTGCAACGCGATCTGCCCCGGCGCGATCGAGACGGACACCATGCGCGAGCTCGGACCGCAGGCGGCCGCCGGCGCGGGCATCACCTATCAGCAGTTCATGGACAACTACGCGCAGGAGTCCGCGATCAAGCGGCTGAACACGGTCGAGGAGGTCGCTGCCATGGCTAGCTTGCTGGCCAGCGAAATCGGCGGCGGCATCACCGGCGCGCTGATCAACGTCGACGGCGGTACCGCGCAGTGGTGAACGCGGCGGTGCCGCTGCCCGACCGCTGGCTCACCGACACGCCGACCAGCTCGCGTTTCCCGATCTACACCCGGGGCAACGCCGACGAGGTCGGCCCGGAGCCGTACTCGCCGCTGGGCTGGAGCCTGACCTGGGAGCAAGGAATCGCGCCAGGAACGGCGGACGGCTGGGTCACGCTCGGCGGGTTTACTTCGGAGGAATTCACCTGGCCGGTGCCGGAAACCTTCGGCAACTGGGGCGGTTACTTCTTCAACCAGGTGTCGCTGGGCCGGGTCTTCGGCGTCCGGGCGCCCGGCGGCAGCCCGGACCTCATCGATGAGCAGTTCTTCGGGAAGAACCGGTCGGTCCCGCGCTACGTGCCCGATCCTCGCGACGAGTCCCCGGAGCGCAGCGAGGCCATCGGGGCCCGGTTCGCCGAGATCCTGGCCGCCACCCAGCCTCCGGGCTACCTGACCGACTTCATCGCCCAGGTACAGGCATGGTCGCAGGAGCGCCCGGACCTGCCCGCGCTGACCGACGCGGAGTTGATCGCATACGGCCGGACCGCGAACTACCGGCAGCGCCCGACCTGGGACCTCTACACCGTGATCACCATCGCCGCCACCGTGGGCCCCTCCGTGGTGGGCCCGATCGCCGCGTCGCTGGGCTTCCCGAACGCCGCCACCGAGGTGTTCAGCGCGATCGGCGGAGTCGCCAGCGCGGCCACGGCCGAGCGGGTGTGGCGGCTGTCCCGCCTGGCCCGGGCTTCCAAGCGGGTCGGCGCCGAACTGGACGCGGGGATCGACGGGGCCATCGGTCGGCTGCGTGCGTCGGAGGATAAGGAGGCCGAGGCGTTCGTCGAGGAGTTCGAGCACCTGCTCGCGGTCGACGGGCACCGCGGGCCGAACGAGTGGGACATCTCCTCCGACAGCTGGGTGCTGAGCCCGGAGCTGCCGCTCAGCATGATCGACCAGCTGCGGCGCCAGGACGATGACCACTCTCCCGCGTCCCGCGCCGTGGCCCTGACCGCGCGCCGGGAACAGCTGGTTTCCGAGCTGCTGGCGGCGGCGGCCGGCGATGAGGCCACCCAGGGCGTGCTGGCGTCCGCGCTCCGCTCGGGCACGGTGTTCTACCAGGTGCGCGAGAAGGGCAAGGACGCCGCGGTGCGGGCCATGCTCGAGGCCAAGCTGCCGTTCGTTGAGCTGGGCCGCCGGTGGGCCGAACGCGGCGTCATCGAGCACCCCAAGCACGTCTTTATGCTGCTGGACCGCGAACTGGACGAGATTGCCGCCGCCCCCGAGGGCTGGCGCGAACGCCTGGCCCAGCGCGCCGCGGACTTCGCTGAGCTGGGCGCCCGCGTCCCGCCCTATGTCGTCGTGCACGGCGAGCCCATACCGCCGCTCTCACGGTGGCCGCTGCGATCCGGCGACGTCGCGGTGACCAGGGCCGTTCCTGGTGATGAGCTGAAGGGGCTGGGCGTCTCGCCGGGCGTGGCTCGCGGCCGGGCCCGGGTGGTCTCCGGCCTGGCCGACATCACCGACCTCGACCCCGGCGACATCATCGTCTGCTCCACGACCGATCCGTCGTGGGTGCCGCTGTTCCTGGTCGCGGGCGGCGTCGTCTGCGACATCGGCGCACCGTCCAGCCACGCCGCGATCGTCAGCCGCGAGCTCGGAGTGCCGTGCGTCGTATCGGTGTCCCGCGCCCGCGACCGCATCGCCGACGGCACGCACGTCGAGATCGACGGGCTCGCCGGGACGGTGCGAATCCTGGAAGGCGCCCCCGGGTGAGCCCACGGCCGGTGGTGACGCTGCCCGATCGCTGGCTCACCGACTGGCCGCGCAGCCCGCGGATGCCCTTCTACACCCGGGCCAACGCCGGGGAGGTGCTGCCCGATCCGGCCAGCCCGCTCGGCTGGACCCTGGTCTTCGAGCAGGGCCTGCTGCCCGGGTGGCTGCGCGGGCTGGTCGAGTTCGGCTTCTACCGCGAGGGCGAGCTGCCCATGGACCGCCCGCCCGTCGCGGGGCTGTTCGGTGGCTACTTCTACATCAACCTCTCGCACTGCCGCGTCCTGGCGATCCGGATGGGGATGACGGTCGAGGCGTTCGACGCGACCCTGCTCGGCAGCGCGGCGGCCGCGCCGTCGTACCAGCCGCACCCGGACGACCCGTGCGGTGAGTGCTCGGCGAAGATCGCGCAGACGATCGGCGAGATCCTGGCCGCGTCGCAGTTCCCGCAGATCGACGCCGACACCGAACGCGTCCTCGCCCTGCGGCGCGGCCGCCCGGACCTGGCCGCGCTGTCGGAGGCCGCCCTGGTCGCACACGCCCGGTCGTTCCTGCCCGAGCTGGACAACGCGTTCGTCCGGCACGACTACTCCACGTTCGGCTCCGCGGTCGGGCCCGCGATGCTCGCCGAGGCCTGCGCCGCGGCCGGCGAGCCCGCGGCCCTGCTCGACCTCATCTCGGGCTACGGCGAGGTGCCGTCCGCGTCGCCGTCGTGGGGCCTGTGGGAGCTGTCCCGGCTGGCCAATGCCTCACCCGAGCTCAGCGCGGTATTCGACCAGGGCGTGGCGGCGGTCTTGGCGGCCCTGCCCTCCCCTGCTCAGCCCGCCGTGGTCAAGTTCGCCGAGGCTCTCGACAGCTTCCTGGCCGACTTCGGGCAGCGCGGCCCCAACGAGTGGGACATCCGCGCCATCTCCTGGGAGGCGGGCCCGGACCAGGTGCTCGCGCTGGTCGACAGCATGCGGCACATCCCCGACGAGGATTCGCCGGACGCCCGCCACGCCCGGCTGGAAGCCACCCGCCGGGCCGCCGCCGAGCGCATCCGCGCCGCCCTGCCCGACGACGCGAGCCGGGTGAGCTTCGACGTCGCCCTGCAGTCCTCGGCCCGGACCATCCCGTTGCGCGAGAAGACCAAGCTGATCGCCGTCACCACGATCAACGAGGTGCGGCTGGCCCTGCGCGAGCTCGGCCGGCGGGGCGTGGCGGCCGGCTACTACGCGGCGCCCGAAGACGTCATGATGCTGCTGGAATCCGAGCTCGACGACTACGTCGCGGACCCGGCGCGCTTCGCCCCGGTCATCGCCGAACGGCTGGCCCAGTACCTGGCCCTGTTCGAGATCGAGCCCCCGTTCATCATCGACGCCGACCCCGCCCCGCTGCCCAGCTGGCCCCGGCGGGCCCGGCCCCGCCCCGAGCCGGCCGCCGCGGGCGAGGTACTGCACGGGATCGGCGGCAGCGCCGGGCAGTACCAGGGCCGGGCCCGGGTGGGCATGGACCTGCCCGCGGCGATGGCCCTGGAGCCGGGCGAGATCCTGGTCGCACCGCTCACCGACGCCGCCTGGACGCCGCTGTTCCTGGTGGCGGGCGCGGTCGTGGTCGACGTCGGCGCGCTGAACAGCCACGCCGTGGTGGTGTCCCGCGAACTCGGGATTCCCTGCGTGCTCTCGCTGGCGGACGCCACTGCGCGGCTGCGGGACGGCATGGTGCTCGCGGTGGACGGCACGGCGGGCACCGTCACCGTGGTTTCCGGGTAACCACCCGGCTTTACCGTTCGGGCGGGGGAGCCAGGTCCTTGCGGCCGGTCAGCACGAACCACCAGATCAGGCCGCCGACATCGGCCGGGGCGGCCGCGGTACCGGGGATCAGGTGCAGCACCACCAGGGACAGGGCGGCGGCGACGGTGGCGCGGATGAGCAGGCGCAGCGGACGGCCGCGGCGGATCCGCGCCGGAACCCAGGCTAGGTTGAGGAGCGGCTGCCACGGCGGGACCGGCGGTGGCCAGGCGTCGGCGGGCACGGCCAGCAGCGGTGAGGTGTCTGGTTCGCCATCCTCGGTGAGGTCGGCGTAGGCCTCGCTGCGGGCCCAGGGGGTGCGCAGCTGGGCATAGGCGGCGGACGCGGCCGTATACCGGGCCAGGTCGCCGCCGTCGGGCCGGTCGGGGTGGGTGGCGGCGGCGATCGCCCGCCAGGCGGAACGGACCTGCTCGTCGCTCAGGTCGGGCCGGGCCGGCAGGCCGAGCGCGTCAAATGGGTCAGGGTTCATCACGGCTCCCGAAGACGTCATCGAGACTGGCCGGTCCCTGCGGCCAGGCCGGGGGTGCGGGGTCGGGTTCGCGGCGCGGCTTGGGCACCTGGACCAGTGGTTCGGCGGCGGGTGCGGGGAGCAGCGTGAGGGGCGACGCCTTGGGCCGGGCGACCTGCACGAACGTCGCGGCGCCGCGATGGATGTAGCAGGCCTGGCCCACCTTCAGGTGACGGATGAGATCGGGGTCGGCGACCGAGGTCCGCTGGATACGGGTCGTGCCCTCATCGCCCCAGAGGTTCCCGACGAGCTTGTGCGCGGTTTCCAGCACCCGCCGGTTCCCGGCCAGCACGGTCAGCGGCTCGGGGTAGGGAGCCTGCAGGACGAACACCCCGCCGTCAGCGGTGGCCGCGATCCGGTAGCGCTCATCGTCATCCCGGCCCAGGCCCTGCCAGGTCTGCGCGGAGACCTGGACCCCGATGCCCAGCGACCGGCCGCGTTCGTACAGGTTGGAGATGGGTACCCGCCGGGCGACGGCGGAGTAGTCGTCGGCAGCCAGCAGCATCACCCGCGGCTCGCCGTCCAGGCTGGTAGCGGCGCAGGCGGCCAGCTCGGTCAGCGCCATGGCCTGCGCCTCGGCCACCGAGGGTTCGCGGGTGCCCTCCAGAATGCAGTACCAGGCGTCGGCCTCGGCCAGGGTGCCGGGCCCGTCCAGCGCGGGACCGAGCCGGCCGAGCAGGGTCGCGTACCGGAGCTGGATGTCGGGCAGGTGCCTGGCCGCGGCCCGGGCCTGGGCCAGCTCCGCCGGGTGGCGGCCGTCGCTCCAGGCGTGCTGCAGCCATTTCGCCTCGAGCCGGTCCAGGAACCCGGCGGTGTTCACCGGCGGGCCGCAGGGGGCCAGGACGGCCATGGTCAGGACCGCTTGCAGGATGTCGGCGTAGTAGGCCGCGGCGCCGGTTCCGGTGTCGATCATCTGGTAGAGCAGCACGGCCAGGTCCGAGGCGGGCAGGTCCCACAGGCACAGGCGAGCCTCGTCGGGCCAGATCGCGACCCGGCGGGCACCGGCGCCGTAGAGCAGGCGGCGGGTCCGGTCGGCCTTGGATCGCGCGTCCCGGCCGCCCTTGCAGTCCAGCACGATCAGCAGCGGCCGGTTACCCCGTCCGGCCTGGGCGGCCTGGAGGGCGGCGGTGAACCAGCCCGCCCACAGCCGAATCATCAGGTTGGTCTTGCCCGATCCAGTCGCGCCGACCACGACCATGTGCCGGGCGCACGCCTCCGCGGGCAGAGCGAACACGGGCCGCCAGCGGTGGCCGATCGCGCGGATGGTCGCGCCGACCGGGATCCGGCCGCCTCTGGCCAGCAGCGGGACGGCGCCAGGCGCCCTGTTCAGGCCCTGGGCCGCGCGGACCTGCCGTTTCCACTGGCGGGCGTCGAAGCTGATCGGCGCGGATGCCGTCCAGCCGCCGATCCCGGCGGTCACGGCATAGATCCGCCACCCCCACGCCAGCCCGGCCAGCGCCAGTCCGGCCGGGACCGCGACCGGGAGGAGCAGGGCGAACGTGTGGGCCAGGCCCGCCGCGGTCAGGTGGTCGAAGCCGCGGGCCCACGCCCGGCCCGGGGTCAGGGCGGCCGACCGCCAGCCAGGCGCGCGGACCTCCACGATGATCAGCCAGCCCGCCGTGACCGGCAGCGTCCACGCGGCGGTGCGGTACAGGCGGACCGGGGGCCAGCCGCGCAGCCACGCCGCGAGATACCCGATCACGGCCACCAGCATCACCGGCCACGCCGCGACCAGCACGGCGGCCAGCAGCAGCCCTCCGGTGAACTTGACCGTCTTGCGGAGCAGCCACAAGAACATGGTCAGCTTCAGCCACGACCACACGCTCATCGCGACGGCTCCAGGGTGAACGCGGACCGCGGCAGATCCCGGACCACCACCCGCGCCTGTTCCCAGGGCGGAAGGGCCGCGGTGGTCCTGGTCACCACCGTCCGGGCGGCCGGGGCGGTCAGGTAGATCACCTGTGCGTACTGCATCGCGGTCAGCAGCTCGGTGATGATCCGCGCGGTGCGGGCCGCCGCCTTGGGGGTGAGCTCGACCTCGATCGCCCAGACCTGCCCGGCGTAGGGGGTGCCCGCGACGCTCGGCCAGTGAATCTCCGCATCCGGGACGTGCCCGCGACGCCCGGCGGCGGGCACGTCGGCGCGCAGCCGCCGCTCGCAGTGCCACCATGGCTGCCCGGCCGCCCAGGCCGGGCTGGCCGCGATCCACAACCGGGCCGCCAGCACGGCGCGGATGTGGGTCAGGCGGCCCAGCGCCGGGCGGCCGGCCGGGAACCCGAGCCCGGTGGCGGCCATCCCGTCCCGGGTCAGCCAGCACCACCTCGGCCCCGGGCCCAGCCGCCCGGCGGCCACGTACCCGGCTCGCCGCCACCGGGCCGCGATCGCCGCAAACCGGTCCGGTGTCACCCGCAGCGCCGTCGCGAGCAGGTCGGCCGGCGCGCCGTAGTGCTCCCCGGTCAGCATGAGCCCGTCGATGTCCCGCTGGGACAGCTGGACCATCCCGGCATCCGTGCGGCGCACCGGACGGTTCGCCCGGCGGTTCGCCGGGGTCGAAGTGATGGTGTCGTGGGTCTGTACGGTCATGGCGATCCCCAGCCTTTCCCCGGCAGTAACAGCGGCCACCCAAATGCCCCGCGTGCTCACATACACACGGGATGTGACGATTGTTCCGTGCGGGCCTGCCCGGGTAAGCCGGCTGCGGCATCCGTAAGCGCATCGTCATGACTACGTTCCGTAGCGCCCGGCCGCTTTTGATAGGCTGCTCGGTCCGTCGCGCAGATACCCGCGACCCGGCTGAGGGCGGTAGCACGTTGAAGGTCACGCCTGGGGTGAAGAGAACACCACTGCTGCTTGGCGCGTCCGACGGCGCCCTGCGGATGGACCGGTTCTACTACCCGCCCGGGGGTCACACGCACTGGCACATTCACACCGGTGAACAGGTGCTTTACGGCGAGTCGGGCCGGGGCTGGGTCCGGTTTGAAGGGCAGGAGCGCGTCGCGATCGAGCCGGGCGGGGTGGTGCACGTGCCGGTCGGGTTGCGGCACTGGCACGGCGCCCGGCCGGACACCGCTCTGGTCCACGTCGCCGTCACCGCGGGCGGCGACACCGAGTGGCTCGGCGAGGTGACCGCCGAGGAGTACGCCGGGGAGCCGGGGCCCGAGGCTGGGAGCCCGGCCGGGACCAGGCCATCGACCGGGCCGGACGAGGTGGTCCGGGCGTTCGTGGCGGCGATCGAGCGCCAGGACCTGGAGGCCGCACTCGCCCTGGTCACCGACGACGTGGTGTACGACAATGTGCCGATCGGAGCGGTGACCGGCCCCGACGGCATCCGCAACGCCCTCAGCAGGCTGCTCGGGGCGGTCGACGGGATCGAGTGGGTGACCCGCCACCAGGTGGCGGTCGGCGACGTGGTCATGAACGAGCGCCTCGACCGTTTCCAGTTGGGTGACCGATGGGTCGAGGTGCCCGTCGCCGGACTCTTCGTGCTGCGCGACGGGCGGATCGCCTTGTGGCGCGACTACTTCGACCTCGCTACTTACCGCCGCCAGACCGGGTCAACGTCCGGCCCTTAATCCCCGCCCTTGCCATCCCCGGCCCTTGTGCCATTTGTTTCAGCCGGTATACACTGACCGATGTACATCGATCGGTGTAAACGGGTGGTTGTGCAAGGCCTGGAGAGGCAGGGAGACACGTGCCGACACGGTTCGACGGCAAGGTCAGCATCGTCACAGGAGGCGCAAGCGGAATCGGCGAAGGGATCGTCCGCCGTCTGGTCGCTGAGAGCGGGCGCTGCCTGATCGCCGACCTGCAGGAGGAGCGAGGGCAGGCGCTCGCCCGGGAACTGGGGGAGGCCGCCCGCTTTATGCGCGCCGACGTCAGCGTCGAAGCCGACGTGGCCGCCCTGATAGAGGTCGCCGTATCCGAGCTGGGGGGGCTCGACTGCCTGTTCAACAACGCCGGCATCCTCGGCGTGGTCGGCTCCTTGCTGGACACCAGCCGCCAGGACTGGGACCGTACCATGGCGGTCCTGGTGACCAGCGTGTTCCTGGGCATCAAGCACGGAGCACGGGTCATGCGAGCCCAGGGGTTCGGGGCGATCGTGAACACCGCCAGCACGGCGGGCGTGCGCGGCGGGCTCGGACCGCACGCGTACACCGCGGCCAAGCACGCCGTCGTGGGACTGACCGAGTCGGCCGCGGTCGAGCTGATGCCGGCTGGCGTCCGCGTCAATGCCATCGCGCCCGGAGCGACGGTCAGCGGGATGACGGCCAGCGTCGTGACCGGAGATCCGACGGCACTCGGCCAGGTGGAGGAGCGGCTCGCGAAGAGGTTCGGGCGGGCGGCCATGCCGGCGGACGTCGCGGCGGCGGCCGTGTTCCTGGCCAGCGACGAGGCATGGTACGTCAACGGTGCTTGCCTGGTCATCGACGCCGCGAGTGAGGTGCCGGGCGCCAAGGCCGGCCGCTATTTCGAGCCGGTCAATGACTAGAGGCCGCGTCACGATGAGGCTCGCGAAGGAGAGGGCGACGTGCTGATAGGGATGGACGAGTACCCGTATCACCAGATCACCTCGACCTTCGCGGGGGTGGCGGGGACGGACCCGGCCTGGAACGACGGGCACTACATCTGCCTCAGCGACATGGCCGGCCAGGTCGGGCTGGCCTCCAGCTTGCGGCTGTACCAGAACAACGACGTCCTCGACGGCTTCGTATGCGTCCGGTCCGCGGGCCAGCAGCACAACATCCGGGTCTCCCGGCGGCTGCGGCCCGACATGGACACGCTGGCCGTGGGGCCGCTGCGGCTGGAGATCATCGAGCCGCTGAAGGCCGTGCGCCTCGTCCTGGCGGACAACGAGTACGGGATGTCCGCGGACGTGACGTGCCGGAGTACCACGCTGCCGTATGAGGACCCAGCGGAGTTCACCCGAATCGACGGCCGGCTGATCAGCGAGCGGATTACGTACGAGGTCACCGGCAAGTGCGAAGGGTGGGTGCAGGTCGGCGGCCGGCGGACCGAGCTCAACGGGACGACGGACTCGTTCTTCCGCAACCACTCGTGGGGTTACCAAGCCGGCCGCGGCGGGCCGCGGCTCTACGGAGCGCCGCTGGTGGGCGTGCGCCGGCGGGCGCCGGGCGTGCGGCAGTGGGTGCTGTTCGACATGCCCGACCACGGTGGCTTCTACTTCGTGGACCCCAGCGGACGCCAGGCATCGGGAAAAGGCGCCATCATGCTGCCGGATCGCAGCGTCCCCGTCGTCGACGTGCAGCATGACCTGCAGTTCTACGAGGGCGGCAGGCGGCTGCGCAGCGGCACCGTGCGGCTGACCGACGTCGACGGCGTGCAGCGCGAGTACACCATCGAGGACCTCGGCTGGGTCTACACCCAGGGCGGCGGTTACTTCGGCGGCTTCGACGACGGGCTGGGCCAGGGTGTCTACCGCGGCGATTACCACGCCGAGGGCGAGGTCTGGGACGTCTCGCACCCCACCCGCATCACCGAATCCGACGGCCGTTCGTTCGAATTCGATCACGCCTGGGCGGAGAACTTCACCCGGCTGACCTGCGACGGGCGCCATGGCCTGGCGCACTTCGAGTGTGTCGTCATCACCGAGGCCCAGGGATGGACCGCCAACCCCGGCCGGACCCCCGCGGGAGGATCTCATGAGTGACGCCGTTAAGCAGATCAGCGACCTGATGTTCCGGTATGCCGAGCTGTTCGACACCGGGCGGTTCGACGAGTTCGCCGCGCTATTCGAGCACGGACAGTGGCACAAGGCCGAGCCCGGCGCGGCCGCCGCCCGGCAGTGGATCACCGACCACGTCCAGCTCTACGACGGCCTGACGCGCACCAAGCACGTCACGACCAACGTCGTCGTCGACGTCGACGAGGACGCCGGTACCGCCACCGCCTCCGCCTACGTCATCGTCTTCCAGGCCCTCCCGGACTTCCCGCTGCAACCGATCTTCTCCGGCCGCTACCAGGACCGGCTGACCCGGACGGACGGCGGCTGGCACTGGACCGAACGCCGCGTGGTCAACGATCTGTACGGCGACATCTCGCGTCACGTGCGCTACGCACCCTCCGCCTCATGAAGACGCTGGTGCTGGGCGGCACCGGGTTCGTCGGACGCCGTCTGGTCGAGATCCTGGTCGCCGAAGGCGCCGGCGTGACCGTGCTCAACCGCGGCGTCACCCCGGTCGAGCTGCCGCCCGGGGTGGCCCGTCTGGTCGCGGACCGGTCCGACACGACGTCAATGCGCGCGGCCCTGGCCGGCACCGAGTGGGACGCGGTCTTCGACGTATCCGGTGTGGCCAAGGTCGCCGGCGGCGCCGACCCCGGCCACCTCGCCGACCTGCTCGCGGGCCACCTCGGCCGCTACGTCTACGTTTCGTCGCAGAGCCTGTACCAGATGACCGGCGCCTTCCCGTGGCGCGAGGACAGCCCGGTCGTGGCCCCCGACGTCACCGCCTACGCCGGTTTCAAGGTCGCGGCCGAGCGCGCCCTGCTCGCCCGCCACGTGACCGGCGGCTTCCCGGCCACGATCGCACGGCCAGCCGCCATCTACGGCCCGTACAACAACATCTACGACATGGAGGCGGCGATGTTCCGCCGCCTCCAGGAGCGACGCCCCGTGCTGCTCCCGTACCACGGCCTGGTGGTCGGCTCCTACGGGCACGTCGACGACTTGTGCCGCGCGCTGCTGCTCATGGCCACGCATCCGGCCGCGGTCGGCGAGGTCTTCAACGTGACCACCAGCGCGGTCACGAGCGCGGCCTACGTCGCCACGCTGGCTGACGTTGTGGGCGTGGAGCCGGACGTCGTGCCGCTGCCCGACGATCTGGCCCAGAGCGCGGACCGCCCGCTGTTCTCCCGGCTGTTCACCCCGGCCCATCACGGAATGCTCGATCCGGGCAAGATCACCCGGGTCCTGGGCTTCTCGCCGGCCTACGACCTGCGGGCCGGGCATGCCCAGACGCTTGAGTGGTTCGGCCGGTCCGGCGCGGCCGTGGTGGACCAGGCGCTGTCGGACCCGCTGTGGGGCCGGACGTTCGACCTCGCCTCCGAGGCTGAGGTCGCCGCGCTGGCCCGAGCCCGCCAACCCAGCACCAAGGAGGCCCGATGGACGCTGATGTGCAGCGGCTGATCGACCGTCAGGAGATCGCCGACCTGTGCGTGCGCTACACGTTCGCGCTCGACACCAAGGACTGGGCGCTGTTGGAGAGCTGCTTCACCGCCACGCCCGCGTTCGTCCACCCGGGCGGACGCCTGGACGGAATCGAGGCGATCCTGGCCCGCTCGAGGGGAGCCCTGGAGCAGCTGGACGCCTCCCAGCACCTGCTCGGCAACGTCATCGCCGACGTCGACGGTGACACCGCCCGCGCCACCTGCTACTTCCAGGCGCAGCATGTGCGCACGGGAACCCCGGGCGGCGATACCTACGTCATCGCGGGCAGTTACACCGATACGCTCGCCCGGACCCCGGACGGCTGGAAGATCGCCGAACGCGTCCAGGCCTACCTGTGGCGCGACGGCAACCGCGCCGTGGTCAAGCGATGAGCGCGCTGCCTGAGCTGGACCCCTTCGTCGAGGACTTCCCTTACATTCCGACCCTGCTGCTGCCCGTCCAGGTTCGCCGCCGTCCCCTGGAGGTGAGCTAGCCCCATGCCCGCCAAGGTCGACGCGGAAGATCGACGGCGTCGCCTGGTCCTCGCTGCCGCCGAACTGATCGCCGACGAGGGCATTAACGCGCTGACCAACACAAAGATCGCGAAGCGGCTTTCCGGCAGTACCACCATGGTCACGCACTACTTCCCGAGCAAACGAGAGCTGGTCCTGGACACCTACCAGACGATGGCCTCCCGGTCACGGGCGCGGGTGGAGCAGGCGATGCGCGAAAGCGACGACCCACTGGCCGCGTGTCTGCGCGCGCTGCTGCCCCTCGACGATTCGACCAGACTCGAATGGCGGGTTTGGCTGGCCTATCAGGGCATAGCGGTCGGCGACCCCGAGCTGACCCAGATCTGGGCGTCCCGAGCGGAGTCCGCGGTGGACCGGGTGACCCGCCTCGTCGAGGCCGACGTTGCAGCGGGACGCATGTCGTCAAGCATCGACCCGGACACCGAAGGCGGCCGCCTGTTTGCGCTGATCCAGGGGATGTCGTTCCAGTCCATCGTCGACCCGGAGCGGTGGTCTCCCACGCACCTGCGGCAGATCGTCGACCTGGAACTCCTGCGACTTCGCCGCATTGATAACAGTCCCGATCATTAAAGCGGTCCTGCTGGGGGAACCGCCGCACGCCACGTCAGCCGCATAGCGCAGCGCGCACCAGATCCTGCCATTCCGCGTCGGTGATGTGCGCGGCGTCCCCGGGCCTGAGCTTGATGGTCCCCTTTCCCGCGGCCAGCTCGGGATGACGTGCCGAAAAGCCGCCGTCCCGGTTCGGCGATACGTACAGAGACAGTCCGTGCTTCCACACCCCCACGTTGAGACGGCACCGCCCGATCCGGTAGGTCGGCATCCCGTAGGACAGCACCACTTCGGCGTCAGGACAGGCCGCCACGATCAGCCGATGCAGCCGATCGAACACCGGTTGGTACTCGCTGTCCATCTCGTCGCGGTAGCGGCGCACCACCTCATCCATGCCGCTAGTCTGGCCGGCCCGGCAGGCCGACGGAAGGGGCGAAGGTCAGGCCGGCGCGAGGTCAACCTGCTTAGTAGCGGTCAGGCTGCCGCGGGCGGTGCCTAGATAAGATCCGGAGGTCGGGGCTACGTCCGTGTAGTCACGCCCGGTGGCGACGGTCAGGTAATTCGCGCCGACGCGGCAGCCGTTGCAGGGGTCGAGCGCTACGGCGCGGGCGCCGTTGGCGTCGGCGACGATGACTTCCACCCAGGCGTGCGTGCCGCCCTCGCCGAGCAGGTGTCCGGAGACGTAGCGCGCCGGCAGCCCGACCGCCCGGCAGAGCGCGATCATGACATGCGCGGCGTCCTGGCAGACTCCCTGCCCGCCGGCGAGCGCCTCGGCCGCGGTGGTGGCGACCGAGGTCACCCCGTACGCGTAGCGGATCGCCTCATGCACGTACGCGCAGAACCGATCGGCGGTGGCTAGCTTGTCCTGGCCGGCCATCGTCGCCGCCAGCCGCCGGATGGCCGCGTCGGCGGCGGTCAGCCGGGTCGGGCGCAGCAGCCGTGAGTCGGTGAGAGCAGCGGTCGGCACGATCATGTCGGTGCCCGGCCCGACCCGCTCGACGACGGCGTCGACCACGAACTCGACCCGGTCCGCCACCAGCGGCACGCGAGCCCTGGTCACTATGTTGCCGGCGGCGTCTCGCCGCTGGGTGGTCCGGGCGTCTGCGGCGGAGACGGTGATCGAGTACCGTCGTCGCCGCTGGTCGCCGTGCCGGCGTGGCGGCACCACGACCAGCCGGTGGTCCAGGTCCCGCACCGGCGCGTCATAGGTGTAGCTGAAGCGCTGGCGCAACACGTAGGTCAGCCGGCCGGCCTCGGGGGCCTGCGGTGTGAGTGCTGCCATTACTGCATAGTGAACTACCTTTGTTTCACAACTGTAACGACGCGCGGATGACGGGGTAGCAGACCAGTGATACGAATCCACTTATGGGCGGCCTCCTCGACAGGTACCCGCGCGGCCCGGCCTACGACGAGATGTTCGGGACGGATGGTCTACCGCACCCGCACACGCGGGCGTTGTACGACGCCCTGCAGACGCTCACCGGCGACGACCTGGCGCGGCGGGGGGAGGCCCGGGACCGCAGTTTCCGCGACCAGGGCGTCATCTTCTCCCATGCCGGCGAAGAGTGGGTCTTCCCGCTCGACCTGATCCCGCGGCTGATCCCGGCGGCCGAGTGGGAGCTGGTCGAAGCGGGCGTCGTGCAGCGGGTACGCGCGCTGGAGGCGTTTCTGGCCGACATCTACGGGCCGGCCGAGGTGGTCCGGGACGCAGTGGTGCCGCGTTCTCTGCTCGCCACCTCGGCCGGGTTTTGCCGGTCGGCGTACGGCATCGAACCACCGAACGGCGTACGGGTCCACCTCGCAGGGATCGATATCGTCCGCGACCAGGCCGGGCTCCTGCGGGTACTCGAAGACAACCTGCAAGTGCCGTCCGGCATGTCCTACGTGCTGGAGAACCGCCGGACCATGGCCCGCGTCTTTCCCGGCCTGTTCCTGGAGCAGCAGGTGCGGCCGGTCGCTTCCTACCCGGGGTGGCTGCTCGATGCGTTGCGGCGGTCTGCGCCGGTCGGCGCTGAGCAGCCCGTCGTGGTGCTGCTCACCCCCGGGGTCGGCAACGCGGCCTATTTCGAGCACGCCTTCCTGGCCCGCAAGATGGGCATTGAGCTGGTCGAGGGTCGGGACCTGTTCTGCCGTGACAACATCTTGTACATGCGCAGCGTCGGAGGGCAGCGGCGGGTGGACGTCGTCTACCGGCGCGTCAACGACGACTTTCTCGATCCGGTGCAGTTCAGGGCCGACTCCGTGGTGGGGTGCCCGGGGATCGTGAACGCCTCCCGGGCCGGCAACGTCACGATCGCCAACGCGGTCGGCAACGGCGTAGCCGATGACAAGCTGACGTACACCTACGTTCCCGCGCTCATCGAGTACTACCTCGGCGAGCGGCCCGTACTGCCGAACGTCAAGACGTACCGGCTCGACGATCCCGACGTGCGCTCGCACTGCCTGGACCGGCTTGACCAGCTGGTGGTCAAACCGGTCCAGGGGTCTGGCGGCCACGGCATCGTCGTCGGGCCGCAGGCCTCCGACGCCGAACTGGCCGCCGTGCGCGAGCAGGTGCTGGCCGAGCCCCGGGCGTGGATCGCGCAGGAGCTGGTGCTGCTGTCGACCTCGCCGGCGCAGCTCGGCGACAAGTTGCTGCCCCGGCACATCGACCTTCGACCGTTCGCGGTCAACGATGGGGTCCAGGTCCGGGTGCCGCCCGGCGGACTGACCCGGGTGGCGCTGCGGGAGGGGAGCCTGATCGTCAACTCCAGCCAGGGCGGTGGCTCCAAGGACACCTGGGTGCTGACCTCCTCGCCGGGCTGGGACGCAGAAGACGACGGCCCGTCGGCGTTTCCCGCGCAGGCGGTAGGCGGCGCCGAACCCGACGCCGGTCCTCGCCAGGACCAGCCGCAGCAGTAAGGGGACCAGGATGCTGAGTCGGGTCGCCGAGGCACTGTTCTGGGTGGGCCGGTATGTCGAACGGGCGGAGGACACCGCCCGGCTGCTTGACGTGCATTTCCACGAAGTGCTCGAAGACCCGGGCGTGGACGAGGCTCGCGCGTGCGCCGTCCTGCTGGCGGTCATGGGCGTTCCGGGCGATACCGCCAAGCGGCACCGGGACTCCCGAGCCGTCCTGGAGCTGCTTGGCTACCAGGAGGACTCGTCCAGCTCAATCGTCGGCGCGCTGTCCGCCGCCTGGCAGAACGCCCGCAGCGCCCGGGAGGCGCTCTCGGCGGAGATCTGGGAGTGCCTGAACTCCACCCATAACTCCCTGCCGGACCGGGTGGCCGCCGCCCGCGACTTCGGCCCCGCGCCCTTCTTCTCCTACGTCCGAGACCGCGCGGCCAACGTGGCCGGGTACGTCGAGGCGAGCATGAGCCGGGACACCAGTTATGACGCGCTGATCCTGGGCCGCAGTCTGGAGCGGGTGGACATGACCGCGCGCCTGCTCGCGGCCCGGATCGGTGCCGAGCGAGCGAGCGAGGGCTGGACCTCCACCCTTCGAGCGTGCTCCGCCCACGATGCTTACCTGCGTACCTACCAGCAAGGCGTCGAGGCTCCCCGGGTGGTGGAGTTCCTCTTGGTGGACCGGCTCTTCCCCCGATCGGTCTTCTACGCGCTCCGGGCCGGGGAGCGTGCGCTGGCCCGGCTGGACCCAGCGTCCGGGCGCTCAGGGCTGGACGAACCTGGCCGCCGGGCGATCGGCCGGGCCCGAACCGACCTAGAGTTCCTCTCCGCCGCTGATCTCCTGGACGGCCTGCCGGACCGGCTGCTCGGACTGCAGCACGCCGTCTCGACGATCAGTGAGGAGGTGACCCAACGGCTTTTCGCCGGGTCACCGCCGCCCCAGTGGAGCCTCAAGGAGACTGGCTCATGAGCTGGCGGATCGCAATCCGGCACCGCACCGTCTACAACTACGCCAACCCGGTGCGGGCGTCGTACAACGAAGCGAGGCTGACCCCGCCGAGCGTCGACGGGCAGCACACCCTGCAAGCCGCCCTCGTCGTCACGCCCGCGGTGCGGCCGTTTCGCTACGTCGACTACTGGGGCACGGCAGTGGACGCGTTCGACATCCATGTGCCGCATACCGAGCTTGTCGTGCTGGCCACGTCGACGGTGGAGACCGCCCCGCCGCGCGCCGTGCCGACGGGCATCAGCTGGTCCGAGCTGGCCGCGCCCGCGGTTCAGGATCGCTTCGCCGAGTTGCTCGCCGCCTCCTCCTACGTCACCGCCGAGCCCGAGCTCACCGAGCTCGGGCGGTCCCTGCGCGCCGAGCCGACGCCCGTGCAGGCCGGGCTGCGCGCGGCGGAGTGGACCCACCAGGCCTTGCGCTACGAGCGGGGTGCGACACACGTCCATACGTCCTCGGCCCAGGCCCGCGCCGCGGGCAAGGGAGTATGTCAGGACTTCGCGCACGTCACGCTGGCCCTGCTGCGCGCAGTCGGACTGCCTGCGCGCTACGTCTCCGGCTACCTCTACCCGGCCGCCGAAGCCGAGGTCGGCGAGACGATGACAGGAGAGAGCCACGCCTGGGTGGAATTCTGGGCCGGTGACTGGGTCGCGGCCGACACGACCAGTCTCGCCGAGGTGGGCAGCCGTCACGTGCTGCTGGCCCGTGGCCGCGACTACGCGGACGTACGCCCGTTGTCCGGTATCTACTCCGGCCCGGCGGTGGAGCACCTCGCCGTCACCGTCGAGGTCACCCGGCTCGGCTGAGCGAGCCGCGCACGAGGAGATTTATTCCCGCTCCTCCTGCGCCTGCACGATCATCGACTCGAGCAGCGGTGCACCGAAGGTCGTGACCATGGCCACGTCGGACGCGTCCCGTCCGGATCCGATCAGAATCCGGCCCTTACGCCGGCGGTTGTTGCGCGGATCGAAGGTAAACCACCGGTCGCCCAGCCAGACCTCCATCCACGCCGCGAAGTCCATGGGCGCCGGGTCCGGCGGTACGTCCATGTCCGGCAGATAGCCGAAGACGTATCGAGCCGGGATGTTCAGCGCCCGGCAGAACGAGATCGCCAGGTGGGTGAAGTCGCGGCAGACACCGAACCCGGAGGCGTTGGCATCCGCCGCCGTGGTCTGCGGGCCGCTCCTGCCGTACTCGAACGTCAGGTGGCCGTTGACGTAGTCGCAAATCGCCTGGACCCGGGAATAGCCGAGGGGCATGGCGCCGAAACGCGACCAGGCCTCGTCGCCGAGCATGTCGGGCAGGCAGTAGCGGCTGGGCAACGTGTAGATGAGCACCTCGTCTGGCAGCTCTTCCGGTGGCAGCTCCGGCGCTTGTTCATCGGCGTCCTCGGTCGCGTCGGGCACCAGCACCGAGGCGTCGAAACGCAGCGTGGACCGTCCGGCGGGCAGCATCGCCCGGGCACACAGGTTGCCGTAAAGGTCGGTGTAGTGGCGGATGCGCACCGCTGGCTCCGTCGACCACTCCCGTCGCGCGAGGCTGACCGGGGCCGCGTCCTGGGGCTCGACCTGGAGAACGGCCGGGGTATCCACGGCAGCCACATGCACGAACTCGCATCCCACCCGTACCCGTCGCATGCCCATGTTCCCAGTGTGCTCCTGCAATGTTTCAGCCGTGGTATTCGCGTCTGGGACGGTCAGAACTGCGCCTTGAGCTCGCTGATCTCGTGCACACGGTCCTGGAGCTGGGCGTAGGCCGGGTTTTCGCGGATGCGGCCCACGGCCCAGCGCAGGATCTCGGCGCGGCTGTTCGCGATGCCCGCGGCGATCAGTGTATCCACCGTCGCCAGATCGGCGGCCCCGAGCCGCGTCATCACGGGCGTCAGCTGCTCGGACGGTTCATCCGGCGGACCGCACTGGTCTCGGCGGGTTCTGAACCTGATGAAAGGCCCAGTTCCGAAGGGGCCGCCCGACCGCGCCGACTCGTCCTGCACGTCAGGGCGGAAGTCCATCCACCCGACGAAGGGCAGTTCGTCACCCAGTCGCTTGATGACCGGGCGGCTGACTTCTTCGAACGCCTTGACGATCTCTTTGTCGGCTTCCTCGCCTTCGGGCCGGCCTGCCCGGCTGATGAAGACCCGGATCGCGGTCTCTCCTGGCTCGACCCCCGGATCGTCGCCGTACGCCAGCACCTGAACCCGCTCGATGGAGCCCTCGGGGAACGCCGACCGTACCTGCTCCTCGATGCGTCCCGGGTTCTCCATGTCATCCTCACATGATTTACTCGCCATGCAGATGCAAGAACCGTAACACGTGTTACAAGCTGAGAGCAGGCCTCATCACGGCCATGCGGGCCCCGCATCGCCCGGGGGGCGCAGGCCGTCGAGCGCGGTCTGGAGGATCGGTTCGAGGTAGTGGGTGTCGCCGTGGATCGTGGCGATGGCGATGACCATGTCGAGGACCTGCTCGAGGGTGAGGTCGTCGCGGATCTCGTGAGCGCGCTGCGCGGCAACGAGGAGCGGCCGGCCGGCCGCGATCACCCGGGCGCGGTTGCTGCCGAATATCGGGTCGCTGCGGTCAGTGTGCTCGAGCAGCTCGGCGGCGATGTGGCGCTTGCTGGTGGCAAAGGCGAAGAACCGGTGCAGCCAAGCCTCCAGAATCGCTCCGGGCGTCTCGCCGCCGGAGGTCTCGGCGGCGTTGCAAACGGCGTTGACCTCGTCGGTGTAGAGAGCCTCGAGGAGCTCTCGGCGTCCGGGGAAGTTGCGGTACAACGTCGCCATGCCGACTCCCGCGCGGCGCGAGATCTCGGCCATCGATATTTCGGCCTCAGGATCGGCGAACGCGGAACGGGCAGCCGCGAGGATCTTGTCGCGGTTGCGCTCGGCGTCGGCTCGTCGTGGGAAGGCGTCGGCTTCTGGGAAGGCGTCGGCTCGTTTTGGGAACTGGTCCGTAGGCATGGGCCATCCAAGTGGACAGGCTATCCGCTAATAGCTAGAGTGAAGTGGACAGGCTCTCCGCCTGCTGACGCGTCTGATCCTACCCACCCGCCGCGAGCAAAGACTCAAGGAGCTTCAGCATGGAATACCGCCCTCTGGGACGCACCGGCGTCTCGGTCAGCCAGATGTGCCTGGGCGCGATGATGTTCGGCGCCTTCGGCAACCCCGATCACGACGCGTCGATCAAGATCATCCACCGCGCCCTGGACGCCGGGATCAACTTCATCGACACCGCCGATGGCTATTCTGCCGGCGAGTCAGAAGAGATCCTCGGCCAGGCCCTGGCGGGCGGACGGCGCGAGAGCGTGGTGCTCGCGGTCAAGTTCGGCGTTCCTTTCGGCGACGACGACCCCAACCATCGCGGAGCGTCGCGCCGATGGATCACCGAAGCGGTCGAGGGTTCGCTGCGCCGGCTTCAAACCGACTGGATCGATCTCTACCAAGTCGGCGTTCCCGACCCGAACACCGATATCGACGAGACCCTCGGCGCCCTGACTGACCTCGTCCAGGCCGGCAAGATCCGCTACTTCGGCACGTCCAAGGTCCCCGCCTCCGAGGTCGTCGAGGCTCAGTGGGTCGCCGATCGCCGCGGCCACGGACGGTTCCGCACCGAACAGCCCCCCTACTCCATGCTGACCCGGGCGATCGAATACGACCTGCTGCCGACCTGCCAGCGCCACGGAATGGGCGTCATGGCCTACAGCCCGCTGGCAGGTGGCTGGCTGTCAGGCAAATACCGCAAGGGCCGGGAGGTCAGCGGGCCAGGCTCCGCCGCGCGGTTGCGTCGCTTCCCGCGGCGCTGGGACGCCACCGATCCGTCGAACGCCGCCAAGCTCGACGCCGCCGACGCGCTCGGCGCGCTGGCCGACGAGGCCGGGATCACCCTCATCCAGATGGCGACCGCGTTCGTCACCCGCCACCCCGCGGTGACCTCCACGATCATCGGTCCGCGCACCATGGAGCACCTGGACGGCTACCTCGCCGCCGACGGCCTCGACCTGCCCACCGATCTACTCGACCGCATCGACCAGATCGTTCCTCCGGGAGTCACGATCGACGTCACCGACAACATGTGGTACATCGGCACCACAGCGCTGAACGCCGCGTCCCGCCGCCGGTAGCGGGCGCACTACCTGTTGCCACCATCCGGCCCGCCCATCGGCTGACGATGGTGGCGGCGATGATCGTGTGACAGCTTCGGCCCGCCCGCGCTCGTCACAGCCGCCACACGACACCACCAGCGTCACGCCAGGCGGAGGAACTCTCCGGTTATTGCGGTCGATTCACGCTCGGCGGTGGTTCAGTGGTACCCCAGCACCGGCTCGCGGAGCGTCGATCCACCACGGAAAATGTCGCGGAAGCGGCGGACGTGCGTGCGTGTCAGACCCGCTGGCCAGACCGGGCGGCTCACCTCCGGCGCAGGCACCTCACCCGTCCCGCAATTCACCAGCATATTCGAAGCATCGGAAATTAACGCGGAGGATATAGCTTATGCGGAGCATTTTGGTAGCTGGAGCTGCCCGGATCCTCCACGTAAGCCGGATCCTCCGCGGTAATGGGACGCTGACGCACTACCGGGGCCTGCGGGACGACGGCAAGCGCGGCCATCGCGACGGCGGCTGCACATACGACCCTTCGGCACCCCGGCCCGCAAGAGAGTCGCGGCTGACGTCTGGATCTGGCTGACCGTGCTGAACGCCGCATCCCGTCGCCGGTAGAAAGGTTACCCAGCCGAGCTCAGCATCCGGTCGGTTACCTCGCGTAGCTCGGCCCGGAACTGCGGGTCGTAGGCCTGTGGCAACGCACGCGCGATCCGCAGCCCGTCGAAGAACTGCCCGGTGACCGCGTCGAGAGCCGGATCGGTGATGAGCCGCATGGTCGCCTCGCCCCCCTGCTCGACCGTCGAGACCGGGGTGATCCCGGCGCGTCCGACCATCGCAGTGTCCATGAAGGTCGCGGGGTGCAGGCAGTTCGCCGTTACCTCGGCTGCCGTAAGCTCACCGGCCAGGCCGAAGGTGAACGCGGCCAGCGCGAGCTTGGACCTGCGGTAGGCGTCCACTCCGTTGTACCCGTCCTCGAACTCCGCATCGGCCGGGTCGAACGGGACCTGGCCGAGCGAGCCCACGTTGACGATCCTGGACGGCGCCGACGCGGTCAGCAGCGGCACGAGCAGCCGGGTGAGCAGCACCGGCGCGAGATAGTTGACGGCGAACCGCAGTTCGTGGCCGTCCGCGCTCACCTGCCGTCCCTCGCCCGGCGCGCCGAAGCCGATCCCCGCGTTGTTCACCAGCACGTCAAGCCGCGGCACCTCCGCACGTACCAGGGCCGCAAGCTCCCGCACGTCGCCGAGCCGGGCCAGATCAGCGACATAGCCCCGCGCGCCGCCGCCAAGCTCCGGGCCAAGCTCCG
>PLDT01000450.1:0-2773 GCA_003136255.1 Actinomycetota bacterium
TCTGCAGCGACACGTCGAGGATGCTGGCCGGGGGATTGGCTCCGGGATGCGCCGCCTGCCAGATCCGCCACGCCCGGTCTATGTTGGCGTGGTGGGCGAAGAAGAGCGGGTCGTAGGCGGCCCAGTCGACCTGGCCCATGGTGCCGCCGACCCAGACGTGCAGGGTGTCGTGCACGGACCAGATCCGCTGGCTGAAGTCGGTGTAGTTGGTGGCCTTCATGGCGTAGGCCCACTCCTGCTGGTACGGCGGACCCGGCACCTGCGGCGCCCGGCCCGGGGCACGCGACGTCTCGGTCGGCCAGCCGGATTTGCGCTCGGTATTGAATACGTTGATCGGTGCCTTCGCGAGTACGTTCTGCGACCCGTCTGCCTGCGCGCTGGAATAGGCGGACGGAATGGTTGCGTCCTTTGACCAATCCCACCACGGCAGCGTCACGCCGGGAACCTCCGATTGGAGCGCGAGCTCCAGCCAGTACAGGTAAGCCCGGTGCCACGGCAGGAAGAGCGGATCGTGATGCTGGCACCAGCCGAGCGGCACGCCGTGCCAGCCGGCGAAATATTCAAAACCCCGCTTGTCGTTCAGCGCCAGTACCCGCTCTACCGCCCGGCGGAAGTCGGCCAGTTCCTGCGCGGTAAGGGAATCAACGCTCTTGCGGACGTTAAGCCGGGCGGGTGCGGCATTCGGCGTCGGCCGTGCGGTAATGGTCAATGGTTGCTTCTCTCTGTTCCCGGTAGACATGCCATTGCCGGCCAGAATAGAACCCAGAATAGAACAACGCAGAAAAGAACAAGGCCCCCTCCATGTATGAGATGGAGGGGGCCTTGCCTGGCCGCACCGCGCCGAGTCGGTCAGTTGCCTGGCCTCCCGAGCCCAGCGGGCCCCCGCTGGTGCCGTACACCCGCTCCAGGTACCGGTTTCCCGATCCCTCTCACGTTCCCTGAGTCGCCTCCGGGGCGGTGCCCGTTTCCAACGGTGAAAGTATTTCTACTGCGCCGGCGGATGGAGCGCAAGAGTCTGCGGCAAAGTCATGGCGAGTTTTTTGCTATCCACATCCTGTCCACAGAAATTAGCTAGTTGTCCGCAGTTAGCGACGGTTATCCACCTGTTTATGCACAACCCTTCCACAGATTACCGTTGGTGATCCGGGGAATACCGTGACCGCTGTCCGGCCGGTGAATCTTCCGCGGCTGCCGGACCATGGCCTGTCGGCCCGCGTGACCCTAGCCCCGGAGACCGGCGGCGAGGAAGATGATCCCCATGACGGAGCTACTCGGCAAGTGTGACGACCGGTTCGACGCAGTGCGCGCCGCGCTGGCGCGGAACCTGGACTCCGGTGAGGAACTGGGCGCGTCCCTGGTCCTGGACATCGACGGCGAGATCGTCGTAGACCTGTGGGGCGGATTTCGCGACGAGGCGCGGACCGTCCCGTGGTCCGAGCAGACCATCACCAACGTCTGGTCGTCGACCAAGACGGTGACCAGTCTCGCGGCCCTGATGCTGGTCGACCGGGGCGCGCTGGACGTCGACGCGCCGGTCGCCCGGTACTGGCCGGAGTTCGCCGCCCAGGGCAAACAGGACGTTCTGGTCCGCCACGTCATGTCGCACGCGTCCGGCGTCTCCGGGCTGGAGCAGCCGGCCGTTGTCGAGGACCTCTACGACTGGCCCCGCGCCACGTCCCGGATGGCCGCCCAGGCGCCGTGGTGGCCACCGGGCACCGCTTCGGGCTATCACGCGCTCAACTACGGGCACCTGGTCGGCGAGGTGGTCCGGCGGATCAGCGGCAAGACGCTCAAGCAGTTCGTGGCCGAGGAGATCGCCGGGCCGCTCGGCGCCGATTTCCAGATCGGCGCCGCGGAAAGCGACTGGGACCGGATCGCCGACGTGGTCCCGCCGCCGCCGCTGCCGTTCGACCTCGCCGCGCTCGACCCGGACAGCCCGGTGGTCAAGACGCTGACCGGACCACCCGTGGCCGCCGAGGTGGCCAACACGCCCGGCTGGCGCCGCGCCGACCTCGGCGCCGTGAACGGGCACGGTAACGCCCGCTCGGTGGCCCGGGTCCTGTCGGTCGTCGCTCGCGGCGGCGAGGTGGACGGCGTCCGCCTGCTGGGCCAGGACACCATCGACCTGATCTTCCGTGAACAGCAGAACGGCATCGACCTGGTCCTGGGTGTCCCGCTGCGCTTCGGCATCGGCTACGGGCTGCCCCAGCGCGACATCCTGCCCTGGATCCCGGACGAGAGGATCTGCTACTGGGGCGGCTGGGGTGGCTCCATGATCGTGATGGACGTCGGCCGCCGCACGACGATCTCCTACATGATGAACAAGATGGGACCCGGCATCATCGGCTCCGACCGCAGCACCGAATACGGCCACGCCATCTACGACGCACTTCCCGGCTGACCACGCCCCGCCGCCCGGCCCGCCCGTCGGCTGGCGATGGCGGCGGCGATGATCGCGACAGCTTTCGGCCTGCCCGCGCTCGTCACAGTCATCACAGGACAGCACTGGCGTCACGCCAGGCGGAGGGGCTCTCCGCTTATTGCGGTTGATTCACGCTTGGCGGTGGTTCAGTGGTACCCCAGCGCCGCATGCCAAATCCGGACGCGTCCGCCTCGGCCGTGGGNNGGCTGAGTCAGGCGGGGCTACCGCGGAGCGTCGATCAACCACGGAAATGTGACGGAAGTGGCGGATGTGCGTGTTGCGGCGCCGAGTCCGGGGCTGGTGGCACCCGGGCCCGCAAGTACGGGGGCTGTGGGCCACGACCCCCAAACG
>PLDT01000183.1:0-9082 GCA_003136255.1 Actinomycetota bacterium
TACTACGACGAGTCGCTGCTGAAAGAGGCACCACCGGATTTCCGGTCGGCGCCGCTGGACGCCCGCGGGCTCCCGGACACCCGCTTCACGCTGCAGGTCTACGTGGAGGACTGCACCGGATGCGAGCTGTGCGTCCAGGCCTGCCCGGTCACGGCGCCCGTGGTAGCGCCGGGGGAGCCTGAGCGCAAGGCGATCAACCTCGCGGCCAGGGAGCCATTGGTGGCGGCCGAGCGCGACAATATCGCGTTCTTCGAGACGCTGCCGGTGGCCGACCGGTCCCGGGTGGACTTCGGCACCGTGCGCGGCACGCAGTTTTTGCAGCCGCTGTTCGAGTTCTCCGGCGCCTGCGCGGGCTGCGGCGAGACGCCGTACGTCAAGCTCCTGTCGCAGCTGTTCGGCGACCGGCTGATGGTCGCCAACGCCACCGGCTGCTCCTCGATCTACGGCGGGAACCTGCCCACCACGCCGTGGACTTCCAACTCCGACGGTCGCGGCCCGGCCTGGTCGAACTCCCTGTTCGAGGACAACGCCGAGTTCGGCCTCGGATTCCGGCTGGCCGCCGACCGACACGTCGAGCTGGCCAGAAACCGCCTGGCCGAGCTCGCCGACGAGGTCGGCGCCGACCTAGCGGAAGAGATCCTTAGCGCGCCCCAGCTCACCGAGTCCGAGCTAGGTGCCCAGCAGGACCGCGTGGCCGAGCTTAAGCGGCGCCTGGATACCCTGGACTCCGATTACGGGCACGTCGCCGACCTGCGCAGCGTGGCCGATCACCTGGTCCGGCGGAGCGTCTGGATCGTGGGCGGCGACGGCTGGGCCTACGACATCGGATCCTCCGGCCTAGATCACGTCCTGGCCACCGGGCGCAACGTGAACGTGCTGGTGCTCGACACCGAGGTCTACTCCAACACCGGCGGGCAGTCATCCAAGTCGACACCGCTCGGTGCCGTGGCCAAGTTCGCATCGGCCGGCAAGACCGTGCCGAAAAAGGACATTGCGCTGCAGGCTATCGCCTACGGTAACGTCTACGTGGCCCGGGTGGCGATGGGCGCCGACCCTCAGCAGACGCTGCGCGCCTTCCGCGAGGCGGAGGCGTACGAGGGGCCGTCGCTGGTCATCGCGTACAGCCACTGCATTGCTCATGGCATCGAGATGCGCGACGGGCTCGGCCAGCAGCACCGCGCCGTGGCCAGCGGCTACTGGCCGCTGGTCCGCTACGACCCGCTGCTGCGCAGCGCCGGAGGCAATCCGTTCCTGCTCGACTCGCCGCGGCCGCGCATTCCGCTGACCGACTACACCCAGCGGGAGCTGCGCTACCGCTCGCTCACCAATACCCACCCGGCCGAGGCCGAGCGGCTGGGGGCCCTGGCCCAGCAGGCGGTCGACCTGCGCTGGGACACCTACGAGGAGATGGCGAGCCGCGACGCGCACCGGTTTCCCGCCGACGCGCGGAAGGACCCGGGGAAGGATCACTGATGGACCTTTCGACCAGCTACCTGGGCCTGGCGCTGCGGAACCCCCTCGTCGCCTCGGCGTCCCCGCTCTCGAACACCCTGGACGGCGTGCGGCGGCTCGCCGACGCCGGGGTCGGCGCGGTCGTGCTCTTCTCTCTGTTCGAGGAGCAGGTGCGCCAGGAGGCGGAGCGGAACGCGCGGCTCGCCGACGCGGGCACGGACAGCTTCGCCGAATCCCTGTCCTATTTCCCGGCGGACGCGGACGCCGATCCCGGCCCGCGCCGTTACCTCAGCCTGCTCGAGCGCGCCGCCGCGGCGGTGGACATCCCGGTGATCGGCAGCCTCAACGGCGTGACGCCCGGCGGCTGGACCAGCTACGCGCGTGACATGCAGGACGCGGGCGCCGCGGCGATCGAGCTGAACATCTACTACGTACCGGGCGACCCGCACATCAGCGGCCGGGAGGTCGAGCAGCGGCACATCGACATCCTGGGCCGGGTCAAAGCAGCGGTGAGCGTGCCCGTGGCGGTCAAGCTGAGCCCGCACTTCAGCTCCACCGGCGAGATGGCGCTACGGCTCGACGAGGCCGGCGCTGACGGCCTGGTGCTCTTCAACCGGTTCCTGCAGTTCGACATCGACCCGGAGACCCTGACCGTGATGCCCGGGCTCGACCTGTCCAGCACGGCCGAGGCCCGGCTGCCGCGTACCTGGATCGCCATCTTGCACAGTCAGGTCCAGGCGTCACTCGCGGCGACCACCGGCGTCGACGGGCCGGCCGACGTGGTCACGTACCTGCTGGCAGGCGCCGATGTCGTGATGACCGCGTCCGCGCTGATCCGGCACGGACCCGAGCATGCGGCGGTGCTGCTCGACGGCCTGGCCCGGTGGATGGGCCGCAAGGGATACAGCTGCGTGGACGACGTGCGCGGGCTGCTCGCCGTGCCCGCCGGTCCTGACCGGGCTGGATACCAGCGCGCGAGCTATGTCCGCACGATGCGCGCCGCCGACGAAGTCGCCCAGGCCACTCTCGAGCCTGCCACGGAATGGTCCTCGGGTTGACGGACTGGCAGGCCGAGTGGTCAAGCACAGTATTTCTTCCGGTTTGCTATCTGAGCTCGCGCAGGAACGGGTCCTGTGACTGGTAGGGCGCTACCTTGACCCGTGCATCCACGGCGAAGACCCCGTCCGGGCGGGCGATGACCGGGTTGAGGTCGAGGTCGGTGATCTCGGGCAGGTCGTCGGCGAGCCGCGAGACCCGCAGCAGCATCTCGCGCAGTGCGTCGAGGTCGGCCGCGGCAGCGCCGCGGTAGCCGAGCAGCAACGGTGCGGACCGGATGCAGTGGATCAGCTCGTCCGCGTCGAGGTCGGTCAGCGGCGTGAGCCGGGCCGAGGAGTCCGCGAACACCTCGGACGTTCTTGGGTCGACCCCGCCGAGCCCGAACATCACCAGCGGACCGAAGGTATGGTCGGCGGCCACCCGGACGATCACTTCGACACCGTCCGCTCGTGCCGCGGTCTCGGTGCAGTCGCCTTCGCCGTCCGCGAGCGGTATCCCGTAGCAGCGCAGCAGGTCGGCCGCCTGATGGGGGGCGAGCCAGCCGCCCTGCGGTGCCTGGCCGAGAAACTCGCGGGTGAGCGCGCGGGCCTTCGCCGTCTTGATGTCGGGGAAGTCATGGACCCGGCCGCGCGGCTCGGCCCGCCATGCCCCGTAGGTCGCCGCGCGGGCCAGCGCGGCCACGGCGGCCTCCGGGTAACCGTAGGCGGGCACCTGCCCGCCGGCGGGCCGCGGCAGCAGCCGGACAGATTCTGGCTGGTTGAGCACCACGACGGCCAGCGGGATGCCCACGTCCGCCTGCTGGACGGCCTGGACCAGGTCACCGGTAGCGCCGGTGGGCAGGACGACCGCGATAAGCGCGTCCACCTCCTGGTCGGCCGCGAGCAACTCCAGGCACTGGCGGAAGTCCTCGCCGCACACGGTGGCGGTCATGTCGACGGGGCCGCGGTGGACGGTCAGGCCCCGGTCGGTGCAGGCGTCGGCGGCCAGCAGCCCCGCGCTGCCCACATTGGACACGATCGCGACCGTGCGCCCGGCCGGAACCGGCTGGCTGGCCAGCAGCGCGGTGGCCTCGATCAGCTCGCCGAACCCGCGCGTGGTGATGACCCCGGCCTGCTCGAACAGTGCCTCGCGGCCGAGGCGGAGCGGAGCCGAACCGGTGCCCGGGTGCTGGCCGGCCGGCGAACGGCCGGCCAGCACGGTGAGAACCGGCATGACCGCGCCGACCCGGCGGGCGGTGCGGGCGAACTTGCGCGGGTTGCCGAACGACTCGATGTACAGCACGGCGAGCTTGGTCACCTCGTCCTGCTCCCACCACAGCAGCAGGTCGTTGCTCGATACGTCGAGCTTGTTGCCCACCGACGCGAACGAGGAGATGCCGAGGCCGAGCCGGGACAGCTGGTCCACCATGGCGAAGCCTAGGCCGCCGGACTGTGACACCAGGCCCACGGGCCCCGGTCGCAGATGGCTGGCGGCGAACGTCGCGTCCAGGCCGATGCCGGGCACGGCCACGCCGAAGCAGTTCGGGCCGACCAGCCGCATCCCGTGCCTGCGGCACGCGCTGAGCAGGTCGGCGCAGGCGGCGGCGTCCAGCCCGGAGGTGATCACCACGACGGACCGTACGCCACGCCGACCGCATTGTTCCACCGTGTCCAGAACGGCCGCCGCGGGTACGGCGATCACCGCGAGATCCGGTGGCTCGGGCAGGTCGGCCACGGCCGGCGAGCACGGGATGTCGCCGATCGCGGCGACGTGCGGGTTGACGGCGTAGATACGGCCGCGGTATCCGCCGGTCGCGATGTTGTCCAGGATCGCCCGGCCTACCGTCCCCGGGCGCCGGCTCGCGCCGATCACCGCGACCGATCCGGGCGCGAACACGTGCCGCAAGCTCGCCGCGTCGGACGAGCGTTCCCGGGCGGCCACGGCGTCGAGGTAGGTGTCCAGAGCGGTGCCGGCATCCTCGCGGGGCAGCGGGAACATCAGCTCGATGACCCCGCCGGCGTAGTGACGGCGGACCGGCAGGCCGGCGTCGGTAACCACTCTCAGCATCGCCGTGTTCTCGGCCAGGACCTCCGCGCTGAACGTCCGTATCTGGTGGCTGACGGCGAAGGAGACCAGATGCTCGAGCAGCAGCGTCGCGATGCCCCTATGGTGCATGTGATCGGCCACCGCGAAGGCAATCTCCGCCGTGCCGCCCGTGCTGCACCCCGCCTGGTCCCCCGGCTCGACGGGTTCGCGGAGCGTGTAGTAACTGGCACAGCCCAGGACCACGCCGTCGGCCAGCGCGAGCAGCGCGACGCGCCCGGGACCGGTATCGCGGCAGGTCCGCTGCGCCTCGTCTTCCGCGGCTCGCCGGCTGAGGCCGAAGAAACGCAGGTAGATGTTGTCGGGGGACATGGCCTCGTACATGGCCTTGACCGCGTCGAAGTCGGCCGGAACGGCCAGTCGGATCTCGATCGTGCTCCCGTCGGCCAGCAGGGCGTACACGCTGTCCGCTGCCTGCGCCACGCTCATATCGGTCTCCCTGCGGTCAGAACGGCCCGGGCGTGGCCGGGTCGGCACTGTGTCACGGTTCAAACTAGGCAGCTCGCCCGGGCCGGGCTATGGACCAAGGTCCCGATTGGGAAGCTCGAATGGCCGGGCCGGCCGATAGCCGGGTATCACACGGCGTCTCGATCACGCGCACCGTTTCGGACGCGCATGGCGCCGTCCACTGGGGTCACCCAGATTTTGCCGTCGCCAATCGTTTCGGTACGGGCATGCTTGGCGATGGCTTCCACCATGGTCTCGGCATCGTCATCAAGGACGAGGACTTCGAGCCGGATCTTAGCGAGCAGCGCCGCCTTGCGATCAGCGGCTCGGCCTGCGCCAGCGGAGTACGTGTGCCCTCTGCTGGCGACGAGCAGGCCGAACTGCCGGCCAAAACCCCGTACCTCGGTCACGGTCAGCCCGTGCGCTCCGCTGTCGACCACGACGTCGATCAGTTCATCGAGCTTTTCGGGCCTCATAATCGCGGTGATCAGTTTCATGCTGTTTCACTTCCGCTTGTGTTGCTGCGCTACGCTGCTTCGCTGCCGGTACGACGAGGTACATTCGCGAGCAGCGCTCCCATTCACATGCTGCGCATGCGGTGGAATTTACGAATGTCATCCTTGCCTGCGAGCAGGGCCACGCCCACGCCCAATGCCACGACGCCGAGCGCCGTTCCCATGATGCGCTTCATTGTCCGAGCCTTCCTATCTATGCCGGGCAGAGCCTTCCCCGCCCAGATCCTGAGCGTGCGATCTGAGTCCAGATCGCTCGTTTTCATTTCCAGCTTGGCTCCCGGCTTCAGCCGGTTATAGGGCCGAAGGCCGGCCCGGCCACGGACGGAAGTCCCGGGTTCTCGTGGGACCATGCCACCTGGGTGCGGACTGCCTCGACATCGAAGGCCGACCGCGCGTCGGCGAGGAACGCCGACGCTGACTGGGCGGCCGCTGGGAACTCGTCGACGAAGTAGAAGCTCGGCGCCAGGGGACGATACCGGTCGCGCATCGTGAATCGAGCCGGGGCTGCCGTGGCGGGTGTCAGCGTGGCAAGCTGCTGTCATGGCGGAGGGCAAGGAACCGGTGACATGGGCGGGCCGGCGGGCCGTGGTGACATTTCCTGAGCATGTCGACATGTCCAACGCCGCGCAGATCCGTGAGCAGCTGCTGGCGGTATTCGACCGCGGCGCGGCGGTCGTGATCGCGGACATGTCGGCGACGGCGTGGTGCGATTACGTCGGTATCGACGCGGTGGCCCGGGCCTGCCAGCAGGCGGCGGTCCACCGGGCCGAGCTGCGGCTGGTAGCTACCGCACCGGCAGTCCAGCGGCTGCTGGCCGCCGAGGGCCTGGACCGTCTGGTTCCGGTGTACTCCTCGCTGGAGGCAGCCATCACCGCCGGGGAGCCGGACGGGCCGGATCCCCGTGGCGATCCCGCGGCACCGGTCGTGGCCCCGCGATGGCCGACCCGGCCGTTGGGCGAGCTGGAAGACGGACCGAGGCCGGCGCTCTCGAACGAGGCGGTCCTGCGTCAGCTGATCGACGCCCTGGCAGACGGGATCGTGCTGGCCGGCGAGGACGGACGGATCGTGCTGGCGAACCGGCGGGCGGCGGAGATGTTCGGCTATCAGCCCGTCGAGCTGGCCGGCCAGCCGGTGGAGTCGTTGATGCCGGCCGGGTTGCGGGACGCGCACCGCCTGGACCGGGCTTCCTATGCGCTTAAGCCGGTGGCCCGGCCGATGGCCGACCGGGCCCGGCTGGTCGGACTGCGCAAGGACGGCAGCACCATCCCGGTGGCGGTCGCGCTGAGCCCGGTCCCGACCGCCAGCGAGCATCTCGTCCTCGCCGTGGTCAGGGACGCCTTGCACGAGCGGGCCCAGGATGACCTCATCGACGTGGTGCACGGCGTGCTCGCGGAGCAGGCGCAGCAGGCCGAAGACCTGCTGGACCGGGTCGTCGGCAGCTTGTTCCACGTCGGCCTCAGCATAGAAACGGCCGCAAGCCAGCCCGCTGAGCTGGCCCGGGAGCGGATCAGCGCTGCGCTCCGGCGGCTGGACGACACCATCCACGAGATCCGCGATCATGTCTTCCGGTCCCGGCATCCGGGTAGCGGCCACGGGACGGCCTGGTGACATGCTGTCTCGATGCGGGCCGGCCGGGCTGCTGGCTGTCGCCTCGTCGATGACCGCGCAAAGCGGGACAGCCGAGAACCTGGAAGTACTGACAACCCGATAGCCGTCGGAGCGGCCTCTCACAGGGCTGGCAGCTGCGGGCCGGCG
Source organism: Actinomycetota bacterium (assembly GCA_003136255.1). Lineage (GTDB taxonomy): Bacteria > Actinomycetota > Actinomycetes > Streptosporangiales > Streptosporangiaceae > Palsa-504. Next base: position 7,308 of record PLDT01000183.1, read on the forward strand.
GCTAGCAGCGTGGCGATGAACGGGCACAGGTTCACCCGGTGACCGCTGATCCTCCCCGGCTCGATCTCCACGACCTGAGCCGCCGCCGCGGGCCAGCCACAGTCGGTGTCGATCCGGAACCCACCGGGTACCACCGACCGGCCCTGCACCTGGACCGACCAGCCCGACCGTGTCACCGGGTCGATCGAATCGGCGGCGAACGCGATAATCGTCTCATCCAGCGCCCGCTCGGGCAGCCCGAGGTGCCCCAGGCACAGGACCAGCCTGCGGCCGCCCAGGTAATACTGCACGGGCAAGATCACCGGCAGCGCGCGGACCGACAACGCCAGCCGGCCCACCGAGACCGTCGCCAGCAACTCCCAGCACTGTTGCTCGGAGAGCCCATCATCGTGCCCGGTCATGCTTGCAGACTTTCCGACCCGCCAGGTCACCCGACAGGGACTCAAGTCCCGGCCGGAAGAGACCAACGGCCCGAACTTGGTCCGAACCGGCCTGCGGGAACCGGGATGGAGTCGCACACGGTACTCGTCTGGCAGGCACGCGCCGCGAGCAGGCGCGCCGCACATCGTTGCCTGGCTATCCGCGCGAGCCTGACCTGACCGCTCGGTGATCACAAGGATTAGGCCCGGGTGGAAGGCGCCCTTGGCTTCCACCCGGGCCAGCTCGCTGACCGCCAGCGGTGCGGCGTGGCTCCTTCCTGCTGTGCTTGGCGGGCTGTTATTGCCGTACGTAGGTGCCCGGAGCTGGCTCTTTCGCCGGGAAGCGGGGGCTGCCGACGGACTGAGGCGCCGCGACCTGCGCACCGGAGCGGTCGGCCAGCCAGCCCACCCAGTGCTCCCACCAGGAGCCCTCGTGCCGCTGCGCGCCCGCCAGCCACTGCTCGGCATCGGGCGGCGTCTCCGGATTGACGAAGTACCCGAGCCCTCGGTGCTTCGGATCGGCCACCACGGTCTGGATGTGGCCACTTGAGCACAAGACGAACTGAGAATGACCGGAAACCAACTGGGTGGACCGGTAACCGGTGTGCCACGGCGTGATGTGGTCGGTCATCCCCGACGCCACGTACGTATCGCAGTTGATGCGTGAGAGGTCGATCGGCGTGCCGAGGACCGTCATACCGCCCGGGTGCACCATCTGGTTGCCTGCCACCAGGTCGAGCAGCTGATGATGGAAAGCGGAGCTCAGCCTGGTCGTGTCCGCGTTCCAGGCGAGGATGTCGAAGGCCGGAGGGTCCTGACCGAGCAGGTAGTTGTTCACCCAGTAGTTCCACACCAGATCATTCGGGCGCAGCCAGGCGAACATGTTCGCCGTCTTCCAGCCGTCCATCACCCCGCTGCGCTGCGACACCTTCTTGGCCAGCGCGAGCGACGCCGGCGTCGCGAACAGGAACATCCGTCCATCGGAGTCGGTGTCGAGCACGGTAACGGTCATCGTCACGGAGTGGATGCGATGGTCCCCGGCAGCGGCGAGGTGCGCCTGCGCGAGCGCGAGCGTCATCCCGCCCAGGCAAGCGCCCATGGCGTTCACGTCGGGCGAACCGGAAACCTCGCGGACCACGTCGATGGCGTCGATGGTCGCCTGCACGTAGGTGTCGAAGGTCCAGTCGCGCTGCTCGCCGGTCGGGTTGCGCCAGCTGATGGTGAACACACCGATGCCCTGCTTGAGCAGGTATTCGTACATGCTGCGGCCAGGTGCTAGGTCCAGGGCGTAGTACTTGTTCACCTGCGGAGGCACCACGAGCATGGGCCGCTGGTAGGTAACGTCGCTCTGCGGCG
>PLDT01000183.1:9112-18203 GCA_003136255.1 Actinomycetota bacterium
AGCCCGCTTGATGGCCGCGGGGTTGCCCATGAAGAAGTTGGTCGGGGCCAGGGACTCCCGGAGCAACATCAGCGCGAAGCGCACCCGCTCGCCGTTCGTGCCCTCGATGCCGAGGTCATCGACGTAGCTATCGGCTCGTGACCCGAGGCTGAGATACGCCTGCATGGTCGTGCGGAAAAGAGGATTCTCGCGCCACGCTGGATCGGCGAAGCGCTTATCCCCCTTCTCCGGCGCGACCTGCGACTTACCAAGCCCGATCCGCAGCAGCTCCGCGCCGGTCTCAGGCACACTCCGCAGCAGCGCCTGCGGCTGCCGCACCGCCTGCTGGCCGAGAAACCGCAGTGCGCCCGCCGCCACGCGGAGGCCGAAACCGCCGAACGGGGCTGACGGGGCCGGCCCCGGGACTGCCTTGGCTACAGCGGCCAGCTGAGCTGTGTTCTCGGTAAGATCCTCGCCCTGGCCGGGCTTCCCGGTTGGCGGCGGGACGGCCGCGGACGGCGGTGCCGCCGGTCGATGGCCGTTGGACGTGTTCTTGGTCAGCGGCGCCTTGCCGCGTGGAGTTGTCATGACAGCCTCTCTATGATCATGGCCATACCTTGCCCGCCGCCGACGCACATCGTCTCGAGCCCGATCGTCTGGTCGCGGGTCCGCAGATCGTTCAGCAGCGTGGCCAGGATGCGGACTCCGGTCATGCCGAATGGGTGGCCGAGCGCGATGGCTCCGCCGTGCGGGTTCAGCTTGTCGCTGAACGGGTCGACGCCGATCCCCCTGGCCGACGGGATAACCTGCGCCGCGAACGCCTCGTTGATTTCCACNNCTCGGCGCGCGCCCGCGACATCACCACGGTGGCCGCCGCACCGTCGTTGAGCGGGCAGGAGTTCCCGGCGGTCACCCGGCCGTCCGCACGGAACACCGGCTTCAGCGCGGCTAGCTTCTCCAGAGTGGTGTCCGCCCGGGGCCCATCGTCGGCGGTCATCGTCAACCCGGAGTGCACCGTCACCGGAATGATCTCCCGGGCGAATATCCCGTCCTTAGAGGCCAGGACCGCGCGCAGCTGGCTCTGCAGGGCGTACCGGTCCATGTCCTCGCGCGTGACGCCGCACTTGTCGGCCACGTTCTCGGCCGTCTCGCCCATGCTCATAAAGACTTCGGGGAAGCCCTCCGAGCTACCCGGCAGCAGGCGAGGGTTGCGCGTTTCAGGCTGGTCGGCGTGCAGGCCGAGCGGCGAGCGGGTACTCGACTCCACGCCCGCGCACACGAACGCGGAGCCCTCGTCCGCCTTGATGGCATGAAAGGCCATCCGTACGGCCTGCAGCGACGATGAGCAGTAGCGGTTGACCGTGGTGCCGGGAGCGTTGATCCCGGCCAGGATGGCGATGATCCGGCCCAGGTTATGCCCCTGCTCGCCGCCGGGCAGGGCGCAGCCGCAGATCACGTCGTCGATCTGGCCGCGGTCCAGCTGGGGGACCTGCTTGAGCACCTCATCCACGACATAGGCAGCTAGGTCGTCGGGCCGCTCATCGATGAGCGAGCCCTTCCTGGCCCGGCCGATTGGCGTCCGGCCGATGGCGACGATAACGACTTCTGACATAACGCCCTCCTCATAGGGAAATGCGATGATTATTTGGCCTGGTGCGCCGTGGGCGGCTCATCGCTGACCACGACGTTCAGGCTGCCTTCGGCGTGGCGGGCCCGCAGGAGCTTCTTGTCGTGCTTGCCCACGCTGGTGCGCGGCACCTCGTCCATGAACGCCCACTGTTCCGGCAGCCACCACTTCACGACCCGGACGGACAGGTGCGCGCGCAGCTCCTCGGGGCTCACCGACTGGCCCGGTACCCGGACTACGCAGGCCAGCGGCCGCTCACCCCACCGTTCGTCGGGCGCGGCGATGACCGCGGCCTCGTGCACGGCCGGGTGGGTGAGGATGGCAGCTTCCAGCTCCAGCGTGGAGATCCATTCACCGCCCGATTTGACGACATCCTTGGCCCGGTCGCTGATCGTGATGTAACCCCTGGCGTCAATCCGGCCGACATCGCCAGTGCGCAGCCAGCCGTCGCGGAACTTGGCCGATGCCGGGTCCCGGTAGTAGGCGCCCGTCACCCATGGTCCGCGCACCTCGATCTCACCGGTGGAGACCTCGTCGCGGGGCAGCACCTTGCCCTCGTCGTCCACGACCCGGGCCTCCACGCCGCCGAGGGCGCGTCCCGCGGTGACCCGGTAGTCCATCGCGCGGTCCGCCGGGACGTGCTTGGGCGGATGAGCCAGCGCTGCAATCGGGCTTGTCTCGGTCAGACCCCAGCCCTGGACGATACGCACGCCGAATCCCTGCTCGTAGGCCTCGATCAGGCGACGCGGGACGGCGGCACCCCCGGCCAGGATCATGCGCAGTGATGAGAGATCGACGCCCGCCGGATCCAGGCCGAGGACGTCGTACCACACGGTCGGAACGGCTGTGGCCAGGGTGGCCCGCTCGGCTGCGATGAACCGGGCCAGCGGTTCTGCCTGCGTGAACCGGTTCGGCAGCAGCAGGTCAGCCCCGACGAGCCAGGCGGCGTACGGCATCCCCCAGGCGTTGCCGTGGAACATGGGCACGACCGGCAACAGGCGGTCGTGCTGGCTGAGCCCGAGGGCCTCGCCGGAGCAGACGCCCAGTGAGTGCAGGAAGGTCGAGCGGTGGCTGTAGACGACGCCCTTGGGCAGGTCAGTGGTCCCGCTGGTGTAGCACATCGCGGCGGCCGCAGTCTCCTCGATGTCCGGCCACGGATAGCCCGGCTGTTCCGCGGCGAGCAGTTCCTCGTAGTCGATGTGCGTCGGTAGCTCGGAGCGGTCACCCTCGCCGAACACGATGAGATGGCGGAGCGACTTGAGCTCATCCCCGCCGGCCGCTAGGACCGGGCCCAGGACCGGCGCCAGGCTGGCGTCGGCGAGTATCACGGAGTCCTCCGCATGGCCGATGACGTAGCGGATCTGCTCCGCCGACAGCCGGATGTTGATGGTGTACATCACCGCACCCATGCCGGGAATGGCGAAGTACGCCTCCTGGTGCTCCTGGGTGTTCCAGGCGAAGGTGGCCACCCGGTCGCCGGGCTCGACGCCCAGCCGGCGCAGGCCGGCCGCCAGCTGCTCAGCGCGGTCCGCCAGGGCCCCGAACGTGATCCGGCGCACCCCGTCGGCCTCGTTGGTGACGACTTCGCTGTCGGCGTATGTGGTCCGGCCGTGCTCGAAGATGTGCCTGACCGTGAGCGGAAAGTCCATCATGGTGCTTTGCATCGCTAGCCTCCTGAGACTTGCGTTTGCTGGCCTGCCCAGTGCGGTTCGCGTAGGTCGCGCTTGAGGATCTTGCCTGCTGCCGACTTGGGCAGCGGCTCGGTGCGCAACTCGACGCACCTGGGTACCTTGAATCTGGCGATCCGCTCCCGGCAGTGTGCGACCAGTTCGTCAGGTGCCACCTGTATCCGGCCGAACACGACCGCGTAGACCGCCTCCCCCCAGCGTTGGTCGGGCACGCCGAAGACGGCGACCTCCTCGACCGCGCGATGGGTGGCCAGCGCGTCTTCCACCTCGATGGAGTAGATGTTCTCGCCGCCGCTGACGATCATGTCCTTGGTCCGGTCGACCAGGTAGAGGTAAGAGTCTTCGTCCCGGTACCCGAGGTCGCCGGTCAGGTACCAGTCGCCGCGCATGACCTCAGCCGTCGACTGTGGTCTGTGCCAGTAGCCGGCCATGACGCTGGGGCTGCGCACGGCGACCTCGCCGACCGCGCCCGGCGGCACGTCAGCCTGGGATTTGTCGACGACCCGCACCTCGACGCCCACGGCGGGCTGGCCGCACGAGCGGATCAGCGGGGTGTCGAGTAGGCGCTCCTCGTGCGGCAGCAGTGTGGTGATCGGTGTCGTTTCTGTCGTGCCGTATACGTGCAGCAGCTCGGCACCGGGGAAGGCCTGCCTGGTCCGCCTGAGCGTCTCGGCGGAAATGGGTGAGGCGCCGTGGCTCAGGTACCGCAGCGAGCTGACGTTCCGCGGCCGGGCGAGCTGCGCGCTGGCGGCCGCGGCGAGCATGGTGGGAACGAGCAGCGTGTGCGTGACCGCGTCGCGCTCGATGAGGTCGAGCGCTAGGTCAGGCTCGAACCTGGGCATGATGACGTGGGTCCCGCCGGCCCAGACGGTGGCCAGCGTGGCGATTATCCCGCCGGTATGGAACATCGGAGAGGCCACGAGCCACCGCGTCTGCCGGTCAAAGGGCCAGGTGGCCATGAAATGCAGCGCGCTGGAGACCAGGCTCCGGTGGGTATGCATCGCGCCCTTCGCCGCCGCCGTGGTACCTGAGGTATAGAACAAGACGGCCAGATCGTCCTCGGTTACCCCGTCGCCCAGGGGCACCTCGTCAGCCGTGGCGATCAGGTCCTCGTAGTCATCCGGCATCGTCAGCACGTGCCCGACTCCCGCGGCACCCGGATAGTCGGAGTCGGCGAACAGCACGCTGACCCCAGCGTCCGCCAAGATGGCGCGCATCTCCGCGGGAGCCAGCCGCGAGTTGACCGGGACCAGCACGTAACCCGCGGCCGGCAGCCCAAGGTAGAGCTCGAGGTAACGGTCAGAGTTGAGCGCGATGACCCCGACCCGCTCGCCCGGCGCGACGCCGAGCTTGCGCATAGCGCTGGCCAGGCGGCGGCATCGCGAGCCAAGCTCGGCATAGGTACGGCGCCTGTCCTGGCACACGACGGCGGAGGATCCGGCCGCGACGCTGAGGGCTCGGCTGAGCGGCTGGGCGAATGTGTACATCGGGCTCACCTCCAAATCGCAGGAGCAGGGAGCCTCTTCTTTCTCGCCCGTTCTGGCTGGCCAGGAATCCGGAGACTGTCGGTAAACAGCACGTTAACGACTAGTCGACGGGGGGTAATGGCCAAAGGTCCCTAGGCCGAGGGCTGGAGGTCCGGAGGCTCGTCTAAGTCGCATCAGGCGTAGTACACGCAACACGAGTACCAACAAACCGGCCACATCGCGGGAGATGATGGATGAGAAAGCCTCTCGCGATCTAACTCGGTTTGGAGTAACAATTGCCTCAGTGCTCACTTTGATGTTTCGGATCTAACCTCTGGGAGGGTTCCGATGACAGCAGCCACATCGGCCGCGCCGGTCAGGGACGAGCAGCTAAGCATCAAGGGGCTGCGGATCCATACTCAGATCCGCGGAGAGGGCGAGCCGCTGCTGCTCTACTCCGGCATCTGGGGCGAGGTCGGCTTGTGGGAACAACTGCTTCCCCATCTGGACGGGTTCCGTACGATCGCCTTCGACCCGCCGGGCATCGGCCGGTCGCAGATGCCCGCCGTCCCGCTGACCATGTGGGGACTGGCCGGTTTCGGCACCGCGGTGCTCGACGAACTCGGCATACAGTCCGCTCACGTGCTCGGCGCTTCGTTCGGCGGCGCGGTCGCACAGCAGATGGCGTTCTCGTACCCTCGCCGGGTTCGCCGGCTGGTACTGGCGTCGACATCCTTCGGCGGTTTCGCCCTGCCCGGCAGCCCGAAAGCTTTCTGGCACTTCGTCCACCCGCGCAGCTATCATCCGGAACGTCTGGAACGGGTGGCCGGCGCCATGTTCGGCGGGCGGCTGCGCACCGAGCCGGAGCTTGTCCGCTCGTTGCACATCCGGCGTCCGGCGAAAACCTTGGCCGCCCTGTACCGGATGGCGCCGCTTTTCGGCTGGACGAGCCTGCCGTGGCTGTGGGCCATCGGCCAGCCGACGCTGGTCATCGCTGGCGACGATGATCCTGTCACCCCGCTGGTGAACCACCGGGTCATCGCGTCGCTGATGCCGCGGGCAACGCTGCATACCGTGCGGGGCGGCGGCCACCTGGTCCTGCTTGATAGCGCTCACGAGATCGGGCCGTTGATCGCCAGCTTCCTCCAGGACGACCGCGCCTAGGAGCCGGGCTTGCTCTCACGTGACAGGCTCGAAAAAGTTAGCCATGTACGCGGCGGGTGCGTCCGGCCCACTCGGGTTCGCGGAGCATGAACTTCTGGATCTTTCCCGTTGATGTCTTCGGCAGCCCGACCACGATGTCGACCTCGCGAGGGGCCTTGTAGCGGGCGATCTTGATGCGGACGTGCGCGATCAGCTCTTCCGGGGTTGCGCTGTGGCCGGCCCGGAGCACGACGAACGCCTTCGGGCGTTCGCCCCACTTGTCGTCGGGTATGCCGATGACAGCGACGTCAAGTACGGCTGGGTGGCTCATAAGCGCCTGCTCCACCTCGATCGTGGAGATGTTCTCTCCACCAGAGATGACAATGTCCTTGGAGCGGTCCCGCAGCTCGACGTACCCGTCAGGATGCATGACGCCGAGATCACCGCTGTGGAACCAGCCGCCACGGAACGCATCGGCGGTGGCCTGCGGGTCGAGGTAGTAGCCGGCCATGACGTTGTTGCCGCGCATGACGATCTCGCCCATCGTGCTGCCGTCGGCCGGGACGTCGGCCATCTCATCGTCCACCACCCGCAGGCCCTCGGCCTGGATCATGCTCACGCCCTGGCGAGCCTGCAGGACGGAGCGCTCGCCGGATGACAGCCCGGCCCACTGCGGCTGGGATTGGCAGTAGGAGATCGGGCCATAGGTCTCGGTCAGCCCGTAGACGTGCACGACCTGGAAGCCCATCCGTTCCATGTGCGCGATGGTCGTGGGGCTGGGCGGTGCCCCGGCTGTGGTGATCAGGACCGGCCGGGTCAGCGGGCCGGCCTCGGGCGCGTTCAGGATGCTGCTCACCACGGTCGGGGCCGCGTTGAGGTGGGTGACGTGGTGCTCGCGCAGCTGCTGCCAGATCGCGTCACCGCGGACCTCGCGCAGGCACACGTGCGTGCCTCCGATGGCCGTCAGCGACCACGGCGTACACCAGCCGTTGCAATGGAACATCGGCAGTGTCCACAGATAGACGCTGTTCTCGTCGTGCCGGGAGTGGACGATCTCGCCGAAACAGTTCAGGTACGCACCGCGGTGGGTGTAGACGGCGCCTTTCGGGCGCCCCGTGGTGCCGGAAGTGTAGTTGATCGCGATCGGGGCAAGCTCGTCCGGAACCGACCAGGACAACGGTTCTCCCGTGCCACGGGCCAGGAACTCGGCGTAGCTCACCAGCCGCGGCTCGTCGCTCAGATCCGGATTCACCGGTCCAAGCTGGGTGTCCTCGGCGACCACCAGTTCGGTCACAGCCTCCACGTCCTTCACGGCAGCCACTGCCGTCGAAAGGAGCGCGGCGTCGACAACCATGGTTTTCGCGCCCGAATGGCCGAGGACGTACGCCACCTCCTCGGCCGTGAGCCGGGTGTTTATGGCGACAAGCACCGCGCCGGCCAGCGGGACCGCGTAATGGGCGATGAGCATCTCGGGGAGGTTTGGCATCAGGTAGGCGACCCGGTCACCCGGTCCGACACCGCTCGCCTGCAGCGCTCGTGCCACCCGCTGCGCCTCGGCCGCCAACTCCGAGTAGGTGAGCCGCCGCGCGCCGTAGATCACGGCGGTCTTGCCGGGCCACACCCGAGCCGACCGCTCAAGGAACGACAGCGGCGACAACGCCGTGTACGAAACCGGATCCATACCAACCTCCACGAGATGCGCTAATCGCGTCCTTGACCGATGGCTCAGCTACGGGCTGAGGCCTTCGGCGTGCCGTCGCCACCCGGCTGCAGCGGGGACGTTGCCTTCACGATCTCTTCGGCGAACCTGCGCTGGCTGGCCAGCAGTTGCTCGGCGAAGTCGTAGGCGGTGGCCACGACCTCCTCGGGCTTGGGCAGTTTGTCGGCCAGCGGCAGCTGGACCGAAGACAGCTGGGGGGCGAGGGACGGGACCGCCTCGGCCCAGGTCTTGATCGCGTCGAGCACGGTGTCCTGGCTCTTGCGAATGGTGGACAGGAACTCTTCCTGAAGCTCCTGCGTGGGATTGCTGGCCATTGTCTTTTCCTTTCTGGCTTCTGCTGGTAACCGGGGCCTGGTCCTGGATGGGGCCGCGCCCGGTCGTGGATGGGTTAGACGCGCTCGAAGATCGCGGCGATGCCCTGGCCGCCGCCGATGCACATCGTGATGAGCGCGTACCGGCCGCCGGTGCGCTTGAGCTCGTAGAGCGACTTGACGGTCAGGATGGCCCCGGTGGCCGCGACGGGGTGCCCGAGGGAAATGCCGCTGCCGTTCGGGTTGGTGCGCTCGGGCGGCAGGCCCAACTCCCTGACCACGGCCAGCGCCTGGGCGGCGAAGGCCTCGTTCACCTCGAACACGTCGATCTCGTCGATCTTGATCCCGGTGCGGTCCAGCAGGGTGCGGACCGCCGGCACCGGGCCCATGCCCATGATGCGCGGCTCGACGCCCGCATGCGCGTACCCGATCAGCTTGCCCATCGGGGCGCGGCCGCTGCTGCGGACGAACGACTCCGACGCGAGCACCACGGCCGCGGCGGCGTCGTTGATGCCGCCCGCGTTGCCTGCGGTGACCGTGCCGTCCTTGGCGAACGCGGGCCGCAGCTTGGCCATGTCCGCCAGGCTGACCTCGGCTCGCACGTGCTCGTCGGTGTCGACGATGGTGATCTGGCCCCGCTTGCCCGGGATCTCGACCGGCAGGATCTGCTCCCTGAAATAGCCCGCCGCCTGCGCAGCCGCGGCCCGGCGGTGGCTCTCCGCGGCCAGCGCGTCCTGGTCGGCCCGGGACACGTCAAAGTCGGTGGCGACGTTCTCCGCCGTCACGCCCATGTGGCACCCGTCGAACGGGTCGGACAGCGCGCCGGTCAACGCGTCGATGGCGGCACCGTCACCCATCCGCTGGCCCCAGCGCATGCCGGGCAGCCAGTACGGGGCGCGGCTCATCGACTCGGCGCCGCCGGCCACCGCGACCTCGCAGTCACCCAGCATGATCGCCTGCGAGGCAGACACGATGGCCTGCAGCCCGCTGCCGCACAGCCGGTTCACCGTCAGCGCGGGCGTCCCGACCGGCAGGCCGCCGTTGACGGCCGCCACCCGGGACAGGTACATATCCCTGAGCTCGGTGTGCAGCACGTTGCCGAACACGACGTGGCCCACCTGGGCCGGGTCCACGCCCGACCGGCTGACCGCCTCGCG
>PLDT01000183.1:18237-20318 GCA_003136255.1 Actinomycetota bacterium
ACCCGGCCATAGGTCATCGCATTTGGGACTTAAGTCCCTTTGGACCGGGCCCATCCGGGCTTGAGTGGCGCACGTGGCGCCAAGAAGTCGTGAGTCAGCACAGAGGGCCGCCCGCCACGTAGATGACTTGGCCGGAGACGAAGCCCGCGTCCTCGCCGACCAGGAAGGAGACAGCGGCCGCCACGTCGGCTGGCTGGCCGACCCGGTTTACGGCTATCTGCTTCTTGTAGGTCTCCACGAGATCCTCGAACGACATCTTCAAGCTGGTGGCCATGCCCTTGGTCATGTCGGTGGCGATGAAGTGGGGAGCGACCGCGTTCGCGGTGATCCCGAACTTACCCAGTTCCTTGGCGAGCGTCTTGGTGAAGCCCTCCAGGCCGGCCTTGGTGGCGGAGTAGTTGGCCTGCCCGCGATTGCCGAGCGCCGACGACGACGAGATGTTGACGATCCGTCCCCATTTTTGCTCGGTCATGTACTTCTGGATCGCCCTGGTCATCAGGAACGGGCCGCGCAGGTTGACGGCGATCACCGAATCCCACTGCTCGTCGGTCATTTTGAACAGCATGGCGTCGCGGGTTATCCCGGCGTTGTTCACCAGCACCGTCGGCGCGCCGAGCTCGGCGGCCACCCGGTCGACCGCGGCCTGCACTTGATCGGACTTGCTGACGTCGGCGCCGACCGCGAGCGCGCGCCCGCCGTCATTCTCGATCTCCTTCACCGTGGCGGCGCAATCGGCCTCGTCGAGGTCGACGACGGCCACGGCCATACCGTCGGCGGCCAGCCTGATAGCCGTCCCCGCGCCTATGCCGCGGGCTGCTCCGGTCACGATCGCGATTCTGTCTGACATGGGGTCTCCTCTTATCTGTGCGGGCCGTGGTGCCCAGCCGGGTCGGCCTTCGCGGGTCCGCGGCATGTGCTGTACGTACTTCGTCGTACGTTCGCGGCCTTTCGCTGGCTAGTGGCTTTAGTCCCTTACCGTGACCCTGGGGATCGGAGCCGGTGCCACATAGCTGGCTCGCGCCCCACCCGTAAAGTGAGCACTCATGAGGGGGCATACGGGATGACAGACCAGTCGCGACTGCGGTGCAAGGCCCTTGCCGACAAGGTGATGCCGGCTGAAGACGCAGCCACGTTCATCGCGCCGGGTGATAACGTCGGGATGAGCGGATTCACCGGTTCTGGCCATCCGAAGGCGGTACCGACGGCGCTGGTCGCCCGGATCACCGAGGCGGCCGAACGCGGTGACCGTTTCACGATCGGCGTCTGGACCGGCTCGTCTACCGCGCCGCAGCTAGACGGCGCGCTGGCGGCGGCCGGCGGAATCGATCTGCGCATGCCGTACCAGTCCGACCCGGTGACCCGCGCCAAGATCAACGCGGGGCTGCTGGACTACGTGGACGTGCACCTATCGCACGTCGCGCAGATGGTCGCCGAAGGCGTCTTCGGTCACCTCGACGTCGCGCTCATCGAGGTCGCCGGCATCACCGCCGGCGGCGCGCTGATCCCGTCCTCCTCGGTGGGTAGCAACACAACATGGATCGACATGGCCGACCGGGTGATCCTTGAGGTCAACTCCTGGCAGCCCGCCGAGCTGGAGGGAATGCACGACGTTATCCATGGCTCCGCGCTGCTCCCGCACCGCACACCGATCCAGATCCTCACGCCGTCGGACCGGATCGGCACGCCCTATCTGCACTGCCCGCCGGAGAAAATCATCGCCGTCGTGCCGACACACGAACCGGATTACAGCGCTCCGTCCAGGCCGGCTGACGAGGACTCGCGGCTGATCGCCGGGCACGTCCTGGACTTCCTGACCCACGAAGTACGGCGCGGGCGGCTACCCGCCACGCTGCCGCCGCTGCAGTCCGGCGTCGGCAACATCCCCAACGCCGTGCTCGCCGGGCTTGACGGTGGGGCATTCCCGGCGCTAACGGCCTACACCGAGGTGGTCCAAGACGGCATGCTGCAACTGCTGCGCTCAGGTGCGATGACCATCGCCTCAGCGACAGGCTTCTCCCTCAGCCAGGACGGCCTCGCCGACCTGCACGCCGGTATCGGGGACTACCGCCACCAGATCATCC
>PLDT01000168.1:0-5491 GCA_003136255.1 Actinomycetota bacterium
GCGTAGGCCGCCAGGGCCGGCGAAAACCTAGCCCGCGTAGGCCGCCAGGGCCGGCACGAACAACGCCGCGTTCACGGTGCCGAGCCCCGACGCCAGGTTGTATCCCCGCTTGGCCCGGTACCCGGCGATGGTGTAGGTATGGCCGTTCTGGGTGAAGGTGACGGTGTTGTTGCCTGAGGTCACGGGCACCAGCCCAGGCGCGTTGTGAGCCTTCATGGCGTACAGGGCCGGGTTGATGAGTCCCAGACGGTGACCGGCCACCTGGTCAGCGAGCGCGACGATCCCGGCGAACAGCGGTGTGGCCTCGCTGGTGCCACAGCTCAGGTACCACCCCGCCGGGGATCCGGGGTAGCTCTGGTAGTTCTGGATCGCGCCGTTGCAGGCCGCGCTCATGGTGATGTCGGGGACGCCGCGGGCGTTCCCGACGACGCTGGCCACGCCGTTCTGGTACGAGGGGCGGGTGAATATCACTGACACCCCGCCGTTGGAGGCGTCGGGGTTGGGGCCGGCGTCGCCGTAGGCCAGCTCGTTCTGGGCGTGGTTGTAGGTGTCGTTCCATACCGTGTCCGGTGAGGTGTGGTTACCGGCGGCGTCGAGGTGCAGCTCGGTCCCTCCGACCGCCGTGACCAGGGGATCACTCGGTGGCCAGTCCACCACCCGGTGGGTGTAGAAGGTGACCTCGTTGAGGCCGACGTCGGTGACCCCGTCATCGCCGGTCGCGGCCAGCACTGTCACGTGGTGAGCGGCCGCGTTCGCGTACGCGCTGCGCAGCGCCGTGACGGACGCGGCGTTCGGGAACGTTTCCTCGGTCGCGCCGAAGCTCTGACTGATCACGTCACCGAGGTTGTGGTTGATTACGTAGTTCTCGGCCCGGACGATCTGCGGGAACCCGGTGACCCCCTCCGTCTCCGAGACCGGCGTCTCGACCAGGAGGATGTTCGCGCCCGGCGCTATCGTGTGGGCCGCCTCCACATCCAGCGTCGTCTCACCCGCCCAGCCCTCGAAGTCCGAGTTCTTCTTGAACGGCGGCACCGGCCCGGCCGGCTGGATGATCTTGAACGAAGGCGGAGCAGGAAGCCCGTACTGGGCGTCGTAGACGGCCAGGTCGTGCCTGATCGTCGGCGATCCGTAGGAATCGACGAGGACGATGGTCTGGCCGGCGCCAGTGATCCCGCGGCGGTACAGCGGGCCGAGGTTGTAGGCGACCTGCAGCTGCGGGGCCTGGTAACAGGCCAGGTGATACTGCGCCTCGCACTGCGCGGTGGTCAGCGGCTGGCCGGTCTGCTCGAAGCGGGATACGACCATGGGTGAGACCGCCACCACCGCCTGTTCCGGGCGGGCCGCTGCCCCGTGCGATGAGACCGGCGCCAGCAGCGCTCCGGCCAGCACCGCGGCGAATCCAGCCAGCAACGGCGTCCCGACCGCGTACCTCATAGCGCTCCCATCAGCCGACGTATACCAACCAGATTCAACACTAAGAGCCCGCCTGCCGAAGGACAACGCACCCTTGACTCTCACCTTGGGGGAACCCGCACACTCACGTTGCCGGGTCGGATCGGCCCGGCAACGAGGGAGTCAGCCGATTGAGCGGAAAGAGGTCCGTTATGTACGAAGTCGCCACGCGGGAGATGCCCGAGCGGAGCCTGCTCTGCGAGCGTCCCCGACGACTACGGCGACTTCGCCGTCCCGTTCGCGTAGAGCGATGATCGAAGCCCGCAACCTGGTCAAGCGCTACGGCTCCACCGTGGCCGTCAACGACCTGTCTTTCTCCATCAGGCCCGGCATGGTCACCGGGTTCCTCGGCCCGAACGGCGCCGGGAAGACCACCACCATGCGGATGATCCTGGGCCTGGACGCGCCGACGCAGGGCTCGGTCACCGTAGACGGCCGCAGCTACCGCGACCTGCCGGCGCCCATGCGCGAGGTGGGCGCCCTCCTTGACGCCAAGGCGCTGCACGGTGGCCGCCGGGCCCGTGACCACCTGCTATGCCTGGCCCAGAGTAACGGCATCCCCCGCAGCCGGGTGGACGAGGTGCTCCGCATCGTCGGTCTGGAGGGCGTGGCCAGACGCCGGACGAAGGGCTTCTCGCTGGGCATGGGCCAGCGGCTCGGCATCGCCTCGGCGCTCCTGGGGGACCCGGCCGTGCTCATCTTCGACGAACCGGTGAACGGCCTGGACCCCGACGGCATCCACTGGGTCCGGACCCTCATGCGGGAGCTCGCCGCCGAGGGCCGCATCGTGCTGGTCTCCAGCCACCTGATGAGCGAGATGGCCGTGACCGCCGACCACCTGCTGGTGATCGGCAAGGGCCGGCTGATCGCCGATACCAGCGTGGACGAGTTCGTCCGGTCCAGTTCCCAGCAGTCGGTGCACGTCCGCAGCCCCCAGGCGGCCGAGCTGGCCGCCCGCTGCCGCGAGGCCGGCGCCACCGTCCGGGCCGGGACCGACCCCGATGTCATCGAGATCACCGGGATGGACAGCGCCGAGGTGGGAAGGCTGGCCGCCGCCCATGGCATCGTCCTGTTCGAGCTCATCCCCGTCCGGGCCTCGCTGGAGGAGGCGTTCATGGAACTGACCCGAGACAGCGTGGAGTACCAGGCGGCCGGGGGGACCCGATGACCGACACCGCGATCGCCCTCACCGGCCCGGACCACCGGGCGGCGTTCCGTCCATCCACCTTCGGCGACGTGCTGCGCTCGGAGTGGACCAAGCTCCGTTCGGTCCGGTCGACTTTCTGGGCGCTGACCGTGACCGTCGTGCTCGGCGTCGCCCTGGGGGCCGTCGTCAGCGCGGTCACCGCCCACGGCTACGCCAAGTTCAGCGTCTCCGGCAAGCTGAGCTGGGACCCGACCGGGGTCAGCCTGGTGGGGGTGTACGTCGCCCAGCTGGCCATCGCCGTGCTCGGGGTGCTCGCCATCAGCTCGGAGTACTCCTCCGGGATGATCAGCACCAGCCTGATCGCCGTCCCGAAGCGAGGCCGGGTACTGGCCGCCAAGTCGCTGGTCTTCGCCGTGGTGACCTTCGTCCTGGGTGAGGTCATCAGCTTCACGGCGTTCTTCGTGGGCCAGGCCCTCATCAGCGGCCATGCCCCGCACGCGGCGCTCGGCGATCCCGGGGTAGCCCGNNGCGGTGGTGGGAGCGGGGCTGTACCTGACCGCCCTGGCGGTGCTCAGCGTCGCCGCGGGCACCTTGCTCCGGCACCCGGCCGCCGCCATCGCCGCCATGGTGGGCGTCCTGTTCGTCCTGCCCGCGATCTCCCAGGCGCTGCCGGACTCCTGGCGGAACCCGGTCAATGAGTTCTGGCCGACCCAGGCCGGGGGCCAGATCACCAGCGTTTACCACTCCGCCCACACCCTCCAGCCCTGGNNCGCGTCGATTAGTACGGGCAGGTCGTAAGGCCGTACGGCGGGTTCGAGGACGAGCTGCTGGCCGCCTTGTTTGAGGACTTCTTCGGAAGGGATCTCGACTTGGACGACGAGGCAGACGCAGACGCGGATGCGGAAGGCGTGCTGGGCGCCTGTGAGTAGGCGGGCACATCGGATTGTGAGCCGGCGTTGGCCAGGGCTTGGACGTCCGCCGGGACGGACTGGTCGTTCTGCCCTGCCGCGCTGACGTAGTCCGAGGCGTTGACGGTGTCCGCGCCGAACATCTCCAGCCCCGGTGCCTGCGCGGTGACCTGGGAGCCCAGCAGCACCTCCACGTGGCCGGCCGGCAGCGACGAGAGCGGGATGGCGGACTGCACGCCCATGACGTTGGCGATCACCTGCGCGTTCGCCTCGGTGGCACTGCCCGCGCCGTAGAAGACCTCGCCGTCGTCCTGGACCGGCTGCGACTGGGCGGAGGAGTCCGCGACGGCGCCGGCCTGGTAGCCCATCGCGACGAGGTCCTGCGAGACGTCCGCGGCCAGCGCGTTGGTGCCGCTGCCGTTGTAGACGTCCACGGTCACCGACGAGGCCGTCGAAGGGATCATCGAGGACCCGTAGAACGCCCGGTGGACCTGCTGCTGGATCTGCGGCACGTCGATGTAGTTCACGCTCTGCGGGCCCTGGTAGCCGGGGACGACGACCTCGTTCGTCGATATCTCGGGCAGCGTGGTGAAGCTGAGGCTGCTGCTGGACAGCGCGCGTACGTCCTGCGACAACTCGATCAGGTTCCAGTCGCTGTCATACATGAGGTAGCTCTTCGCGTTGCTCAGCAGGGCGGGGATCGCGCTGAGGTCGCTCAGCACGCCGCTGGTCCTCAGCTTCCACAAGAGGTACTCGATGGCGGCCTGCTGCCGGGCGGTGCGGCCGATGTCGACCCCCGGCAGGGTGTCGCGCGACCGGACGTAGGCCAGTGAGTTGGCCGCCCCCAGGTGCAGGTACTGCTTGCCGCCTTGCTTCGCGTTGTAGCCGGCCTTGAAGGCGCTGAACCCCGAGTTGTCCGTGCGGGTGAGCGGATCGTAGTCGGTCAGGTTCGCCCCGGCGGGCAGGCCGTCCTGGGCGGGGGCGGGCTGGATGCAGATCTCCAGCCCGCCGAACTGCTTGGCCAGCTCGTAGAAGCCGATGATGTCCGACTCGATGAAGTGGTCGATGTGCACGCCGGTGACCGACTCGACGGTCTGGACCTCGAATAGCTGGCCCGCCTGGTTGGCGGCCAGGTACCGCTCGGCCTGGGTCATGTCGGAGCCGTCGGTCTGGTCGAGCGACTCGTCGTAGGCGAAGGCGTAGGCCCCGTCGATCTTGCCCTCGGTGAGCCCGTCGTAGGTGGCGTGCGGGTAGTTGACGACGTCGTCGCGGGGGATCGAGAAGCCGATCGCCTTCTGCCCGCCGGCGAAGACGTGGATCAGGATCAGCGTGTCGGTGTCCTGCGAGCCTTCAAGGCCCGCCTCGACCTGCGCCTCGTTGCCCGAGTGCGTCTCCGTAAGCTGCTTGACCGACAGGTCCTGTCCCTGCAAGGTGGTCCGGCTCTCCAGCCCCATGACCAGGATGTTTATCGCGCCGGCCGACGGAGCGCTGCCGAGCCCGACACCTGCGCCGAGCCCGACACCCGTGCCGAGCCCGGCCGTCAGGCCCACGACCTCGTGGACGTAGCCGGCCACCGCGAGGGTGATGGCAGCGGCCGTGCACGCGACCATGTAGCCGAGGTTGCCTATGGTGATCGGACCGAGCTTCGGACTGCGCACGCCCAGACTCCTCAACCTTGACCTCAGCCGGAATCCACGCTCACTGGGCAGATACTAGCCGAGCAGGCGAACCAGCAGCGTGCGGATCACCAGCACAACTAACCGCCCGGCTGAACCAGCGGCGGCGGCGCCTCCTGCGGCGGGCCGCCGTCCACCAACTGGTGCACGCGCGGCGGCGGTGACGGGCGGAAGCGCCGAGCCAGGGCGACGCCGCCGAGTGCGGCCACGAAGCAGGACGCGCCGCCGACGGCCAGGCCGATGCGCGGGTCGGTCAGGGCGATGATCCAGCCGATCGCCGGGCCGCCGACCGGCGTGGTGCCCTGGAA
>PLDT01000168.1:5510-8940 GCA_003136255.1 Actinomycetota bacterium
GCGATGATCATCGGCCGCAGCCCGGTCCGGCCCCGCGCGGCGGTGAACAGCCCGCCGATCACCGCCCCGACGCCCATGGCCGCGGTCATGAAGCCGTAGGCTTCCGCGCCGCCGTGGAACGTCTGCCGGGCCAGCACCGGGAGCGTGACCTGAAATTCGTAGGCCAGCAGGCCCACCAGGCTCATCATCGCCAGCGGAATCGCGATCATGGGCGTGCGGGCCGCGTAGCGCAGGCCCTCGCGCAGCTGCCCGCTGGCCCGCCCCGCCGGGGGACTCGGCCGCAGGGCGGAGCGGTCCATGATGAGCAGGGAGGTGACGACGGCCGCGAAGCTGGCTGCGTTCAGCAAGAAGCAGACCCCGGTGCCGACCGTGGCGATAAGGATGCCGCCGATGGCTGGCCCGACGGCCCGGGCCGCGTTCACCGTCACCGAATTCAGCGTGATGGCGTTGCGCAGCTCGTCCGGGCCGACCATCTCCCGGACGAAGGCCTGCCGGGCGGAGTTCTCGAACGCGTTGTTCAGGCCGAGGATGACGGCCAGCGCGCAAACCTGCCAGAAGCGAACCGCTCCGAGCACGGTGAGCAGCCCGAGCGCGAGGGCCTGGAAGCCCATGGCGATCTGCAGCACGATCATGAGCCGCCGCTTGTCCACCCGGTCAGCGATAACGCCGCCGTACGGGGCGAACAGCAGCACGGGCAGGGTCTGCAGGGCCACGGTGAAGCCCAGGTCCGTGCTGGAGTGGGTCAGGGTGAGCACGAGCCAGGACTGCGCCGTCATCTGCATCCAGGTCCCGGCCAGGGATATCGACTGGCCGGTGAAGTACAGGCGGTAGTTCGGGACCTTCAGCGAGGAGAACGTCTGGCGCCAGAACGCGTCCGGCCGGCGCTTCACGCGCGGAGTAGCGGGATCAGGCAACGAGCTCGGCATCCCCGGCGAACGCGGCCCACAGCGCCGCGTAGCTGCCACCCCGTTCCAGTAGCTCGGAGTGGGTGCCGACCTCGGCGATCCGGCCTGACTCCATCACCACGATGCGGTCGGCGCGGGCCGCGGTGGTCAGCCGGTGCGCGACGACCAAGGTGGTGCGCCTGGCGGTGAGCCGCTCGGTCGCGGTGTTGACCGCGGCCTCCGACCCCAGGTCCAGGGCCGCGGTGGCCTCGTCGAGTAGCAGGATGGCCGGATCGACCAGGTAGGCGCGGGCCAGGGCGATCAGCTGCCGCTGGCCGGCGGCCAGGTTGCGCCCGCGCTCGGCCACCTCGTGCCGGAAGCCGCCGGGCAGACGTGCGATCATCTCGATCGCCCCCACCTCGCGTGCCGCCGCCTCCACTTCTGCGTCCGTCGCATCCGAACGGCCGTAGGCGATCGCGTCCCGGACCGTGCCGGGGAACAGGTACGGCTCCTGCGGTACCACGCCCAGCTGCTGCCGGTAGCCGGCTAGGTCCAGCTCCCGCACGTCGGTGCCGTCGATGAGCAGGCTGCCCGAGGTGACGTCGTAGTACCGTGCGACCAGCTTGACCATGGTGGACTTGCCCGCGCCGGTCTGGCCGACCAGGGCCACGGTCTCGCCGGGCCGCACGAGCAGGTTCACGCCCGACAGCGCGTCCGCAGGCTGCCCGGCGTACCTGAACCGGACGTCACGGAACTCGATCTGGCCGCGGGGGCGGCCCGCGGGCCGCGGGTGCGCGGCCTGCGGCGTGCTGGTCGGCTGGCGGAGCAGGTCCTTGATCCGCCGCGTGCCGACGGCGGCCTGGTTGTAGCCGTCGAAGACCTGGGACAGCTGCTGGATGGGAGAGAAGAGCAGGTCGATGTAGAGCAGGTAGGCGATCAGCCCGCCGGCCGTCAGCGTCTTGTTGTGCACCTCGCCGGCCGCGACGAACAAGATCAGCGCCCCGCCGACGGTGGACAACAGCTGCACGAACGGGAAGTACAGCGCGATGAGGCGCTGCGCCCGCAGCCGGGACCGCCGGTACCTGGCGCTCAGCTCGGCGAAATGCTCCTGGTTGCGGCCCTCGCGCCGGTAGGCCTGCGCGGTGCGCAGCCCGGCGACATTCTCCTGGAGGTCGGCGTTGACGATGCTGACCTTCTCCCGGGCATCGGTGTAGGCCGCCCGGGACTTCGCCCGGAACACCAGCGTGCCCGTGGCCAGCACCGGGATGATCGTCAGCAGGATCAGACCCAGCCGCAGGTTGATGTACAGCAGCGCGGCCAGCACGCCGACGAACGTCAGCAGCGCGTTGACCATGGTGATCAGCCCGGTCTGCAGGAACGTGTCCATGGCGTCCACGTCCGTCGTCATCCGGGTCATGATCCGGCCGGACATCTCGCGCTCGTAGTAGTCCAGGCCGAGCCGCTGCAGGTGAGAAAAGATCTTCACGCGCAGGGTGTAGAGCATCCGCTCGCCGTTGCGGCCCACCACGTTGGTCTGGATCACGTTGACCACCCAGTCGGCGCAGACGATCGCGAGCCCGATCAGCGACACCACGATGATCGGATGAAATTCCTTGGCCAGAACGCCGTGGTCCACGCCGCCCCGGACCAGTGCGGGCATGGCGATGCTGGCCACCGCGTCCAGACCGTCCAGAACCAGGCCGACGAACAGGGCCAGGGCGATCGGCCGCAGCAGCCGGCGCAGCGTGAAGTGCGGGTCGGCCGCACGGGACGCCGCCTGGCTGACCCCGGGCAGTTCATTGGCCGGCGGCAGCGCGGCGACCTTGGCCAGCAGCTCGGGCGTCGGCGGTATCCCCGCGAGCATGCCCCCGGCCGCGCCGCTGCCACCTCGTCCGCCGCGGGCTGCGGCGCCGAAGCCGCGGCCGATCGCAGCGCCCGGTGCGCGGGCCAGCCGGCTGTCGGCCACGCCCGCCAAAGCACCGGCACCGGCACCCGACCCGGACCCGGCCGGGCCCCACAGGCTGGGCGTCACCCCACCGGAAGCGGCGGGAGCGCCCCGGCCGGCGTTCTCGTGGAAGGCGAGCGAACCCGCATCCACGCCCTCGGCGTCCTCGCCCGGCCCGGACAGCAGCAGCCGGTACAGCGCGCAGCGCGCGGTCAGCTCCTCATGCGTGCCCTCGTCGACCAGCCGCCCCTCGTCCAGGACGGCGATCCGGTCGGCCAGCTGGAGCGTGGAGCGGCGGTGCGCGATCAGCAGCGTCGTGCGCCCGGCCATCACCTTGCGCAAGGTGGCATGGATCTGCGCCTCGACCCCCGCGTCGATCGCCGAGGTGGCGTCGTCCAGGATCAAGATGGCCGGATCGGTGATCAGCGCCCGGGCCAGCGAAACCCGCTGCCGCTGCCCGCCGGACAGGGTCAGGCCCTGCTCGCCGATCACTGTGTCGTAGCCGTCGGGCAGGCCGGTGATGAACTCGTCGGCCTCCGCGGCCCTGGCCGCCGCGACGATCTGCTCGTGGGTGGCGCCGGGCCGGCCGTAGGAGATGTTG
>PLDT01000168.1:8959-24788 GCA_003136255.1 Actinomycetota bacterium
CAGGCCCCGCAGCACCGGCTCGGACGGCAGGTAGCCGAAGGCCACGTGGTCCAGCTCGACGTCGGGCGTCCCCGGCGGCAGGACCACCGCGTCCGGCTTCTCGGTGACGACCGGCTTGGAGTCGATCACCTCGTAGACCCGGATCACGCTGGCCCGCGCCTCCTGGCCGATCGTGATCAGGCTGGTCAGCGCGCGCACGGGCGCGACCATCTGCCCGATGTAGAGGGAGAAGGCGAGGAACACCCCGATCTTGATCGACCCGTGCAGGGCCAGCCAGCCGCCCAGCGCGAGCACCCCGACCTGGCCGAACATGGGCACGGCCCCCAGTGCGGGGTTATAGCGGGCCGTTAGCCGGACGACGCGTAGCCGGGCGGAGTACAACCGCGTGGCGACCCCCTCCAGCCGCTCGATCTCCTGCTCCTCCTGCCCGAACCCCTTGACCACCCGCACGCCGGTCACCGCGCCGTCGACGACGCCCGCGACCTCCGCCTCCTTCTGCTGCGCGTCCCAGCTGGCCGGGAAGAGCTTGCGCCGCGAGGCGATCGCGATCAGCCACAGCGCCGGCGCGATGGCCAGCGCGACCAAGGTGAGCACCGGCGACAGGTAGGCCATGATGCTGATCGACAGCACGAACAGCAACGCGTTGCCGAGCAGCATCGGCATCTGACTGAGCAGGCTCTGCACCATGTTGAGGTCAGAAATGGAGCGGCTGACGATCTGCCCGGTGTGCAACTGGTCCTGGCGTGCCCCGTCTAGCCGCTCCAGCGAACCGAACAGTTCGGTCCGCAGGTCGTGCTGGACCTCAAGGGACAGCTGCCCGCCCCGGTATCGCCGGGTGTAGACGCCGGCGAAGCTGAGCAGCCCGGCCACGATGAGCGCCGAGGCGCCCAGCCAGATCGGCTCGCGGTGGACCAGGATCGCGCTGTCCACGATCCACGCCATGATCAGCGGGATGCTCGCCTGGACCAGGGTGGCCAGCAGCGAGCCGCCCAGCGCCATGACTTCCAGACGGCGGTGCCGCCAGCAGTACGCCGCCAGCCGCCGCAGCCAGGCCTCCTGTGCGCGCGCCCTCATGCCACCCCCAGCCGGGCCCGCCGCCGCTCATCCATCGCCGCATCCAGGGTGCGCAAGGTCTCGAGCACCCCGGCCACGTCGCCGGTCGCGCCGAGCAGCGGGCCGAGCCAGTCGGCATAGGCCGCGTCGGCCCGCTCGAGCGCGGTGCGGCCCGCCGCCGTCAGGCTCAGCCGCACGACCCGCCGGTCGCCGGGCTCGGCCTCGCGCTGGGCGTAGCCCGCGGCGACCAGTCCGTCGGCGGTGGCGGTCAGCGTGGGCTTGGCCACGGCCAGCCGCTCGGCCAGCCGGGCCGAACGCTCACCGCCGGCCCCGGCCAGCTTCAAGATGCGGTACTGCTGGGCCGTCAGGCCCGTATCGACTCGCTCCAGCCCGCGGAACAGCCGCATCACCGTCAGCACGGCCTCCTGCGCGCTCGCCGCGTCCACCGTCACAGCGCCCGGGTCGGTCATGTGATCATCCCCGATAGTACGAAGCTCTTACAGTTCGTAAGGCTAACAAACTGCCGGGGGCTAGAGATTCCCGGCCCGCTCTCACTGCCACGGGCCCGCGAGGTGCACGGTGAGCAGGGCGATCACCAGGCCGCCGAGGAGCGAGCCGATCAGCAGAGCCAGCCGGGTGCTACGGCCGCCGAGGACTACCATCGGCCGCCGGGCCTCGGCGGCGAGCAACCTGGGTAGGCGCGGCACGTAGGTGACCACGTGGATGGCGATAAAGAAGAGCCAGGCGAAGAACGAAATCCTGTGCACCACGAGCCACCCGCTGGGCGGCCCGTAGCTGGGGCCGGTGACGGCGAGCATGATGCCNNNCGGCCTTGAGGGTGACCGGGCCCAGGAGCAGCATGCCGAGGAAGACGTGCAGGGTGAGCAGGCGGCCGATCCGCAAGATCGTGTAGCACTCGACGGCCAGCAGGATCAGTAGCACCGCCCCGGTCATCGCGGTCAGCCGCTCGTTGCCCTCGGCTCCGCCGGACCGCGCCGGCCCCTGGCGCGGCGACCGTGCGGTGGGTTTTCTTTTCGGCGACATCGGTTATTCGAGTGGCTGGCGGGCGATGGCGGGCGGCTCGCGCCCGGCAAGCAGCCAGCTCACGACCACCGCGATCGCAGGCATGCCGACCAGGATCCACAGCAGTCCGCCCACCGGGACGCTGTCCAGCTCTGAAAGCTGGTCCAGCTGGTTGGTCCTGAAGAAGCCGATCGCCGCGAGATAAGCCCCGGCCGTTCCGATGATCGCGCCGGTCAGCGCGAGCGCGCCGGCGGTCGCCGCGGTGAGCGTGCGGCGGGCCGTACCGCTTGCCCCGGTGGCGGTCAGCGTGCGCAGGTCGCCGGCGGTCTCGCTGCGGACCAGGCCGATGCTCATCGCGAGGATGCCGAGCGCGAGCACTATGCCGAAGATCGTGGCCACGTCGGTGATCTGCGTGTACGACGGGATGTTGTTGACGGTCTCGATGCTCGCCCCGGCCGTGGCTGCGGTCTGCCCGGCGTTCGTGACCTGGGTGGCGGTCAGCCCGCCCGGCGCCTGGATCAGCCAGCCGGCCGTGGTCGCCGTGAACCTGAACTGCCGCATGGCATGCTCGGTGATCACCGTGTTCGGCGCCGAGGTCCCCGAAGGCAACCCGCCGATCTCCTGGATCGGCGGGTTGGCCAGGCAGCTGCCCGGCGTGCAGGGGCTGTCCGGGGGGACCTTGCGGGTGTCCCAGAGCTGCATGTGCTGGGTCGTGGCCAGGCCGGGCCGCATGGTGAGGAAGTCGGCGCCGGGATTGACCTGCGCCGGCGTGATCCCGAACGCATTCAGCAGCTGCGGGGTCGCGACGTATGTGTCGCCGGAGAAGCCCCGTCCGGTTCCGCCGTACTGCAGGCTGCCGCTGGGCGTCTCGAGCGTGATCATGTAACGGTCATCGAGCGAGGCGGCGATCCGCTGCGCGGTCGTCCTCGCCGCGGCGAGCTGGCTCGCGGTCGGCGGTGGCCCGTTAGGGTTATCGTGGCCGGGTGGGTAGACGATGAGCTGGCTGGATGTCACGTTGGGGCCCACGTAGTCGAGCGCGTCTCCGAACCGGGCGGCGCTGAGCACGCTGACGATGGACGCGATCAGCACGCTGAGGCCGATCGCCGCGAGCGCCGGGCCCGACCGGGCGCGGTACCGGGCCAGGTCCCGCAGCGCGAGCCGCACCATGACCGGCGTCCAGCGGCTCAGCCTGGCCAGTACCGACAGGCAGGCCGGGGACAGCAGTACCACGGCGACCACCAGCGCGATGAATCCACCCGCGACCTCGTCCAGCTGGGCTCTGCTGTTCCCAGAGCCGCTGGTCCCGACGCCGGAGCCGGCCATGCCGAGCAAGAAGAACGCGAGCGCCAGGAATCCGAGGCCGAACGGAACCGTCAGGTGGCGTACCGCCTTCGGTGCGGGCGGGCGCCCAGATAGAGCGGTCACGATCGGAACCCGGGCGATCGCCCGGGCGGGCCGCGCGGCGGCGGCATACGCGGCCAGCACGGCGAGGATCATCGAGACCCAGACCACCGTCCACGGCAACTGGAACACGCCGATCACGTGGTGGGCGCTGGCCTGCACGTGCGGCCGGTAGGCGAGCCAGGCCACCAGACCAAGCGCGAACCCGGCCACCGCCCCTACGGCACCGGTGGCGACGCCATTGGCTCGCACGACGAGGCGGATATTGGACACGGTGGCGCCCTGGGCGGCGAGCATGCCGATCGAACGGAGCCGGCGCTGCGCCAGCACCGTGAACCCGCCCGCCGCGACCATCGCGATGAGCAAGATGCCGAGCACGGCCGCCGCGAGCGAGATCGTCTCGGGGTTGAACACGTTGCTCGCCGCCACCGTCTGCGGGGTCGCCGCGGTCGCGCCGATGTCCGCTGGCGAGACGCCCGGCGCGTCGAACAGCACCGTGACCTGCGTCGGCGCGGTGATCTGGCCGGGCGCCACCAGGGCGAACTCATCGAGCAGGTTCTGCGGGTTCGCCACGATGCCGGTGACCGTCCTGCTGACGCCGCCGACGGTCCAGGATCTGCCGATCGCGAGATGGAAGTCCGAGGCCACCCCGCTGGTCACCGCCACCTGGCCGGCCCCGACCGGAAACTGGCCGCTGATCAGGGAAAGCATCGGCTGTCCGAACGGCCCGTGCGGATTCTGCGCCCGCAAGTTGTAGGTCTGGACCGAGCCGGGAACCGAGAACGTCTGGTTCTCGATCACGTCGACCGTGCCGAACCGGCGGGAGATCGACGCGATCTCTGCCGCGACGCGCGAGCCCGGCCCGGTGAACGTGGCCAGGTCCTGCGCGGTGCCGAAGGCGGCGGTCGCCGGGCTCGGCGTGGTGGTCGCGACCGCCGAGCCCACCACCGTGGCGGCCACCGCGGCCGTGATGAGTGCCAGCATCAGCAGTTGCTGCCGCCACTCACGGCGCAGCAGCCGCACCGCCCAGCGGATGACCGCGCGACGGGCGGGAACGCCCCCGTTCGACGCCCTCGGGTTGGCCGGCCGTTCCCGCACCGCCGCGCTCATCGGGTGTCCCCCGGCGCGAGCAGGGACTGCGGACCTGGTGCCGGGGCGGTCTGGTCGGCCACCCGGCCGTCCCGCAGGAACACCACCCGGTCCGCCCACGAGGCGAGCTCCGCGTCGTGGGTCACCACCACCGCGGTCATCCCGTCGTTCTTGCACGCGTCGTGCAGCAGGCGCATCACCGCCTCGCTGTTGACCGAGTCGAGCGCACCCGAGGGCTCGTCGGCGAGCAGCAGCCTCCGGTCGCCCACCATCGCGCGGGCGATCGCCACCCGCTGCCGTTCTCCGCCGGAAAGCTGGTCGGGGTAGTGCCCGGACCGCTCGCCCAGGCCGAGCTGTTCCAGCGCCCGCAGGCCAGCCACGCGCGCCTTGCGGGCGGACAGGCCGTCCAGCTCGAGCGGCAGCGCCACGTTCTCAGCCGCGGTCAGCCCGGGCAGCAGGTTGAAATCCTGGAATACATACCCGATCGTGCGTCGCCGCAGCCGAGCCCTGGCGTTGCGCGAGATGCCCGCGACCGCCTGCCCCGCGACCAGCACCTCGCCGCCTGTCGGTTCCTCCAGCGTTCCCGCGATGGACAGCAGCGTGCTCTTGCCGGAGCCGCTGGGTCCCATCACCGCGACCATCGCGCCCTCCTCGGCCGACAGGCTGACCTCGCGCAGGGCGTGCACCTCGGCCGTGCCCTGTCCGTAGGACCTGGACACTCGCCGCAGCTCTAGCATCCTCATCTGAGTACCCTCAATTCCAGCCGGTGCCGTGGAGCATCACCCCGCAGGTATACGCCGCCGGGAGTCACACCGACATCACGCGCGGCGCCGTTCCCGGGCGGGTTCCGGTGCCCGCCGCCGCACGAAAGCCCCAGGTCGCGTGCTGGTGGCTGGGGCAACCGGGCGGCGCTATGTGATGCCCTTGTGATGTCCGGCAGGGCATCATGGCCTTATGCGGGTGCTGGTGGTCGAGGATCAGGCCGAGCTGGCCGACGACATCGCCGACGGCCTTCGTGACCAGGGCATCGGCGCGGACGTAGCCTACGACGGGCCGGCCGGGATCGAGAAGGCCCTGATGAACTCCTACGACGTGGTAGTCCTTGACCGGGACCTGCCCCAGGTCCACGGCGACGCGGTCTGCGCCACGCTGGTCGGGTCCCGCTCCGCGGCGCGCATCCTGATGCTGACCGCGGCCGCCACGGTCGGAGACCGAGTGCAGGGCCTCAACCTCGGCGCCGACGACTACCTAGGCAAGCCGTTCGCATTCGAGGAGCTTGTCGCCAGGGTCCGGTCGCTGGCCCGGCGCGCCCCGGCCGCCGTCCCGGTGATCGTGCGTGGCGACATCGTGTTCGACCGGGCCCGCCGCCGGGTCAGCCGGGCAGGCCGGCCGCTGTCGCTCACCCGCAAGGAGATGGGCATCCTGGAGGAGCTCCTAGTCGCCGACGGCGGCGTGGTCACCGCCGAGGCCCTGCTGGAGCGGGTCTGGGATGAGAACGCCGACCCGTTCACCCGCACGGTCACGGTGACGATCGGCCGGCTGCGGCGCAAGCTCGGCGAGCCCGACCCGATCGACACCGTAGTCGGCAGCGGCTACCGGCTGCCATGAACGTGCGCGCGCTGCTGCGTCGGCTCTGGCCGCAGCGGGTCAGGACCCGGCTCACGCTCATGTACGCCCTGCTGTTTTTCGCAGCCGGGGCGGCGCTGCTCGGGCTCACCTACGGGCTGGTCGCCAGCAGCCTTCCCACGCTGCCCGCGACCGCGAAGGCCAGCAGTCAGGAGGTGAATACCCTGAACCAGTGCAAGGCGGCGACCAGCACGCTAAAGGGCGTGCCTATCCCGGCGTCGCTTCTGGCCGAATGCAAGCAGGCAGAGGAGGCCTACAGCGTCGGCACCGCCGCGGGGTTGCAGGCGCAGCGCCAGCGCGTGCTGAGCAACCTGCTGGCGTTCTCGCTGGTCGGCCTCGCCGTCATGACGGTCGCGTCGGGCGGCCTGGGCTGGTTCATGTCCGGCCGCGTGCTCCGTCCGGTGCGGGCGATCACCGAGACCGCCCGCCGGGCGTCCGAGCAGCACCTCGGCGAGCGGCTGGCGCTGACCGGGCCCAGGGACGAGCTCAGGGAGCTGGCCGACACCT
Organism: Actinomycetota bacterium; assembly: GCA_003136255.1. GTDB lineage: Bacteria > Actinomycetota > Actinomycetes > Streptosporangiales > Streptosporangiaceae > Palsa-504. The sequence goes on from PLDT01000168.1 coordinate 15,659, forward strand.
TCGACGGCATGCTCGAACGGCTGGACGCGGCGTTCTCCATCCAGCGCCGGTTCGTCGCCGACGCCTCGCACGAGCTGCGCACGCCGCTGACCGTGATGCGCACGGCGATCGACGTGACCTTGGCCAAGCCGTCCCCGACCGCGCGCCAGCTCACGGACATGGCGATGCGCGTGCGGCGCTCGATCGACCGGGCCGAGAACATGGTCGAGGCGCTGCTCACCCTGGCCGTCAGCGACCAAGGCAAGCTCAGCACCGAGTACACCGACCTGGCCACCTGGGCCGAGGACGCCATCGACGCCGCCGCTCCCGAAATCGAACGCCTAGGCCTGCGGGTCGACGCGTTGCTTGACCCGGCCGAGACAACCGGAGACCCGCAGCTGCTGGAGCGGATGATTTCAAACCTGGTCGGCAACGCCGTCCGGCATAACGAGCCCGGCGGCTGGATCAGGCTGCGCACCGGCAGCAGCGACGCGGCCGTATACCTGGAGGTCGCCAACAGCGGGCCGCTCATCCCGGACGACGCCGTGCCCTCGCTGTTCGAGCCGTTCCGCCGCATGCAGGCCCGGACCGGCGTCCGCGACGGCGTCGGGCTCGGCCTGTCCATCGCCCGGTCGGTCGTCACCGCCCACCGCGCGACCGTCACCGCCCGCAGCCAGCCCGCCGGCGGCCTCGACATCTCAGTCGAGATCCCACGCTGCCCCGCTGCGATCAGTCCTGGCGGCTCTTGACCGGGTGGCCGCTGGCCAGAATCGCCGCGGTGAGGGCCTCTGCGGGTTCGGTGGCTGAGTGCGGGTTGGTCAGCAGCACGAGGTCGATGGCCCCGACCTCCGGCAGGCCTGCCGAGGCGGGCAGTTCGACCAGATCGTCGGGCACGAGGCTGCGCGCGAACAGCGCCACCCCCAACCCGGCCCGCGCCGCGGCGACCACGCCGAGCACCCCGCGGACGGTGCAGGTCACGCGGTACGGACGCCCGGCCCGCTCGAGGGCCTGCACGCCGAGCGATCTGCTGATGCTCGGCGCCTGATAAAGGACGAGCGCGACGCGGTGACCAGCCTCGAGTTTGGTACCCGGGGCGGCGGCCCAGATGAGACGGTCACGGCGGACCAGCCGGCCGCGCCCCTCGCCCGCCGCTTGCTTGACAAAGGCCACGTCTAGGTGACCGGACTCCACGCGGCGCTGTAGCGTCCCGCTCTGCGAGACCGTCAGCTCGAGGTCGATGCGCGGATAGAGCTGCCGGAAGTCACGCAGGATGCGCGGCACCGGCGTGAGCGCGAGGTCATCGGTGACCCCGAAGCGCAGCCGCCCGCTGAGCCCTGAGCCGGTGAAGTACGCCACGGCCTGCTCGTGGGCGGCGAGGATCGAGCGGGCGAAGCCGGCCATCACCTCCCCGTCCGCGGTCAACGTGACGCTGCGCGTATCGCGGACGAACAGCGGCCGTCCGACGGTCTGCTCCAGCCTGCGGACATGCTGGCTGACCGTCGGCTGGCTGAGACCGAGACCGGCGCCCGCGCGGGTGAAACTGAGCGACTGCGCCACCGCGAGGAACGTGCGGAGCAGCTCCGGATCGTACACAAGTAGCACTCTATCATTGCGATACACAATTACAGTAATTGAAGTAATTAGCTTTCGGAATGAGTAAATAGCGGCGAAAATGGTAGCCACCGACACCAACGACGATTCGGATTTCCTTGACTGCGCTCGCGAGAACCCAGAGCATCCATTCCCAGTTCGGTGAACCCTCCCGCAGCGCGACCTTCAGTTCCTTGCGAACCAGGAATTTCCGGCTTTTCGCGGTCGGCCAGCTCTTCTCGAACACCGGCACCTGGGTGCAGCGAATCGCCCAGGACTGGCTCGTCCTCAGCCTCACCGGCAGCGCCACCGATGTCGGGATCACGACCGCGCTGCAGTTCGCCCCGACCCTGTTGTTCGGGCTGATCGGCGGGCTGATCGCCGACCGTTACCCCAAGCGTCGGATCTTGCTGGCCACCCAGTCGGGTCTGGCCGTGATCGCCGGAACCCTGGCCGCCCTGACCCTGACCCACGAGGTCACCGTCTGGCAGGTGTACCTGATCGCATTCGGCCTCGGACTCGTCACCGCCGTCGACAATCCGACCCGGCAGTCCTTCGCCAATGAAATGGTCGGCCCGCACCAGCTGAGCAACGCGATCAGTATCAATTCCTCTGTGTTCCAGCTCGGCGGCCTCGTCGGTCCAGCCGTGAGCGGAGCACTGATAAGCGCGGTCGGCCCCGGCTACTCCTTTGCGATTAATGCCGTGTCCTACGCCGCGCCCCTGGTGGCCCTGTCGCGGATGCGCACCAGCGAACTACACACCACGCCGCCAGCGAACGCCCAGGCCGGCCAGTTGCGCGACGGCCTGCACTACGCCGTCCATCATCGCGACATACTGTGGCCGACCATCCTGGCCGGCGTCTTCGGCATGTTCACCTCCAACCTGCCGGTGACCCTCGCGGCCTACGCCAGGTCGGTCTTCCACTCCGGCCCAGGCGGATACGGGCTGCTGAGCGCGATTGTTGCCGTCGGATCGGTGGTCGGCGCGCTGGTTTCCGCCCGCCGGTCCCGCACCCGCCTGCGCACGCTGATCGCCTTCGGCGGGGTTCTGGCCGTGGTCGAAATGCTGTCGGCCGCCGCGCCCGGACAGGAAAGCTACTGCGTATTCCTGCTCCCGATCGGCGCGTGCACGCTGCTCCTGCTGACCGCCACGAACTCCGCCGTGCAGACGGCCGCGCCCGACGCGATCCGCGGCCGGGTCATGGGGATCTACCTGCTCGTCTTCATCGGCGGCGCGGCATTGGGCGGCCCACTGCTCGGCCTGGTCGACCAGCACTTGGGACCGCGTACCGGGATGCTGCTCGCCGGGGCCGTGCCCGCGATCGCGACGGCGCTGATCGCAGCAAAGCTCGCCATCGGCAAAACTCGCCATCGGCAAGACTCGCCAGTGACGTTACATGCCTGACATATTCCCGCGCCACCCGCCCGGTACCGTGGACGAAGTGCTTACTTTCGACTTTCCGCCATGACGGCACCCTGCGACGTCGCCGGCCCAGAGTCCCGGGCTATTCGGGCCCTCGCCGGGGCTGTGGCCGGCGTGCTCGCGGCAGCGGTCGCCCTCGGCGTCGCCCAGTTCGCTTCTGGCGTCGGCGTTCCGCAGAGCTCACCGGTGCTCGCGGTCGGCCAGGCGGCCATAGATCTCACCCCGCCGCAGGTCAAGGACTTCGCCATCTCGGCGTTCGGCACCAATGACAAGACGGCGCTGCTCGACGGCATCGTCGTCATCCTCGCCCTCTACGCGGCTGCGGTGGGGATGCTCGCGGTACGTCGGCTCGCCTTCGGTATGTGCGGCCTTGCGATCTTCGCCTTCATTGGCCTGTGGGCCGCTCTGACCAGGCCGAACGCCACGGCGGACTATGCGGTTCCCACCTTGGCGGGGGCTGCGGCCGGCGCGTTCGCGCTGACCTGGCTGGCCCGCGCCGCCCGCCTGCTCCGCTCTCCCGCGGCCCGCACTGGCCCGCGCGGTTTCCGTACGTTCCGGATCCCCGCCGAGCCCGGCCTCGCCGCTCCTAACGGCGCGCTGGCTCCCCCCGACCTTCCCCCTGCCGCGGACGCGCCGGCCCAGGTCCCGAAACCTGCATTCCGCGCCGGCCCGGCCTACGTCTCGCCGGATGATCCGGACGACCGCAGGGCATCCCGGTGGCCGGCGCGGAGGCGGTTCCTGATCTCGAGCGGCGCGGCGGTGGGCGTCGCCGCGTTGGGGACAGCAACAGGAAGAAGCCTGGTCAGCGAGCACAACATCGCCGCGGCGCGGGCCGCCATACGGTTCCCGCGGCCCGCGGTTCCCGCACCGCCGCTTCCCCCCGGCAGCAATCTGAATATCCCTGGCCTCAGCTCGTTCATTACCCCGGATAACAGCTTCTACCGCGTCGACTTCGCCTTGCTCACACCCCAGGTCGATCCGGCGGCGTGGCGGCTGCGGATCCACGGGTTGGTACAGCGCGAGGTGACCATCACCTTCGCCGACCTGCTGCGACGTCCGCTCACCGAAGCCTACGTAACGCTCACCTGCGTCTCGGACCCCGTCGGAGGGCCCTACGTGGGGAACGCCAAATGGCTGGGCGCAAGCCTCGCGGACCTGATCAGGCTGGCCCGCCCCCTGGCCGGCGCCGATCAGCTGCTCTCCACCTCGATCGACGGGTACACCTCTGGCACCCCCTTGCAGGTCGTCCTCGACGGCCGAAACGCCCTGCTCGCCGTCGCGATGAACGACCAGGCGCTGCCGGTCGTGCACGGCTTCCCCGCGCGCATGGTGGTGCCCGGGCTGTACGGCTACGTGTCCGCGACCAAGTGGGTCACTGACCTCGAGGTCACCACGTTCGCGGCGGCCTACGGCTTCTGGGCGCAGCGCGGCTGGTCGCAGCAGGGGCCGATCAAGACGGAGTCCAGGATCGACGTGCCTGCCGGCGGCGCGTCGCTCGGCCCGGGGCGGACGCCGGTGGCCGGGGTGGCCTGGGCGCAGCACAAGGGCATTGCCGCCGTCGAGGTCAGGGTCAACGGCGGCCCGTGGCAGGAGGCACGGCTGGCCGCGGTGCCCGGTATCGACACCTGGCGGCAGTGGGTCTGGGAATGGCAGGCCACGCCGGGCAATTACCTACTCGAAGCTCGTGCCACCGACGCGACCGGCTACACCCAGACCGCCAACCAGGTTCAGCCACCTCCGAACGGCGCTTCCGGCTACCCCTCCGCACACGTCACCGTCGGCAGCTCCTGAACGCCGACCAAGCGGTTACGAGCGAGGGGCCGGCGCGACGGTGGTGCTCGCGGTCCGCTGGGCCGGGAGGGGCTGGGTGCGGTCACTCCCGGGCTGAGCGCCGTTCTGGGCCCGGGCCAGCGCCGCCTCGACGCGCATCGTGAAATCGCGAGGGCTGAACGGCTTGACGATGTAGTCGTCGGCCCCCGCGGCGAATCCGGCCGTGACGTCAGCCTCCTGCGCCAAGGCCGTCAGGAGGATAACGGGGATCTTCGCCGTAGCCGGATCCTTGCGGAGTTCCCGGCACACCTCCAGGCCCGACATGCCGGGCATCATGATGTCGAGAACGGCGAGGTCGGGCGGATGCTCGCGGGCACCGGCCAGGGCGGACGGTCCGTCCCCGAACGCCCTGATCTGGTGACCGGCCTTCTTGAGCCGCAGCGTCACCAGAAGCCGGATGTCGGCGTCATCTTCGGCCAGCAGAACCGTGGCCATCCTTCCCCCCCCGCGGATGTTTCCATGGGGCCCGGGGCGAAGTCGTCCCCGCGCCCGTGTCACTCGCGACCTGGGTGGCAGCCGTCGCGGCTCGGCGCTATATGTGATACTAACATCACTCAGCGTAAGATACCATTGTTTAGGCGTGCCCCCTCAGTCCCAGCGGCACCGCGACCGCTTCGATCTTTCACGGGGGTGCGATGGTCAGGGTGGACCTGGTACGGCAGCGGGAACAGCGCGAGTCACAGCGCGAGCTCGAGCTCACCTGCATGAGCAACCTGCTGTCCGCCACCGAGGAGCGCGTGTACTTCAAGGACATGCAGAGCCGGTTCCTCCTGGTCAACGCAGGCTGGATCGCCGCGTACGCCCCGGGCCGCGCCGCCGAGGAGCTGATCGGGAAGACGGACTTCTCTGTCTTCAGCGACCAGCACGCCTCCGCCGCCTTCCAGGACGAGCAGGAGGTTATCCGCACTGGTGCGCCAGTCATCGGGAAAGTCGAGCTGGAGACCTACGGTGGCCGGGCGGACACCTGGGTGTCGACCACGAAGATGCCGCTTCGGGACGAGCGCGGCCAGGTCATCGGCACCTTCGGGATCTCCCGCGACGTCACGGCGCAGATCAGCGCCGAGATTGTCCTGGCCCAGCAGGCCGTTCAGCTCAGAGCCCACAACGAGAGCCTGCGCGAGCTGGACCGGCTCAAGGACGAGTTCATCGACTTGGTCTCACACGAGCTCCGGACGCCGCTGGCGTCGATCATCGGGTTCGTCGAGGTGCTCAGGGAGGAGGGCATGAGCGGGCCGGACGCCGACCAGTGCGCCGAAGTAATCGAACGGAACGCCACGCGCCTCCAGCGCCTGGTCGCAGACCTGCTGCTCCTGTCCCAGATCCAGTCGGGAAAGATGGCGATGGAGTTCCGCAGTGCGGACCTGGCCGACATCGCCGCCGCCGCGGTGGAAAAGCTGCGTCCCGAGGCTGAGCGCAAGCGCATCGACCTGGCGCTCTCTGTCACCACCGACATTTCCCCCCTGGCCGTCGACCCGACACGCATCGCCCAGCTACTCGGCAACCTGCTGTCCAATGCCGTGAAGTTCACCCCGGACGGGGGGAAGGTCGAGGTCAGGCTCGGGACCGAAGGCGACCAGGCGGTGCTCGAGGTCGCCGACTCCGGTATCGGCATCCCCGCGGCCGACCGGGAGCGGATCTTCGACCGCTTCTTCCGCACCGCGCTCGCCACGCAGCAGGCGATCCAGGGCACCGGGCTGGGACTGGCCATCACCAAGGCCATCGTGGAAGCACACAACGGCACGATCGCGGTGGACAGCGACGAGGGCCGCGGCAGCACGTTTACGGTCCGCCTGCCACTCCAGCCGCCGGTCAGCCGTTGCGCTGCTTGAAATACGCCATGATCAGCTCTCCGGCGCTCTGATCGGGCTCGGTCTCGCGGTCGGGCTGGCAGTTCCACGTCTTGGGGTTGATCGAGGTGGGACTGCCCAGGCGCCGGTCGGACTTGATCAGCCAGCCCGGGACGAGCTGGTAGGCGCTCACGCCGATACCGAGGTCGGTCAGGTACTGCAGGTACAGCGGTACCGCGGTGGGAGCGTTGGGCCAGCAGTAGCCCGGGATCAGGTCTATCTTCGGGTTCGGGGCCGGCTCGTAGTTGGTGAACTCGCCGTTCACCACCGGGGCGATGCCCTCGGTGACCAGGTAGCCGAAGGCGGCGTTCCAGGCCTTGACGTCGTGCTTGCCCTGAGCGTGATGGATGGAGTACACGACGCCGCTCACGTGGATCAGCGCGTGGTAGTGGAGCATTCCGGCGAACGAGAGGGAGTACCGCGGGCCCTCGATCCAGAACAGGTTGCGCGCGCCCGCCGTGTACCGGACGTACGCCGCCAGCGCCGCCATGCCGAACGCGTAGTGCACCCCCTTGAACGTGCCGCCGTCCAGCCACAGCCGCCACAGCGTGGCGGGCGGCATGTCGGGCACGGACGTCCGCGGCTCGTTGTACAGGTCGAAGATCATCTGCGGGTCGTTCCCGTAGACCTCGGTCATGTCCTTCCAGAAGACCTCGGTCCCCGGCGTCGGGTCGGCCTGATAGTGCCGCACCGTCGGCCGGGAGAAGTTGGTCTCGTCGTTGAGCACCACGACCAGGTTGTAGCTCTCGGCCAGCGAGACCTCGGACTCGATGGCGGCCATGTACTGCGGGTCGAAGCTGGTCCCGGTCGGTCCCAGCAGCAGGTCCTGGTTCACCTGGATCCGCACCGTGTTCGCGCACCAGTCGTCGGCCGTCGCCGCGATCGCCTCTAGGTCGAGCGGGATGAGCTGGATCCAGTTGCCTTCCTGCAGCCCGGACACCGTCATCCCGTAGGAGATGAACGGCGACCCGTTCTTGGCCAGCACCTTCGTGCCGTGGACGGTGAACGGCCCGACCGCCTTGCCGCACGCCGACGCCGACGCCGGGATCGTCGTCGTCCGGCCGCCTCCCAGCGGCAGGATCAGCGCAACGACCAGCAACGGGGCCAGCACCAGGGCCACGCCCTGGACCAGCCCTCGCCAGCCGAACCGCCTGCCGGCCCGGGCCGATATGGCCGGCATCACGGACCCTTTCCATGTGGCCACCGGAAAGCTGCCTCCTGTTCCCCCATGGCCGCCGGGAAGACAGCTCCTGTGCCGCTATCGGGTGATGGAGCAGGCTATGGCCTGGTTGCGCCGTGATAATAACGCTTTGATCTTGTCCAGCGCGGCGACTTGAGATTCTACCGTGACCCGGACGCGTTAAGCCTGGTCACGCCTCGGTTCCTAGTCACGCCTGCGTTCCGTCAGCTGTTCTGCTGCTGGAACCAGGCCATGACCTCCGAGCCTGCGCCCTGGCCCGGCACCGCTTCCTGGCTCGACTGGCAGCTCCAGGTCTGCGCGCTCATCGTCGTTGGCTGGGCCAGGTTGCTGTAGGAGCTGATCAGGAAGCCCGGCTGCAGCTGGTAGGCGTTCAGGCCGATGTTGTATTCGGCCAGCCACTGCAGGAACTGGGGGACCGAGGTCGGCGCGTCGGACCAGCACGAGGTGGGCTGCGGCGTCGGGTCGGGGGTCGGGGCCGGCTCGTAGTTCGTCCACTCGCCGTCCACCACCGGGGCGATGCCCTCGGTGACCAGGTAGCCGAAGTCGTCATTCCAGGCGGTCGGGCCCGGCTGGCCCCCCGGGTGGTGCAGGGCGTAGACGACCCCGCTCACGTGCAGCAGGGCATGCTGCTGGATCATCCCGGCGAACGAGGCCGAGAAGTTGGGGCCCTCGATCCAGAACAAGTTGCGCGCGCCCATCGTGGTCCGTACGTACGCGGCCAGCTGCGCCATCCCGAAGGGGTAGTACACGCCCTGGTAGAGGCCGCCGTCCAGCCACAGGTGCCACTCCTGCGCCTGCGACATACCGGCGGAGTACATCCGCGGCTCGTTGAACAGGTCGAAGATCACCTGCGGGTCGTCGCCGTAGATATTGGTCAGGACCTTCCAGAACGTCTCGGAGGCGGGCGTCGGCCCCCGCTCCAGGTACTGCGCGGGCGGCGGGGAGAGGTTGGTCTCGTCGTTGAGCACCANNCCCGGTCCGAGGAGGTCATCCTGGTTCAGCTGCAGCCGGACCGTGTTGGCGCACCATTGGTCCGCCGTCGCGGTGATCTTCTGCAGGTCCAGGGCGGTAAAGCTGGCCCAGTCCGGGCCCTGCAGACCGGGCACGGTGATCCCGTAGGAGACAAAGGGCTTCTGGTCGGCCCCGAGCACTTGCGTCCCGCTAACGCTGAACGGCCCCGTCACATGGCCGCACGCCGACGCGGCAGCCGCGGCCGTGCCCGTCCCGGTCGTCGCGGCCTGCGCGGGCAGCGCGCCTGC
>PLDT01000073.1:0-1425 GCA_003136255.1 Actinomycetota bacterium
CACACCGTCTCGAAGGCATGCAGGTGATAGCCGTGCCAGCCGAAGGCGACCTGCAGGACCGCGTGCACGAGGTTCAGCGGCATCGCGCTAGGAATCTCGAGCCGCCGCCAGACCGGCGGCTTCGCTCCGTACAGGCTCACCTTGACCCGGTGCACGGTAGTGGCGGCATCCTGCGGCAGTTCGGGTAGTTCTTGCCGCGTGACGCGCTTGCCGCCAACGAACGTCTCCCGCTTGATGTGGCTCAGTATCTGCTGGTCCAGCGCCTCGGGCGAGGTGCCCATTAGCTGGAGCAGCAGCCTCTCGAGTTCGTCCAATGTCACTTGCTCTTCTGACACACTGCGAGCCTCCCAGGCGCGAGCCCGACACGCCACCCAAAGCGGCATTGCGTCGGCGCGCGCTCGATGGACCGGCTGCTGGGGGCAGCCGTCAATGCGCGATCGGGAGGACCGGGGTGGCCAGGCCTAAGTCAGAATCCGGATCAGGCACACGAGGCGCGACGCCACCGTCGGCGGGAGGTTGCGCCAAGCCGAGCAGCGACCGGGCGATCCGCTCGCCAATGACGGCGGTCGGCATGTTGGTATTGCCGGACGTGACGGCCGGCATGAGCGAGGCGTCTGCTACATACAGGCCTTCGATCCCGTGTACCCGGCCCTCGGAGTCGACGACCGAGTCCGGATCGGTTGGCGGCCCCATCTTGCAGCTCCCGGCCGGGTGGTAGTAGTGCACCGCAGCGTGATCGAGGAACCGCTCGATCGCCGCTCTGCCCGAGACGTCCGGGCCTGGGCGCGTCTCCCGGCCGAGCAGCCTGCGCAGCTCCGGCACCTGCGCCACCTCGCGCACGCGCTCGACGCCCTCGGCGAGCCGTGCCCGGTCGTAGCCGCCGGAGTCACTGAGATAGCGGTGATCGATCACAAGCTGGTCATCGAGACCAGGACCGGTCAAGCGCACGCTCCCGCGCGAGAGCGGCGTCAAGCACGCGACTCCCAGGATCCAGAACCACTGTGAGGCGTCCTTGACACGGCCGCCGACCGGGTAGATATGCAGGTCGAACCCCTGCCGGCATCCGGCCGAGGGAAACTTGGCGAGCACCTGCTCGTGGGGTTGCCAGCCTGTTTCCAACCGGTGGCGCTCCATCTGCTGGATCAGGTCGGTGCTTCCTTCGTAGCCCACATCCAGACACGGCTGATCGTGCAGGTTGCGCCCGACGCCGGGCAGGTCCAGCGCGGGCTTGACCCCGATGGCGACCAGCTCGCCGGCGGGTCCGATACCGGACCGGAGCAAGATCGCGGGACTCCCGTAGGCCCCGGCGCAGAGCACCACCCGCAACGCGCCGATTTCCGCCAGCCGACGGCCATCCCGCACGACCACGCCGACTACGCGGCCGCCGCGGATGAGCACCCGCTCCACAGGAGCGTCGCCGGCCAC
>PLDT01000073.1:1493-9586 GCA_003136255.1 Actinomycetota bacterium
GGCGAACAGCGGCACAAGCTCCCGCGCCGACCAGCCGGGGTTGCCCGCGGCAGCCCAGCCGTCGTAATCCAGGCGGCTCCCGAACACGACCGCGCACGCATTGTGCGCCGAGCAGCCGCCGACCACCCGCGCACGGTTGAAGTGGATCACCTGGCCGCCGAACTCGCCCGTATAGCCCCAATCGTGGGACCACAGCGGGCTGCTCGCCGCGTCCAGAAGGTCGTGCGGCCAGCGACCGCTCCCGGCCGGACCGTAGTCCGGCCCGGCCTCCAGCAGCAGCGTGCGCTCAGTACTACCCGCCGCCAGGCGGCCGGCTACCACCGCACCCGCTGTCCCGGCGCCGACAACGACAGTGTCCACCCCCATGGGGAAGCATCTCCCGCCCCCCGCGGTCAGCCCGCCACCACCGGGATACCCCACGCTCCTGGCATACCGCAGCCTGCGGCCCATCGCTAGAGCGTGTAACCGCGCCCTTGAAGATCACTAAGCAGGACGGTCGGCGGCACGGATGAGCCGGTGTCAGTGCGGCCACGCCCGCGGTCAGCGGGGCGCAGGGTCTTAGGCTGATCACATCCGGCCGCCGCAAGAGGCCTGCTCGCGGCGACCGAGGCGCGGCGTCAGTCTGTTGAGGTGGGCGATGAACGATGCGGATGGCGTGGTGCTGTCGGTCCGAGCTGAGGCCCGGCAGTTGGTGGCCCCGGACTATGCCGTGCTGGACGGGCTGTTTGAACACACCGCGGGATCCAAGGCGGAGGCGGTGGGGTCGGTCGCCGCAAGCTTGGATCGTCTTACCGCTGACCTGGTCGGCGTATTCCTCGACGACGCGTGAGGAGAGCTACCACGATCACGAAACCGGGCGGCTGGTGCGGACCGGGCAGGTGACCGCCACGGTAGCGCTGTGGGTTACCGTCCGGGACTTGGACACACTGGATGATCTTGGCGGCATGCTGGCGGCTCACCCGGGCCTGAACGTGCACGGCGTGACGTGGGATGTTGACTGGGACAACCCGGCGTGGCCCCAGGTCCGCGCCGCCGCGATCGGCGCCGCCATCGGCAAGGCCCGTGACTACGCCGCCGCGCTGGGTGCCACCGTGCGGCAAGTCGAGCACATCGCCGACACCGGCCTGCTCGGCGGCGACACCGCGCCCGACTGGCGGGGCCGCAAATCGGTGGGCTTCGCCGCCAGCGGCGGCTCCGGACGGCCAGGGACCCCCGCGCTCAATCCCGTACCGCAGGAACTCACCGCCACCATCGAGGCTCGTTTCCGTACCACCGAAGTATCCTTGCCGGGCGCTTAAGGCGGTCGTGGTGCTGAGGGGCAGCGTGCGGAGCTCGTCGAACACGAAGCCGTCCGAGGCGATGTTGCGGAACATCAGCCAGAACATGTACGGCGCGATCGTGGTCAGGTCCGACTGCGCGATCGCGGGCGGAAACGGCCGCCGAGCCGGGCGTTCTGCCGATTAATCCGTGGGCGGTCTGCCGCCAGGTGAGTGGGCGGTCTGCCGCCCGATGCCGGTGCGCGACGCGGACGTACGTTGTTGTCAGATGCAGCGGACGGCACCCAGCGGGACCGGCTCCTCGCCTGTCAACTCGACCGGGCCGAGGATCCCGATCTGGCCGCGCCCAGGCTGTCCCTCCACCAAGACGGCATCTCCCGCGCCAGACCGCTTGGCCAAGCCGGGTGAGATGATACCGGCAGTTGCGGCCTCGCTGGCTGGCCCGGCCGCGTTGCCTGGGCCGGGGCGTGGTGTCGCGGGCTCGGCTGGTGTCATCGTGGAGGAGGGAACGTTATGGCGGATCCGCGGGATCTCCACCGCCGCGCCGGGGGCATGGCGGCCGATGTCATCGTCCGCGTCCGGCCTGATCAACTCGGGAATGCGACGCCCTGCACCGAATGGGATGTACGCGCGCTGATCAGCCATCTGGCGGGCGGCAGTCGAGGGTTCGCCGCCATGGTCGTCGGCGAGCATGGGCCCGAGCGTGCGGAGGATGGGCCCGGCGGCGATACGCTGGCCGGCTTCCTCGACGCGTTTAGCAGGCTGTGCGCTGCCTTTGACCGTGAGGGATTCCTGGAGCAGGTTTTCCCGACGCCACTGGGAGAGGGACCGGGCGAATTGATCGTCGCGATGCGGATCACCGAGCTGACGATCCATGCCTGGGACATCGCGGCCGCGACCGGACAGCCGCGTGACCTGGATCCGGAACTGGTCGGCTTCGCGGACGGTTTTTTGCGGTCCATTCCTATCCCCCGCGACGTCAATGGCCCGTTTGCGCCGGAACAGCCCGCTCCCGCGGGAGCCGGGGACTCGGACCGGCTGGCGGCCTTCGCAGGCCGGCCCGTCAGCTGAGCCGCATGCCGCGGAACCGGGTCCGGGGCAGAATGAGTAGGTGCGCTGTCCGATTCTTATCGGCCGTGAGGGACCGGTATCCCTGATGGCCGACGCGGTGCGCCGGCTGCGCGGGCAGGCCGGCGGCGGAGCGCTGGTCGTGGTGGGCGAGGCGGGAGTCGGGAAGACCAGGCTCGCCGAGTACCTGAGCGATGCCGCGGACAGGGCCGGCATCGGGACCGTCCACGGGCGGGCTCTGCCCGAGGGAGTCGGCGGTCCGCTGCGGCCAATCGCCGAGATGCTGTTGGACCTGGCTCGGGACCGTGCCGCGCCTTCGGATGCCGGGTTGGCTCCGTACGTGACGGTGCTGGCTTCGCTGGTGCCGCACTGGCGGGCAGCCGGCTGGTCGGCGCCGTCCGAGCCGGTCGTGGTCACGGCCGAAGCCGTGCTCCAGGTGCTGCGGTGGGCCGCCGGGAAGGGCGGCGGCCACGGGATAGTCGTGATCTTGGAGGATCTGCATTGGGCTGATGACGCGACGCTGGCGGTGACCCGGTATCTGGTCGACCATGCCAGCGAGGTGCCGGCGCTGCTGTTCGGCACGATCCGGACCGGCGAGGGCCGAGAGGATGTCCCGGCGCTGCTGGAGGCGGGGGGCGCGCGGGTTTGCCCGATCGGGCGCCTTACCCCGGATCAGGCGCGTGACATGGCTCGCGCCTGCGCCGGGTCCGGCGGGGCCGGGTTGTCGCCGGAGGACTCGATCGCGGCGGTCGTGCGGGATGCCGAAGGACTGCCCCTGCTGGTGGAGGATCTCCTGGCGACCGGGAACCTGGGCGGAATCGCGCCCAGGTTCGCCGATACCGTGCGCACCCGGCTGGCCCGGCTGGAGGACCGCCAGCGGACGGTGGCAGGCGCCGCGGCCGTTCTCGGTCGCCGCTTTGACTGGCGGCTGCTGGACCGGGTGGCCGGAGTCCAGGGCGCAGAGGTCGCCGGAGCCCTGCACCGGTGCGCGGCCTTGCAGCTGATCGTGGCCGAAGGCTCGGGTTTCGCGTTCCGCCATGCGCTGACCCGGGACGTCATCCTGGCGGAGCTGGCCGGCCCGGAGAGATGCCGTCTGTCGCTAGCGGCCGCGGAGGCGCTCGGAGCTTCGGCCGGCCCCAACGACGATCATGTGCTGCTCACCGGGCGGCTCCTGGGCGACGGCGGCGAACCGCTCCGGGCAGCGGAGGTGCTGCTGCAGGCGGGGTGCCGGGCGTTCGGTGCCGGGTCGCTGTCATCCGCCGAGCTGTTCTTGCGGGAAGCGGGCCGCGCCGCCGCGGGCAACGAGGACCTGAGCACCGAGATCGCGGGCCAGCTCGCGCAGGTGCTGCTGCACGCCGGGCAGCTTTCCGAGGCGACCCAGATTGCCTCGCGGACGGTAGCGGTCACCGACGGCCGCGACCTAGCCGCCGCCACCGCCATGCGGCTGGTCCTGGCGCGGACGGCGGTGATGACGGCAGCGTGGGACGATGCCCGGATCCAGCTTGCGGCCGTCCGCCGGAGCCGGCCCGCCGACCAGCACGCGCACGCGGAGGCCGCCGTCATCGAGGCGCAAGTGGCGCTGGGTGACGGACGGCCCGGTTCCCGGGCGCGGGCCGAGTACCTTGCGGCGGCCGCGGCGGGCATCGCCGGGGACGCCGGCCGGCCCGATCTGGCCTGCGAGGCGCTGGAGGTGCTCGGCTCCTGCGCCCGGCTGCACGACCTCGACGCGGCGGCCGCCGCGTTCGGCCGGGCTCTCAGCCTCGCCGCCGAAGCAGACCTGCGGGTGCACCGCCTCAGGATCCTCAACGAGCTGGGGACCGTGGAGATGCTACGCGACGCGCATGGCGAGCGCCTCGAACAGGCCCGCGCCGAGGCGTCTCGCGCGGGTGCCGTCGGGCTGGCCGTCGGCATCGGCGCCAACATCGCGGCCCTGATGGCGATGACCGCGCGGTTCACCGACGCCATGCAGGTCGCCGGTGAGGTGGAGGGCACGGCTCGCCGGCTCGGCTTGATCCCGCTCCAGGCGGCGGCGCTGCTCATGCAGGGCTTTGCCATGGCGCACCAGGGCCGGACCAGGGAGGGGGAGCACTACCTGGCCGCGGCCGAGGCAGCCGCGCCTGACGATCCCGATCTGCGCGCCGGGGCGTGGGCGATCGGCCGTGGGATCGGAGCCCTCCTGGCCGAAGACCGGGCCGGCGCACGCCAGGCCTTTGCGCGCGCCCGCGCGGAAGCCCCCGACCAGCATGCCCGGATCCTCAACCCGTACGAGGGACCTGAACTGCTGCTCCGGGCGCTGGCCGCCGAAGCCGGCCCGGCCGAGATAGAAGCCGCCGCCGCTGATGTCGTCCGGGCCGCGCGCTGGCCCGAGCTATGGTTCGGCGCCGCACAGGCAGTAGCCAGGGGAGCCGACGGCGATGCCGCCGGAGCCTGCGCCGCGCTCAGCACCGCGCTCGAGGCTGGCGACCGTTATCCGGTCTTCTCCGCCCTGACGATGCGCCTGGTCGCGGAGGCGGCCATCCGTGACGGCTGGGGGACGCCCGGCATGCTGCTCAGCACGGCGGACTCCACGTTCACCCGGCTTCGGCTGGGCCGGGCTTCGGCTGCCTGCCGCGCGCTTCTGAAGACGACGGGTCATGCCGCACCGCGCAGGCGCGCCACCGACGCCGGATTGCCGGCATCGCTGATCGCCGCCGGCGTCACCGCGCGTGAGGCCGAAATCCTGGACCTGCTCGCCGACCGCCTCTCCAACCGCGAAATCGCCGAGCTGTTGTTCCTGTCACCGCGCACGGTAGAAAAGCACGTCGCCGCGCTGCTCGCCAAGCTCGGCGGGGAAGACCGCGGCGGACTGGCCCGGCTGGCCCGCGGCCTGCGCTGAATCCACGATGGGTACGTCCTACCCATGTGCCTCGGTGCCCCTCCGGCGACGATCAGGTCAGCGCATTCACTCATCTGACAAAGGAGAAGTCATGGCAATCGCCGCCGTCTTCGAGTTCCCCGCAGAACCCGTGGAGAAATACCGCAAGGTCTTCGACGCAGGAGAGGCCATCATCAACCAGCCGAACCGCCTCTACCACGTCTGCTACCGCACCGACACCGGCTTCACCGTCATCGACGTCTGGGCCGACGAACAGTCCTTCGCCGCCTTCGGCGAGACCCTGGGCCCGGCCCTGCATCACGCCGGTCTCGACCCCAAGCCCGCCGTCTACCCCGTCGAGCAGGTCATGACGCAAGACGGCACCCGAGCCAGCTAGCCGAGCGCTCCCGGATCACCGGTGGAGCAGCAGCTTGCCGCTGGCTGCTCCACCGGCGTTCCCCGCGTATTAAGTCGCCACAGTCACCTGCTCGTCGAACACCCCTAAAACCCTAGACGTCCGTCCTAGTTGCCGGTCACGGTCTGCTGCGCCCAGCCGGTCGCGTGGCCGCCGGCGCCGGCGTGGCCTAGTCCCTCGGTGGCCGAGCTCACCGCCGCGGGCGCGGTCCACGGCACCAGATCTTCGGGGTACTCGAGGCCTGCGACATCCTCCCCGACGACCAGGCCACCGGCCGTGCCGCTGGCGTCGCCTGCGCCGCCTCCGGGACCGCCGACGTCGTCGACGCGATCGTCATCGTGACCGCCGTCCGCCACCAGGCCCCCGTCGTCACCAGCGACCCCGGCGACCTGACCCACATCGCCGACTCGATCGGCGTCAAGATCCGGCTCTTCCCAACCTGACCACCAAGCCCGGTAACGCTGGTACCACCAGCGAAATGCTCGATCCGGGGTGGGTGGCTGGCCGGGTGCCCGTCCCTATCCGGAAAAGGTCGCGCAGTAGGTCGCCGACGAGTTCATCTCAGATGGCGGTCCTGGCGCGGACCGCGGACAGGAAGGAGGCGTAGCTCCGGGACAGGTTGCTGACACTCTTCTCGTATCCGGTGGTGGCGTCGAACTGCTCGCTGAGCTCGACCTGCGATCCGCCCCGACCGCGCAAGTACTCGTGGGACCTGAAGGCGAGGCTCGCGCCCGGTCTACGGTATTGGCACGTCGGGGCGCGGCTCGTTCGGTGTGGCCTGCTGGGCGAGGCGATCCTGCAGGCGAGCGTGCCGGAACTGATAGATAGGCCCGACGGTGCGCAGGACATCGCGCTCACGGGCGTCGTCGAGGAACCGTAGCAGTCTCACCGGGGTGTGCCAGCGCATGGCGAGCTGAGCAAACGTCAGCGAGGCCGTCCAGGTCCGGGGGAACAGGAGCCCGAACACGAGCCCGAACACCAGCAGCCACACAAACACCAGCACGAGTCCCGTCACCTGCCCCGCCTTGTGCGTGCTCTCGAGGCCGAACGCATAGGCGAAGCCGATGCCGAGGCCGACGCCGAGGCTCAGACCGAAGCCGAGCAGCAGGCCCACGGCGAGCCCGAACCCCTGATCGCGCCGCCAGGAAACGCGCGGGGTCAGCGGACTGGCATCGTCGGCGGCCGACCGGGACAGACCAGCCGTGAGCGCACCGGCTAGTCCGGCTCCGATCCCGACCCCAGTCGCGAGCGCAACGACCTGCCCCACCCCGAGCCGGAGGGCAAGCGCGAACGCTGCGGATAGCATCCCGGCGGTGAGCGCATAGACGAGCCCGACCAGCAGGGCGTCGTGGCTGAGCAGGTGGCGCCGCTGCAGCGATGCTAGGCGCGCCGGGGGCTTCCCCCGGTCCCCGACCAGGTAGAAGTACGCGAACACCGCCCCAGCCACCAGTCCGAACACGGGCTGGCCGCCCCCGAGCCCGAAGATGACACCGAACACCGCGCCGGTCACGATGACGCGCGGGGCAGCTGACGCCCAGGCCGGAAGCCGCCACCAGGACAGGTCCCGCGTGCCCTCCTGGCCCATCCGGGCCGCGATGCAGCCCAGGGCCCGCCGAGCCTCGTCAAGCCCGTAACGGGGCGGCGGTTCGCCCGGCGGGGGCGTATAGGCCGCGGGCAGCACCCGGTCGAGCAACTCGTCCTGGATGTCCTCCCCCGAAACGTCGCCGACGGCATCGCAGAAGTCCAGGAGCTCGCGGATGTCGTCACCGCTGCGGTAGGTGTCGCGGACCAGGGTCAGGGTCAGCGGATTGCTCAGCGCCTTGGCGATGGGGCTGGCCGGTTCGCGGCGCAGGCGGCCGGTGAGTTCGGTCCATCCGCGCGGGGCCGGGTCAAGCTGGACGCGGGTCAGGTAGTCCGCCGCCGCGGCGGCGTCGACGGTCCGCAGTTCCAGCGCGACGGCACCCTCTAGGAAGCCCTGCCGGGCCGCGACCGTCATCTCGAAACTCCGGGCCAGGACCACGACGCGCACCACGGCCTGCTGGCTCAGCGCCCGCAGGGCGACCGGCCGCAGGTCCTCCGCGATCTCATCGAGCCCGTCCAGGAACGCCGCGACCCGGCCCGCCTTGACCAGCTCGGCGGCTTCGGCCTTACCGCCCCGGCCCGCGAACAGCGGGTAGGTCTCCTGCAGCCGGGCCGCCAGCCAGTCCCCGACCCGCTGGGTGCCGGGATCCCACCCGTGGAAGGTGAACATTACCGGTACCGGCACCAGCTGCCGGTCCTGCGAGGACACCTGCTGCCTATGCTCGAGCGCGGCCAGGACCAGGAGCACGGCGGTGCCGGTCTTGCCCGACCCCGGCTCGCCGATGATCACCAGCCGACCGGATCCCAGGCCGCCGTAGATGGCATGCAGGTCCTGCACCCGTCCGCCGCGGAGCTGTCGCCGCAGGGCCGGCGACAGTCCCGGCAGCGGCGGGAACCG
>PLDT01000427.1:0-10739 GCA_003136255.1 Actinomycetota bacterium
GCGAAGCTGGTCTGGCTGCCGTCGAAGGCGACGATCTCCCCGTCGATGATGAAGTCGTCGGCCCGCTGAGCGCCCAGGGCCCCGGTGAGCTCGGGGTAGGTGCCGGTGTCCTCTTTCTGGTTGCGGGTCATCAGCCGGGCCGTTCCGCCGGATCTGAACGCCAGGCACCGCTCGCCATCCAGCTTGCGCTCGAAGATCCACGCCGGATCGGAGAACCGATCCCGGGTGAGCGTGGCCAGTTCCGGGTCAAGCCAGCCGGGCTGAGCCGGACCGGCGGGCGATGCTGCGGCGGTCATGATGTCTCCGGTGGCTACGGATGGCCGGGCGGGCTGGCACTGGTGGCCAAGAACCAACCTAAAGCATTCCCTGCGGAACCAGCAGAACGGCCGCAACGCCGGCGTGCGTTCGGTCGTCACAGACATATGAGCTTGTTTCCGAAGGCCGGCCGCGGCACGGCGGCTGCTGCAGCCATGGCGGCCGCCGCGATCACGGCCGGGTGCGCGGGCGGGTCGCCCGCCTCCGGGCCGGCCTCCGCCCATCCGCTCGCCGCGACCGCAAGCATGACAGCCATGCCGCCCAGGGCCGTTCCGCCGGTGTTCGCGGTTTCGTTCGCGCCGGCGACGGCCGGCCGGGCCGGAGATCGGCTCGCGCTGCTGTCCTCCCGGACCGGCGACCTGGTGCGCTGGCTGACCCCGCAGCCGCAGGGAGCTAGCGACCAGGTGCTGAGCGTGCGCGACGGCTGGGTGTATTTCGTCAGGTACCCGATCGACCTGCGGTCCCCGGGCGGTCCACCGAGCCCGGCGATCTGGCGGGTGCGCGTCACCGGGGGCCAGGCCCAGCTGGTCAAATCCGGGGCCGCCGATTACGCGGTCAGCCCGGACGGCCATGCCGTCGCCTACGTGATCAGCGCGGATCACGGGGACGTCCTCGACCTCGTGGCGCGGAACCTGGTCACCGGGAGGCTGCACACGATCATCCTGGCGACCAAGCCTAGCCCCGGCGCCAACAACTGGCCGCCGGACGTCTCCAGCCTGACCTGGGCTCCCGATGATGTGCACCTGGCCGTGCAGCTCAGCCCGACGGCGGCACTCAACAGCGTGCTGGTGTTCGACGCGTTCACGGCCGCGACCGCCGGCGATGGCCGTACCGCGCCGGCGCCGTGCCCGGTCGACTCCGCGTGCGGCGAGTTCGATCCCGCGTACCTGGCCAGCGGCGCGCTCACCTACCTCATCCAGCGGCTATCGCGCAGCGGCATCGCCAGTGCGAACCTGGTGGCATGGAAGGCAGGCCACCGAACGACCCTGGTCTGGATGGCCGCCGGGACACCTGCGTGCTACGACATGACTGCGCAGGGCCAGGCGATCTGGGTCACCGGGCCGGTCCGGCCGAAGGGGCCATCGACGATCTGGCGCTGGTCCGGCGGCGCCCCGGTACAGGTCGCCGCCCTCCCGCCGCTGGGCACGTCACCGTATTACGGGGTCGGGGCGATCGCCTGGTGAGGGCCGCGCGCAGCCATCCGTGCCATGAGCTCATCGGATTTCCCGGCACCGGCGATCCAGGTCTAGGTGTCTTTCGGCCGGTACGCAAGCCGCTGGCGCGCCATTTCGCAGACGCCGTGGCGTTCGTTTTCCGCCGCGGTGTGCCTGGCATCATCAAGATCGGCGGGCGTCAGCAGGCCGTTCGCCAGCAGGAAGTCGGCGAGATCACGGGCGTGGCCGCGTTCTTTCCAGATGAAGCCCTGAAGCAGCTTCTTATAGTCAGACACCGCGCCCTCTCCGCTCAGGTCCAGGGCGATCACCACGTTCATCATCGGTACCGCCTGCGGGGCGGCCAGACCGAGAATGAATTCCTGATAGTAGTAAGCCATGGCCAGCCGCGCGGTCGCGTTCCGCTCGAAATAACCGCGCACCCGGGCCACCGCGCCCTCCCCCGGCTCGGCGACGCGCCGGACCATCGTCCCAGCTTGGGTGGTCGGTGTCTGCTCAGCGTCCGGGATGGCCGGATCGGCGTGCGTGCGCGCCGAGGTGTCGAGCCGCAGTGGCAGCACCCAGGCGCCGACGCTGACCAGCCACGAACCCTCCGCGAGGGCTACCGGCAGCGCCTCGTAGCGCGCCGGGGCGACCGGCAGGACGTGGCTTGCCGTCCGCCGCACGGCTTCGGCGCGCACCGGTATCCCGGGCGATTGCGGCGCGAGGTAAACCCGGTAGGTCGTGTCACGGCTGAACAGCTCCCAGCGGTGGTGGACGTACCGGAGACCCGCGCAACGCGGGGCACGGTGCAGGGTGAGATCCTGGTCGCCGCTGAGCAGGCGCCGGTCCAGCCAGGTGATCTCATCCGGTCGGCAGCTCACCCACTCGCCGAGCGCCGCTGACCACAGGAAAAGCCGGCCCGTCGCCACTGCGTCGCCACTCCCGAACGACGGCCCGCCTGCGCGCGACCGTCCACTCTGGCCAATGTCTGGAACGACAATTGTCGCATTCCCCGGCATCAGCCGATCTTGACCCGGGACGCCAGTGCGTCGGGTCCCGCCCCCCAGCGGATCGTATCGCCGTCGCCGAGGGGCTGCTCCCCCGCGACCGGGGCACCGTTGAGAGTGAGCCCGTTCCGGCCCTGGTTCGTGACCCACCAACGACCGTCGCAGAACGTGAACGTCGCGTGCTCCCTCGACACCGTAAGCACGTCAGGGAGTACCAGTTCAACCGGCCCGCGCCCGGCGCGGGCGCCGGAAATCCGGGTTTCCGCGACCGTGGAGCCGGTGACCAAACGCAGCACCGGGACGGGCGCGGGGCCCGGCTCCATGATCGTGACCATGCCCCCGCCGACGGTCAGGTCGGGGTGAGGTTGCCCCCATGCGTAGCCGCCAGACTCGGCCCTGGCGTACTGCGGCGCGGAGCCGGCGCGCTGCGGGGCGGAGTTCGCGTACTGCGGGGCGGCGTAGGCCCACTGCGGCGCGGCGTTCAGGTAATGGGCAGGCTGGGCGTCGATGCTCACGGGATCCCCCTGCCGCAGGCGGTAGCGGCCCGGCGGGACGGATCCGGCCGCGATGACGTATACCTCGGCGCGGCCCGCCCCGGCGAGGCGGGCCCCGTGCGTCGTTACCTGCTCCTCGTAGACCTCGGTCATGCTCGCGCTGATCACGGCGAGTTCCATCCGCTCGCACAGGAAATCAAGATCATCGGGGTTCAGCTGCAGCTCAACGACGTTCGGTGCGAGCAGCGCCCCGCTCGGCGTGACCACGAACACGTCGGCCAGGTGGCGCATGGCGACGTTCAGCACATCCTGTCCGTCGCGCCACGGCCGGGAGGCCATCCGCTGTATCCACGGATGATCCCTGGTGATGCCCAGCGTCCGCAGGGCGCCCACGACCGCGGCGGCAAGGACCGCGATCACCATCAGCACCACGGTGGCGGAGACGGCAGAGCCCGTCACCACGTCCAGGACCAGCCAGCACGCCGCGACGCCGCCCGCGACCGCCCAGCGCTGCCGGCTCCGCCGCCGCAGCGGAGCGCGCCTCGGCCGACGCGCCGCGTCCCTGCCTCCCGTCATCGAGCACCGTCCTTGACCTGTTGTTACTCCTCTGAGCGCCTGATCAGGCAGTCCTCGAGACCGAGGATGCGGTCCCGTAGCGCCGTCAGTCAACGAATCGCCGACAGCTTCCAGATATCTGGAAGTTGCCGACGGGAGCGGCCACTTCCAGGTTTCTGGAAAACGCTGGGGTATTCATGCGCGCTGGACCCGGTATCGCCTTGCGCGGGTATGCTTCCCCCGAGGTTGCAGAAAAGGTAAAGACCGGCGTTGCGATTGGCTGTCTGCTCATATTTATGCAGATGATGCTGAGGAGGTCCAGGTGCACATCGGATCGGCGATTCTTGTCATCTGGCTGGTCATCGGAGGCTTCGCCGCCGGGCAGCGCGGCGACTACAAAGAGGCCTTCACCTGCAGCGGGGCGGCCACGGCGGCGACGACGATCCTGGCCGGCCCCCTCAATTACACGGGAGTGGACCCGCACATCAATTGCACCGCGCCGCACCCCAGCAATTAGCGATAGGAAAGAATCCCGCGCGGAAGGCGAATCAATTGCACCGCGCCGGACCCTAGCAGTTGTGAGCTTTCCCGAGTAAGGTGCCGTTGCGGGGTGTCTGGACTCGTGATGTGGTTCAGTGACTTGCAGCGGTTTCGCCTGGCCTGCTGGCGGTGACGATCTGCCGGTTTTGCGGCTTTCCCGACTCGGATCGGTGTCCCGGTTGCCTGGTCGATGTCACTTTGTACCTGTTCTTGCAGGTACGCTGCGCCATCGACCAGGTCAGGCGTGCTGGCATGAGGCGCGATCCGGTGGGCAGTAGTTAGGCCATGAGCCTTTTGAACAGGATCCGGAACCGGTCCCGGATCAGCCGCGGCCGGGCCAAGCGGCGAATCGGCCGCGCCACCGGGAACCGCCGACTGCGGGCCGAGGGGCTGGCCGACCAGGTCAGCGGCGGCGCACGGCAGTTCGGCGAGGACGTCAGGAACGAGCTCAAGAAGGCCGGGCGGGTCATCGAGCGGACGTTTGCCCGCTAATCCCGGTCCGCCTGCCCCCGCCGCGGACGAGGGCGGGCCCGAGCACGCGGACCAGGGCGGGCCNNGGCCTGAGGACGCGGACCAGGGCTGCCCCAAGCACATGGTGATGGGGCCGTGCGGCGGGGTGCGGGCGGACGGCGGCTGTGAGGTCCACCGGTATCCGTGCGTGTTCCCGGCCCCGGTGCCCTGGCGCGATCCGGTGCCGCCGGTGCCGCTGGACGCGGTGCCGCTGATCTTGACCGACTTTAGCTCCCAGCCGTACTCGGCGTCGGCCCACGCCACGGTGGCGGGCATTCTGGCCCCGGTCAGCGACGCCGTCCTGGTTGGCGAGCACCAGGACCGGCCCGACTTCCCGCCCGCGCAGCTGGCCTCGATGTTGCAGCAGGCCGGGGCGCGGCCGTGGATGACCCTGTCTTGCCGGGACCGGAACCGGGTGGTGCTGGAGCAAGAACTGCGCGGCCTGCGCCAGCTCGGGGTGGAAGCGGTGCTGTGCGTGACCGGCGATGCCCGCGCCTACGACGTNNTCGATCGGGATACCGGCCGCCGTCCCGGAGACGCCCGCCGCGCCGCCCCGGCACCTGCGGCCCTTCCGGCTGGCCCAGAAGCAGCGCGCGGGGGCGGCGGTCGCCGTGCTCAATCACGACACCGTGGCTTCGGTGGCCGGCTTCATGGCGGCCGCCGCGCGGGCCGGGGTGAGCATCCCGGTGCTGGCCGCGGTGGCCATCTTCACCGATCCCGCCTCCGCCTCGGCGCTGTCCGGCCTCCCCGGCCTTAACCTGGATCCGGCCGTGGTGCGCGCGGTACTGGACGACCCTGATCCGGTCGCGGCGGGCATCGCGGCCGCGGCCCGGCAGGCCCGGGCGCTGCTGGCCATCCCGGGCGTGGCCGGGGTGAACATCTCCGGGCTGGCCTCGGACCGCGGGTACGAGTTTGGCGCGCGGGTCAAAGCCGAATTGGCCGCCCGGATCCGGGAGGAGGCTGCCGCATGGAGGAGACTGCCGGATGACCCGTGACCTCGACGACCCGATGGAAGCCGAGTTCGACACCGTGGCCGAGTGGACCGCCCAGGTGGCCGCGGACCTCGGCCCGGAGTACTACATCCCGGCTGCCTGCCGCGGCAGCGGCCAGCCCGCGGTCCTGGACTGGCTACTCGAGCGGCTCGGGCCGCGACCCGGCGAGGTGATGTACGACGTCGGCGCGGGGGTGGGCGGACCCGCGGCCTACGCCGCGCACCGGACCGGCGTGCAGCCCGTCCTGGCCGAACCCGAGCCCGATGCCTGCCGCGCGGCGGCCCGGCTGTTCGGGGCCCCGGTCGTCCAGGCCGACGCGACCGCCCTGCCCTTCGGGGATGGCACCGCCGACCTGGCCTGGTGCCTGGGCGTGCTGTGCACCGCGTCCGGCAGCGCCGCCCAGCGGGCCATGCTCGGCCAGCTCCGCCGCGTGATACGCCCCGACGGCCGGATCGGCCTGCTGGTCTACCTGGCCGAGACAGCCAAGCTGGACAACCCGCCGCGAGGCAACCACTTCCCGTCCAGCGGCCAGCTGCACGGCCTGTTCGGCCAGGCCGGCCTGGAGGCGGTGAATGTGGCCGACTTCCGCGAGATCACCCAGCCGCCGCCGGACTGGGCCCGCCGGGTCGAGGTCGTCGAGCGCGAACTGCACCGCCGGTACGGGCACCGGCCCGAGCTGATCACGGCCGACGAGCAGAGCGGCCGGATCGGCCACCTGCTGCGCTCCGGCCAGCTCACCTCCCAGGTCATCCTGCTCCGGGCCGTTTCGCCGACCTGACCGCGTTATTGACAGCCCTACCGGGGCGGCGTGCGGCCGCGGGCCAGCTACCCGGTGGGACAGCGATCGGCGTGACCTGCAGGACGCAGCCCTGGCCGTTCGGCGTATTGAAGCTACCGGTTACCGCGTGCGGCGGGCTACGGACGGGACCGTCATCCTGCCGCTATTCCCTGGCAGATCCGCGCCGCGAAGGTGCGCCCGACCGCGCGCGGGTCCCGGAGGTCCAGGCTGGCCGAGCCGGGCAGGGTCTCGATGACCATGAGCACGAGCGCCGCCCACTCGACGGCCTGGCCTTCGGTGAGGTTCGCAGCCAGCTCGCCGGCCTGGTGCGCGCGGGCGATGTAGGGACGGATCAGGGTGCTGATCCACTCGTGGCGGTCGTGGCCGTAGAGCCCGTAGTACTGGGCCAGGCCGTGGTCGCGGCGGCGCAGGTGCTCGGGAACGTTGAACGCGAGCGCGGAGGAGGCGAGCACTTCGGCGATCGTGGCCAGCGCGTCTTGCAGGCTGGCCTGGTCGGGAATGCGCTGGGAGAGCTCGGCGCGTTGCTTGGCCCGTTCGTAGTCGTTGATCGCGTTGAACAGCTGGCTGCGGTCGCTGAAGTACCGGTAGACCGTGGTCCGGTTGAGCCCGGCGGCATCGGCGATGACCTGGATGCTGGTCTTGTCCTGGCCGAGCCGGGCCAGGCACCGCGCACCTGCCTCCAGGATCGTCCGGATCGTCCCGCTCGCCGCGTAATCGGTGCCCGGCCCGTCGTCTGAGTTGGTACTCAACAGAACTCCCGGCTGCTCATCGGGTTCACCGCGCCCGCGGCCTTCACCGTACTGGACTAAGCTTGCACAACTATGCAACAACTGCTACAAAACCTGTAGCGAGTGTAGCGGAGGAAGGGAAGCGGCAGTGCCAACGACGGATGTGCTGACCTACGAGGTG
This sequence comes from Actinomycetota bacterium, assembly GCA_003136255.1. GTDB lineage: Bacteria > Actinomycetota > Actinomycetes > Streptosporangiales > Streptosporangiaceae > Palsa-504. The sequence continues at coordinate 7,276 of PLDT01000427.1, forward strand.
CGGGACCGCAAGGCCTACATCACGATGAACCGGCCGCAGCGGATGAACGCGCTGAGCCGGGAGCTCCTGGGCGCGCTGCATGACGCGTTCGCCGAGGCCGACGCCGACGAGAACGTGTTCGTCGTCATCCTCAGCGGCGCGGGCGGGCGGGCCTTCTCGGCGGGCGCGGACCTGAAGGAGATGGCGTCTCGGATGGAAGCCGAGCAGGACGGTGACGGCGGGCAGGCCGCGCCGCGGCCGATGACCGCCCGGCCCCAGGTGGCCCGGGGCGGGCACATGCCGGGCTTCGACGACGTCAACACGTGCACCAAGCCGGTCATCGCCGCCATCGACGGATACTGCATGGCGGGCGGCATGGAGATCGCGCTGTACTGCGACATCCGGCTGGCCACCCGGCAGTCGAGTTTCGCCATGCCGGAGCCGAAACGGAACCTGCTGTCCGGGCCGGCGTTCGTCCACCTGTCGCGGATGATCCCGCTGGGCGAGGCGATGAAGATAGAGCTGACCGGCGATCCGGTCGATGCCGAGCGCGCCTACCAGATCGGCCTGATCCAGGGCATCTACGACGACCGGGCCGCGCTCGAGGCCGCCGCGGACGAGATGGCCGACAAGATCGGCGAGAACTCGCCGCTGGCCGTGCAATTCCTCAAGCGCATCGTCAAGGACGGCCGCGACATGACGGTGGATCACCACTGGAAGTTCGCCGAGATGTTCGCCTACACGCTGGGGCGGACCGAGGACGCGCTGGAGGGACCCAAGGCCTTCGCGGAAAAGCGCAAGCCCCAGTGGAAGATGCGGTAACGGCGGCAGGCTAGCGAAAGGGAGCACGGCTGTGACGTTCGAGATCGGCCCGGTATTCCACCTGATCCACATGTCCGACGACTTCTGGCCGCTGAATGACTGGTATGCCGATGTCTTCGGCGCGGTCGAGTTCACCAAGCGCAGCAGCGCCCCGGGCACCCCGTTCCCGACCTGGACGGTCGAGCTGCGGGACGCCTCGCTGATCACGGTGGCCGACGTCACCTTCGAGCCGATGTCACCGTCGAGGTTCATCGACGGCTGGGACAAGATGCCGGTCGGCCGGTTCTACAACAAATTCGGTCGCCACTGGCACTCGATCGCCTGGTACGTCGATGACACCCTGGCCCTGTACCGGGACCTGAAGGACCGGAACATCCGGTTCTTCTTCAACGGCGGCGGCAGCGACTCGGCGCGGGAGCCGAGCCCGGACGAGGCGCTGTTCACCCATCCGAAGGACTCCTGCGGTGCGCTGGAGCTCATGTCCGGCCCGCGGCCCGCGGTCGCCGACCCCCGCTTCCAGCCCGGCTACGACTCCGGCCGCTGGGAGCTTGATCACCCGCTCGGCTTGCGGCGGCTGGCCTACATCTCGATCGTGGTCAGCGACCTGGACAAGGGCAAGAGCATCTACGTCGACGCCCTGGGCGGCAAGCTGCTGGCGGAGCAGGATTCGTCGCTGACCATGACCAAGAACGCGTACGTGGCCGTGGGCGGCCACACGATCGTCGAGCTGGCCCAGCCGCTCGAGGCCGGCAGCCTGGCCGGGCTCGACCTGGCCAAGAACGGCGACATCATGCACGCGGTCGCGTTCCAGGTCGCCGACCTGGACCGGGCGGAACAGCACCTGACCGCCAAGGGAGTGCAGATCCTCGACCGCGACGCCACCACCTTGCTCGCCGATCCCGGCACCACCTTCGGAGCGCCGTTCCGCTTCACCACCGGCGCCATCCCCGGCGACCCGCGCGACGCCGGCTGAATACGGCCGTGGCGGCGTGGTGAGCACGCACTTAATAGCTCTTTAGGAGATGCCGGAAACCAGCCGACCGACATTTTTGACAATTTCCTGGTAGGCCTCTTCCCGGTAGAGCTGCGCTGCCGATTCGCCGTGGGCGATCCGGCCCGGCTCGCCTACATCGGCGACTGACCAGATCCGCGGGCTAGCAGGAAAGGTCACGATCTGCAGACACTCGCCGTAAACCCTTTGATTCATGCAGATGGTAATATCGGCTTTCTCCAGGCGCGACTGCGTCAGCTGATCTCCATAGTCAGCCTTAGCGAATTCCCGTATGCCGTGCTCTTCGAGAAGCGCAAGCGTCTTGTCGTAAAAGACCAGACTCCGCGCCTTATCCAAGGCCGCCATCGTCCCGCTCGAAAGAACGCTCCAGCCTTTGACCTCGAGCGAGTTCAGATAGGCTTCGGCAATAATGCTCCTGAATGAGTTGCCGCGGCAGATGAAGTGGATAATCACCCCGGTCACGCTAGCAGGGAGCGGCGGAGGGAGGTCCCTCCGCCGCCCGAGCCGCAGCAGGTGCCCCGGGCACCCGTCATCAAGAACTGAACAGGCTGAAGTCGCCGACGTCAGGTATGGCCGCAGCCTGCTCCTGGCCTGCCGATGCCATGATGCTGCTCCGCACGTTCTGGGCGTGAAGCGCGGCAGCCGTGCTGTTGAGGGGGACGGTGCCGACATGGGCCACAGGCATCGGGGTCGCGGTGGACAGGCCGCCAGCCGTTTGCGCCCCGCCTAGGGTGTGGGCTGCGACCGTATGCGCGGTAGTCGCGTGCCTGACCGCCGTATGCGCGGCAGGCGCGTGGTGGATAAGGTGCTGGGCGACTATCACTAGCCCTCTCAGCAGGTGCTTGATCAGGTGGTAAATGAGGCTGTGCACGTTAGGCCCTCCATCCGAGACGCGGTGTCTTCTTGCTTAAGACCACCCTGTGGTCTCGGGCCGAGCCAGACCACACAGCAACACCCACATGACACCCACAGGATTCGGCGGCCAGCGCCGGTCAGGCGAGGCGGACGGGGAGAGACTCCAGGCCGTTCATCAGGCTGACGGGACGCCAGCGGAGTTCCTCCGGAGGGACCGCGGGCGAGATTCGCGGGAAGCGGGCGAGCAGGGCGCCGAGGGCGACCTCGGCTTCCATGCGAGCCAGGGGAGCGCCCAGGCAGTAGTGAACGCCGTGGCCGAAGGCGAGGTGGCCGCTGGTGTCGCGGTCGAGGTCGAGGCGGTCCGGGTCGGGGAACCGGGCGGGATCCCGGTTGGCGGAACTGGTCGCGGGCAGAACCCACTCCCCGGCCGGGATCACCACGTCGCCGACGGGTACGTCCTCGATGGTGAACCGGTCGTTCGCGTGATTCACCGGGTTGGTGAACCGGAGCAGCTCCTCGACGGCCGCCGGGAGCAGCGACGGGTCCTGCCGCAGCCTGGTCTTCTCCCCGGGGTGCGTCAGCAGCGCCAGAGTGCCGGAGGCGATCAGGTTGACGGTGGTGTCGAAGCCCGCCATGACCAGCAGGAAGACGGTGGCAAGGAGCTCTTTGGCGGTCAGCCGGTCCGCGGCCCCGTCGGCGTTGCCTAGGGCGACGACGAGCGCCGACACCAGATCGTCGCCGGGCTCGGCGCGCCTGGCGGCGATCAGCTCCGTGAAGTAGGCGGCCAGCTCCCGCT
>PLDT01000464.1:0-25207 GCA_003136255.1 Actinomycetota bacterium
TGGCTTGGTTGGCTTGCTTGGCTCCGTTGGCTGGGGGCACCAGGGTGGCTGCGGGGCCGACGGCGACCAGGTCCAGGGCGCTGGCCTGGGCGCTGAGCCAGCCGGCCGAGGGGCGGTGGGCCGGGTCGCGGGCCAGGGCCGCGGACAACAGCGGGACGAGGGGGGCGGGGACGCCGGACAGGTCGGCGTGGCCGGAGACGATGCGGTAGAAGATCGTCTGGAAGGAGTCGCCGCCACCGCCGTAGGGCGCCCGGCCGGTGGCCGCGTAGGCCATCGTCGCGCCCCAGGAGTGCACGTCGGACGCCGGGCTGCTCGGCTGGCCCTCGATGACCTCCGGGGCCAGGTAGCCGGGCGTCCCCATGACCAGCCCGGTCTGGGTCAGCCGGGCGGCGTCCGGGGACTGGGCGATGCCGAAGTCGATCACCACCGGGCGGTCGTCGGTGAGCATCACGTTGCTCGGCTTCAGGTCGCGGTGAACCACGCCCGCGGCGTGGATCGCGGTCAGCGCCTCCGCCGTGCCGTAGGCGAGCCGGCGCAGGCCCGAACCGGACAGCGGGCCGCGGCCGCGCACCATCGCCTCCAGCGTCGGCCCGGGCACGTACCGGGTGACGATATAGGGGAACTCGCCGGTCACATCGGCGTCCAGCACCTCCGCGACGAACGCGCTGCGGACCCGGCGCATCGTCTCGACCTCGCGGGCCAGCCGGAGGCGGGCGTTGACGCTCTCGGTGGTGTTGGGATGCAGCACCTTGATCGCCACCAGGCCGCCCTGCGGATCATGGGCGAGGTGCACCACCCCCATGCCGCCTTCCCCAAGGCGGTCCTGAAGGCGATACGGGCCGAGAGTCCCCGGCAGTCGATCCGTCGCAGGCATCGCGAGTCCAGAGTACGAAACAGATGCCACATTGGGGAGGGAACGAGAAGTTGCCTATCTATAACGGTCCTGCCGGGACCAGCACCGACCTGCGTCAGCGTGCGGCGCGGCGGCACCTGTGAGTCATTTGAGCCACCGGGCAGCGGCCAGCAGCCAGGCGCCGGGCGCTGGGCCCCGGGTTCGCCCTCGGATCGGAACTTTTCCATGATCGCGGGCAGAAATGGCCAAATACGGACCAAAAGTGCCCGCGATCATGGTCGACGCCCGGAATGTCTCAATATTAAGTTTAGACATAACGGGGTATAACGGGCTCGGTCGCGGAGTTGGCGGCCGCACTCGCTGGCCAGGTCCGGATATGCGTCGGCGATCGCGTTATACACGCGCTTGCGGATCACGGACGCGGCATCGGCACGGCCAACCTGACCGAAGAGCTTGGCTAGCTCGGGCTCGTAGTCGCTCAGCTCGTGGCGCAGGTAGTTGACGGCGATCCGCTCCAGGAAAGCGGGGTCGCTATCAGGCGCGGCCTGGTCATAGTCGTAATTGCCGCACGCCAGCTGCAAGGCGTTGTAGTGCTCGCACGCGCCGCGGACTAGCACGTTCCAGCTCATCTGGGGCACGCTGATCTCGACGGCGGACACCGTCTCGAGCAGCTCGTCCCGCTTGCGGCCGGCCACCTTGGCCGATGACGCGGACCGGTTCTGCGCCCGCGCCTTCCGGGCCGTGAACCCGGGGTCCGCCTCGGCGACGGCGACGCGCCCGCCGACCACAGGCGCATCGGCGGTGCTGTGCGGTAGGCGGGGTTGGGGCGGAGTTCGTCCGGCTCCCCGAGCAGGTCACGCACCATGGCTGGCGTCCATCCGCGTTCGCGGAGCCGGGGCATGCTCAGCCACCGCTCGCCCGCTGATGCGTTTTCACGGTCTGCCATGATCACCTCTGTCCGGGGCCCGGCCTGACTAAGGCCAGCGGGGCAGCATCCGGCATCGCCTTGTCCGCCGTTAGGGGATCTGCCCCGGTTGGTTGTTGCCTATCTGTAACGGATCGGGACGGCGACTAGAATTTCGGCCATCGCTAGCTGTGAGGCTGCTACCAGTGGGACTGCTACCTGTGGGACGGACCGGATGACTGAGCATGACGACGCGCTCTCGCTGGACATGGTGACCGCCGCGCTGCGCGCCGACAGCACAGACGTGGCCATCTACACCCGGGTCCTGACCCAGTCGCTGGGCGAGGCGCTGCCCAGCGAGTTCGTGACGGTGGACCGGGACCGGACGGTGTCGGACCGGATGCGCGGGCGTCCGGGGGAGATCTCCCGGATCGCGGTGCAGCTCGGCGACGAGCAGCTTACGCTGTCGGTCCGCAACGGCCAGGCGGTGGCGGAGATCTGCCGCGCGGTGCGCGGCGTGGTCCTGTCCCGGCAGACGGTTCCCGTCCACCAATGGGCCGCGGCGCTGGCCTCCGGACTGGTCGCCTTCGCGGAGCAGAACGCCCAGGCCGCTCAGGCCCTGCGCCGCATCGTCGCCGGGGGCACCGACAGCATCGGCAGCTGAAGCGGGGTCAGCGGCGCAGACGGGTCAGCGGGCGGACGGGTCGGCAGCGGGACGGTCAGCGGCCGGTGAAGGTGGCTTTGCCGGGGCCGTTCTCCACGAAGCTGGTCATGCCGGCGCGCTGGTCTTCGGTGCCGAACAGGGCGGCGAACTGGACCTGCTCGATCTCCAGGCCGGTGGCCAGGTCTACGCCCAGGCCGTAGTCGATGGCCCGCTTGGCCGCCCGCAGGGCGAGCGCGGGGCCGGTCGCGTAGCGCCGGACCAGGTCCAGCGCGGCGGCGTACACCGACTCGTCCGGGGCGACCAGGTCGACCAGGCCGATGGCGTGCGCCTCGGCCGCCTTGACCATGCGCCCGGTGAACACGATGTCCTTGGCCTTGGCCGGACCGACCAGGCGGGGCAGCCGCTGGGTGCCGCCCGCGCCGGGGATGATGCCGAGCAGGATCTCTGGCTGGCCCAGCCGGGCGCTCTCCCCGGCCACCCGGAAGTCGGCGGTCAGCGCGAGCTCGAGGCCGCCGCCCAGGGCGTAGCCGGTGATCGCGGCCACCACCGGCTTGCCGATCGCGGCCACCAGGGACATCGCGGCCTGCAGCCGCCCGACCCGGGCGGTCATCTCGCCGTAGCCGGCCTCGACCATGACCTTGATGTCGGCGCCACCCGCGAACACCTTCTCGCCGCCGTACACGATCACCGCNNCGGATCGTGCCGATGCCGTCTGCGATCTCCAGCCGGACGAATTCTGCCATATCGGTACCCTTCCTAGGGGGAAGTACGGGCTAGCGCAGGTCGCCGTTGGTCATGCCGGCCGGCGCCTGCGGGTAGGTGACCAGCCCGAGTTCGGCGCGGCTGTCCAGCAGCCGGTGGCGCGGCAGCACGCGGACCGTGTAGCCGAACGGCCCGGGCCGGTCCAAAGACACCTCGCCGGAGTACCGTACCGCGCCCTCGGCGGCGTCGGCGGCCTGGGACGCCTCGGCGGTCAGCTCGGCGTAGGCCGGCCGGACGATCTCATCGTCCTCGTCCGGCCGCCCGTACACCACCTCGACGGCCACGTCGTCCCTGGTCAGCTCGCCCAGCGCGACCGAGACCCGGACGGCCAGCGCCGAGCCGAGGCGCTGGCCCATGGATCCGGCCGCCTCGGACTCCACGTGCTCGATCCGCACCTGGGGCCAGGCCGCGATCACGCGCTTCTTCCAGGCGGCCAGCTCCCGCGCGGGCCCGAACCCGTCGGAGTCGGTCAGCGCCCGGGAGGACGCCGCGGCCGGCACGTACAGCGCGGTCACGTACTCGCGGACCATCCGCTCGGCCTGGACCTTCGGCCCCAGCGAGCGCAGCGTGTGCCGGATCCGGTCCACCCAGCCCTGCGGGACGTCGTCGGCGTCGCGCTCGTAGAACAGCGGCGCCACCGACTTGGCCAGCAGCTCGTACAGCGCCTGGGCCTCGAGCTCGTCCCGGCGCGCGATGTCGGCCACGCCGTCGGCGGACGGGATCTCCCACCCGTTGCCGCCGTCGTACCACTCGTCCCACCAGCCGTCCCGGACGGACAGGTTGAGCGCGCCGTTCAGCGCCGCCTTCATGCCCGAGGTGCCGCAGGCCTCCAGCGGGCGCAGCGGGTTGTTCAGCCACACGTCGCAGCCCTGGACCAGGGTCCGCGCCATGGCCATGTCGTAGTCGGGCAGGAAGACGATCCGGCGGCGCACGTCCGGGTTGTCGGTGTACTGGACCATCTGCTGGATGAGCGCCTTGCCGCCGTCGTCGGCCGGGTGCGCCTTGCCCGCCACCACGATCTGCAGCGGCTGGGAGGGGTCGTTCAGCAGCTGGCTGAGCTGGGCCGGGTCGTTGAGCATGAGCGTGAGCCGCTTGTAGGACGGCACCCGCCGGGCGAACCCGATGGTCAGCACGTGCTCGTCGAGCACGTCGTCGATCCAGGTCAGCTCGGCGCCGGACGCGCCGCGCTGGCGCCAGGAGGCGCGCAGCCGCCGCCGGGTCTCGGCCACCAGCCGGGAGCGCAGCAGCCGCCGGGTGGCCCAGATCTCGCCCGCTGGGGCGGCCGCGGCGCGCTCCCAATCCTGGCCAGCAGGATCACCGGTCAGGAAACCGACTTCGGAGGCGACCCAGGTGGGGGTGTGCACGCCGTTGGTGACCGAGCCGATGGGCACCTCGCGGGTGTCGAACCCCGGCCACAGGCCCGCGAACATCTCCCTGCTGACCTGGCCGTGCAGCACCGAGACGCCGTTGACCCGCTGGGCCAGCCGCATGCCCATCACGGCCATGTTGAACACGTCGGGGTCGCCGCCCGGGTAGGTCTCCGCGCCGAGCGCGAGCACCTGGTCGACGGGCAGCAGCGGGTCGTCGTCGAAGTGCTGGCGGACCAGCTCGCGGCCGAACCGGTCGATGCCGGCCGGGACCGGCGTGTGCGTGGTGAACACCGTGCCGGCCCGGCAGACCTCGATGGCCTCGTCGAAGCTGAGCCCGCGCTCGGCGTACTCGCGGATCCGCTCCAGGCCGAGGAACCCGGCGTGGCCCTCGTTGGTGTGGAACACCTCGGGCGACGGGTGGCCGGTCAGCGCGCAGAAGGCCCGCACCGCCCGCATGCCGCCGATGCCGAGCAGCAGTTCCTGCCGGAGCCGGTGGTCGCTGCCGCCGCCGTACAGCCGGTCGGTGACCTCGTGCAGGTCGGGCTCGTTCTCCTCCACGTAGGAGTCGAGCAGCAGCAGCGGGATCCGGCCCACCTGCGCCACCCAGACCTGGGCGGCCAGCTGGCGGCCCGCGGGCAGGCTGACCGCGACGTGGACCGCGGACCCGGCCGCGTCGCGGAGCAGCTCGAGCGGCTGGCCGTTCGGGTCGTCGCTCGGATAGCGCTCGGCCTGCCAGCCGTCGGCGGACAGCGACTGGGTGAAGTACCCGTGCCGGTACAGCAGCCCGACCCCGATGAGCGGCACGCCCAGGTCGCTGGCCGACTTCAGGTGGTCCCCGGCCAGGATGCCCAGGCCGCCGGAGTACTGCGGCAGCGCGGCGGTGATCCCGTACTCCGGGGAGAAGTACGCCACCGCCGCGGGACCGGCCTGCGCCACCCCGGCGTCCGCGTACCAGCGCGGAACCGACATGTAGTGGCGCAGGCCCTGCCCGGCCTCGGCCAGCCGGCCGAGGAAGTCCGGATCGGCGGCCAGCGCCGCGATCCGCTCCGGCGGCAGCGCGCTGAGCATCGCGATCGGGTCGCCATTCGCCGCCTGCCACGCGTCGGGGTCGATCGAGGCGAACAGGTCGGCGGTCGGGGCATGCCAGGACCAGCGGAGGTTCAGCATCAGGCCCAGCAGCGCGGCCAGCGGCTCGGGCAGGGTGACACGGACGGTGAACCGGCGAATCGCTTTCACGAGCAGACGATATTAGGTCTGCGCCCGCCATGCCGAACTGATCTCAGATAGCGGGCACTGACCGGTGGGCCGTTCGGTAAAAATTTATTCAAAATACACCGAACGGCCAGTGCTGACCGGGGCCGGCGAAGTCGGGTGAAAACCGTGGTGGCGTAACGGCTTGTATACCGAGGCCCGGCCTGGCATGAAGCGCCTCGTGGTCGGTAGCGTAACTAGCGTGATTGGACGAATCCCGATCCTTGAGGTCGAGCCCTCGGTGGACTGCGGCGCCCGCCCGGCGAAGGCGGTGGCCGGGGAGACCTTCGAGGTCAGTGCCACCACCTTCCGCGAAGGGCACGGCGTCATCGGCGTCGGCGTGGTGCTGCGCGACCCGGACCGCAACCTGAGCCCGGTCACGCCGATGCGCGAGCTCGCGCCCGGCACGGACCGCTACGGCGCGGACGTGACCGTGACGCAGGAGGGGCTGTGGCGCTTCCACGTGGAGGCGTGGGCCGATCCGATCGCGACCTGGCACCACGACGCGGCGATCAAGATCCCCGCCGGGCAGGACGTGGAGCTGATGCTCACCGAGGGCGCGCTGCTGTTCGCGCGGGCCGCGAGGCGGATCCCCCAGCCGCCCGGCGCCCGAGCGCCGGCCGCGGCCCGGACCGCGCTGCGCGCGCTGGTCGCGCGGATGCGGGACCGGACGCTGGCCCCGTACGAGCGGTTCGCCGGGGCCGAGGATCCCGACATCGCGGCGATCTTGGCCCGGTGGCCGCTGCGCGAGTTCGTGACCCGGTCCCGGGCGCTGACCGTGCAGGTGGACCGGGAGCGGGCGCTGTACGGGGCGTGGTATGAGTTCTTCCCGCGCTCCGAGGGGGCCCAGGTGGACCCGGCCGGCCAGGCGCTGCCGGTCTCGGGCACGCTGCGCACCGCTGCCCGGCGGCTGGACGCGGTCGCGGACATGGGCTTCGACGTGGTGTACCTGCCGCCGGTGCACCCGATCGGCACCACGTTCCGTAAGGGCCGGAACAACACACTGATCCCCGTCGACGGCGATCCCGGCTCGCCGTGGGCGATCGGGTCCCCGGACGGCGGGCACGACGCGATCCACCCGGACCTGGGCACGTTCGAGGACTTCGACGCGTTCGTGGCCCGCACCCGCGAGCTGGGCATGGAGGTGGCGCTCGACCTGGCCCTGCAGGCCTCGCCGGATCACCCGTGGGTGAAGGAGCACCCGGAGTGGTTCACCACCCGGGCCGACGGCTCCGTCGCCTACGCCGAGAACCCGCCGAAGAAATACCAGGACATCTACCCGCTGAACTTCGACAACGACCCGGACGGCATCTACGAAGCGGTGCTGCAGGTGGTCCGGCTGTGGATCGACCACGGGGTCAGGATCTTCCGGGTGGACAACCCGCACACCAAGCCGCTGCGGTTCTGGGAGCGGCTGCTGACCGAGATCCGGGTCAGCGATCCGGACGTGCTGTTCCTGGCCGAGGCGTTCACCCGCCCGGCCATGATGGCCACCCTGGGCAAGATCGGCTTCCACCAGTCCTACACGTACTTCACCTGGCGGAACGAGGCGGCGGAGCTGACCGAGTACCTGAAGTACCTGTCGCAGACCGCGGCCCCCTTCATGCGGCCCAACTTCTTCACCAACACCCCGGACATCCTGCACGCCTACCTGCAGTACGGCGGGCTGGCCGCGTTCCGGATCCGGGCCGTGCTGGCCGCCATGGCATCCCCCACGTGGGGCATCTACGCCGGGTACGAGCTGGGCGAGAACGTCCCGCTGCGGCCGGGCAGCGAGGAATACCTGGATTCGGAGAAGTACCAGTACCGGCCCCGGGACTGGGCGGGCGCCGCCCGGCTCGGATTCGGCATCGCGGACTACATCACCGAGCTCAACCGGATCAGGCGCGAACACCCGGCCCTGCACTGGCTGCGGAATCTGCGCTTCCATTACGTCGACCAGCCCGAACTTATGTGCTTCTCCAAGCGGGCGAGTAGTATCCGGCCAAGCCCGGTGACGGGCGGGGGGCAAGCGGACACGGTGCTGGCAGACACGGTGCTGGTCGTCGTCAACCTGAACCCATACCAAACCAGGGAGGCGACGGTCTGGCTTGACCTGCCCGCACTCGGCGTGGACCGCGAGTTCACCGTGACGGACGAGCTGACCGGCGAGTCCTTCCGGTGGGGGCAGGCCAATTATGTCCGGCTCGATCCGGCAACCCGTCCCGCTCACATCTTTACTGTGACCCCTCACTTGTAAGACCTTGTAAGTAAACGGCCTGAACAGTAAGACCAGGAGATTCGGCAGTGACAGAGCATCACGAGGCGATAGCCGACTCGTTCTCCGCGGACCAGCCGCGCGACCGTGAATGGTACAAGCGCGCGGTGTTCTACGAGGTGCTCATCCGAGGTTTCCAGGATTCCACCGGAGACGGCACCGGCGACCTGCGCGGCCTGATCTCCAAGCTGGGCTACCTGGAATGGCTCGGCATCGACTGCCTGTGGCTGCTGCCGATCTATGAGTCCCCGCTGCGCGACGGCGGCTACGACATCTCCGACTTCATGTCGGTGCTCGGCGAGTACGGGAACATCGGGGACTTCATCGAGCTGGTCGACGAGGCGCACAAGCGCGGCATCCGGGTCGTCGCCGACCTGGTCATGAACCACACCTCTGACCAGCATCCCTGGTTCCAGGCATCGCGTTCTGATCCCGACGGACCGTACGGGGACTTCTACGTCTGGTCCGACACCGACGACAAGTACGCCGGGGCGCGGGTCATCTTCGTCGACACCGAGGCGTCCAACTGGACGTTCGACCCGGTCCGCGGCCAGTACTACTGGCACCGGTTCTTCTCCCACCAGCCGGACCTGAACTTCGAGAATCCCAAGGTCCAGGACGCGATGATCGAGGTGCTGCGGTTCTGGCTGGACCTGGGCATCGACGGCTTCCGGCTGGACGCGGTGCCCTACCTGTACGAGCGCGAGGGCACCAACTGCGAGAACCTCAAGGAAACCCACGAGTACCTCAAGCGGATCCGGGCCGAGATCGACAAGCTCTACCCGGACAAGGTGCTGCTGGCCGAGGCGAACCAGTGGCCCGCCGACGTGATCGAGTACTTCGGCGACCCTTCGGTCGGCGGGGACGAGTGCCACATGGCGTTCAACTTCCCGCTCATGCCGCGCATCTTCATGGCCGTGCGCCGGGAGCAGCGCTACCCGATCTCGGAGATCATGGCCCAGACCCCGCCGGTTCCCTCGGGCTGCCAGTGGGGCATCTTCCTGCGCAACCACGACGAGCTGACGCTGGAGATGGTGACCGACGACGAGCGCGACTACATGTACGCCGAGTACGCCAAGGATCCCCGGATGAAGGCCAACATCGGGATCCGGCGGCGGCTCGCCCCGCTGCTCGACGGTGACCGGAACCAGCTCGAGCTGTTCACCGCGCTGCTGCTGTCGCTGCCCGGCTCGCCGGTGCTGTACTACGGCGACGAGATCGGCATGGGCGACAACATCTGGCTGGGCGACCGGGACGGCGTGCGGACCCCGATGCAGTGGACGCCCGACCGCAACGGCGGCTTCTCCAAGAGCGACCCGCAGCGGCTGTACCTGCCGCCGATCATGGACCCGCTGTACGGCTACCAGGCGCTCAACGTGGAGGCCCAGCAGCGCAACCCGGCCTCGTTCCTCCAGTGGACCAGGCGCATGATCGAGATCCGCAAGCGGCACCCGGTGTTCGGCACCGGCACCTACGAGGAGCTGACCTCGTCCAATCCTTCGGTGCTGGCCTTTGTGCGGCTGCCCTCCTCCGAAGACCTGGATACCGACGGGTCGGACCGCATCTTGTGCGTGAACAACCTGTCCCGGTTCCCGCAGCCGGTCGAGCTGGACCTGCGGCGGTTCATCGGGGTCACGCCGGTGGAGTCCATGGGCGGGGTCACGTTCCCGCGGATCGGCGAGCTCAGCTACCTGCTGACGCTGCCCGGCCACGGGTTCTACTGGTTCCAGCTGCCCGCCGCCCGCGAGGAACGGGCCGCGGCCGCCAAGCGGGAGCCCGCGGGCCCCCAGCTGTACCACGGTTGATGCCGTATCCGCCGGGTAGGGGCAGGCTCATGACCTTTGAAGATGTACTGGCAGCGTGGCTGGTCAAGCAGCGCTGGTTCGCCGGCAAGGGGCGGACCGTCCATGACCTGGCGGTGGTGGCCGACACCGAGATCGTCCCTGGTGACCCGGGGCTGCGGCACCTGCTGGTCACGGTCTCGCACGGCGCGACCTCCGATTGCTACCAGCTCTTCATCGGCCTGCGCGCCCGGCTGCCCGCCCGGCTCCGGCACGCGCGCATCGGTTCCGTTGACGGGCTGCAGCTCTATGACGCGCTGCACGACAGCGACCTGACCCGGACGCTGCTGGACGCGATCTTGACCGACCGGACCATCGGGGCGCTGCGGTTCTGCGCGATCCCGGGGACCGAGCTGTCCTCGGTTCTGGAGTCCGAGTCCGGGCACGATAGCCTGGTGCTCACCGGCGAGCAGAGCAACACCAGCCTGGTGTTCGGCGAGTCGGCCATCTTCAAGGTGTTCCGCCGGGTCGCCCCGGGTCCGAATCCGGACCTGGAAGTGGCCGTGGCCCTGGCCGACCTCGGCTCGACGCACATCGCGGAACCCTACGGCTGGGTCGAGACCCGGATGGACGGCGTGAGCACCGTGCTCGCTATCTTGTCCCGCTACCTGCGCGCAGCCTCGGACGGCTGGTCGCTGGCCGCGACGAGCGTCCGCGACCTGTACGCGTGGTACGCGGACGGCGGTCTTGCGTCCGTTGACCCTGGGGCTCTTGGCACTGGGGTTTTTGCTGCGGCCGGCGAGGCGGGCGGGGACTTTGCCGGCGAGGCGGAACGGCTCGGCGTCGCGACCGCGCAGGTGCACGCGGATCTGGCGGAGGCGTTCGGTACCTCGGAGCTCGAGCCCGAGGCCATCCGCGAGCTGGCCGAGCAGATGTTCCGGCGGCTGGACATGGCGATCGCGGCGGTCCCGGAACTGGCCCGCTACGCGGACATGATCGGGGACGCCTTTTCCGCCCTGGCCAAGCTGACCGAGCCGGTGCCGGCCCAGCGGGTGCACGGCGACTACCACCTGGGCCAGGTGATGCGGACCCAGACCGGCTGGGTGGTGCTCGACTTCGAGGGGGAGCCCGCCAGCCCGCTGGCCCAGCGCCGGGCCCGCTCCTCGCCGCTGCGGGACGTGGCGGGCATGCTCCGCTCGTTCGGCTACGCGGCCCGGCACCAGCTGCTCACCCACCCGGAGCGGGACAGCCTGATCCCGGTGACCAGCGACTGGGTCCGGCGCAACGGCGAGGCGTTCTGCGCGGGCTACGCTGAGGCGGGCGGGCTCGACCCGGCGTCCAACGCCGTGCTGCTCCGGGCCCTGCTGCTGGACAAGGCGGTCTACGAGGTCATCTACGAAGCCAGGAACCGTCCGACCTGGCTCGCCATCCCCATGGAGTCCATAGCCGAGATGCAACTATGACCGAAACCGAAGCCAGCCTGGGCGAGCTCGAGCGGCTCGCCTCCGGACAGCACCACGACCCGCACTCGATCCTCGGCGCCCACCCCGGCAAGGACGGCGTCGTCGTCCGGGCGCTGCGCCCGATGGCCAGGTCGGTGACGCTGGTGCTTGACGACGGCCGCCGGGTGCCCATGACGCACCTGTACCAGGGCGTGTTCACGGTCACCCTGCCCGAGGAGAAGGTGCCGGACTACCGGATCGCCACCTCGTACTCCGAGGACGGCGAGGACGAGACGGTAGCCGAGGACCCGTACCGCTTCCTGCCGCAGCTCAGCGAGTACGACCTGTACCTGATCGGGGAAGGCCGGCACGAGGAACTGTGGCGGGTGCTCGGCGCGCACGTCCGCGAGGTCGGCCCGGTCACCGGGGTGTCCTTCGCCGTCTGGGCCCCGAACGCCCGCGGGGTGCGCGTCACCGGCGACTTCGACTTCTGGGACAGCCGCGGGTTCCCGATGCGCTCGCTCGGCGTGTCGGGCGTGTGGGAGCTGTTCATCCCCGGCCTGCAGGACGGCGCGCGGTACAAGTACGCGGTCTGCGGCTATGACGGGGTGTGGCGGGACAAGGCCGACCCGCTGGCTCGCTATGCCGAGCGGCCGCCATCTACCGCGTCGGTGGTGTTCACCTCCCAGTACACCTGGGCGGACGCGGACTGGCTGACGGCTCGCGCCGAGCGCGTGCCGGTCCGCGAGCCGATGAGCATCTACGAGGTCCACCTCGGCTCGTGGCGGCCCGGTCTTTCCTATCAGGAGCTGGCTGTTCAGCTGGTCGACTACGTCAAGGACATGGGCTTCACGCACGTGGAGTTCCTGCCGCTGGCCGAGTACCCGTACGGCGGCTCGTGGGGCTATCAGGTCACGTCGTACTACGCGCCCACGTCGCGGTTCGGCGACCCGGACGACTTCCGGCACCTGGTCGACGCGCTGCACCAGGCGGGCATCGGCGTGTTCCTGGACTGGGTCCCCGCGCACTTCCCGCGGGACGAGTGGGCGCTGGCCCGGTTCGACGGCACCCCGCTGTACGAGCACCCCGACCCGCGGCGCGGCACGCACCCCGACTGGGGCACGCTCATCTTCAACTTCGGCCGCACCGAGGTGCGCAACTTCCTGGTCGCCAACGCGGTCTTCTGGCTCGAGGAGTTCCACATCGACGGGCTGCGCGTCGACGCGGTGGCGTCCATGCTGTACCTGGACTACTCGCGCGAGCCCGGCGAGTGGGCGCCGAACGAGTACGGCGGCCGGGAGAACCTCGACGCGATCGCGTTCCTGCAGGAGGCCAACGCCACCTGCTACAAGCGCGTGCCCGGCATCTCGATGATCGCCGAGGAGTCAACCGCGTGGCCGGGAGTGTCCCGGCCGGTGTACCTGGGCGGGCTCGGGTTCGGCTTCAAGTGGAACATGGGCTGGATGCACGACACGCTCAACTACCTGGCGCTGGATCCCATCTACCGGCAGTACCACCACAACGAGATGACGTTCTCGATGGTCTACGCGTACACCGAGAACTTCATCCTGCCGCTGTCCCACGACGAGGTGGTGCACGGCAAGGGCTCGCTGCTGGGCAAGATGCCCGGCGACGAATGGCGCCGGTTCGCCGGGCTGCGCTCGCTGCTGGCCTACATGTGGGCCCACCCGGGCAAGCAGCTGCTGTTCATGGGGTCGGAGTTCGGCCAGGGCAGCGAGTGGTCCGACACCAAGGGCCTGGACTGGTGGGTGCTGGACTTCGACGTCCACCAGGGCGTGCAGCGGCTGTCCCGCGACCTGAATCTTGCTTACCGCGCTTCTCCCGCGTTGTGGCAGCTCGACTCGTCGGCGGACGGGTTCCGCTGGATCGACGCCAACGACGCCCAGGGCAACGTGCTGTCCTTCGTCCGGTACTCCGACGCGGCCGCCGACGCCGAGGGTGCGGCCGGATCCGGTGGGGTGATCGCGTGCATCGCCAACTTCTCGGCGGTACCGCACCTGCAGTACAAGGTGGGCCTGCCCGAGGCGGGCCGCTGGCGCGAGGTGATCAACACCGACGCGACCGTGTACGGCGGCAGCGGCGTCGGCAACCTGGGCGGCATCGAGGCCGTGGCCGAGCCCTGGCACGGCCTGCCGGCCTCGGCCACGATCGCCGTTCCCCCGCTGGGCGTGCTCTGGCTCACCCCCGGGGAGTAGCCGAGCCGTGGCCCGGCCACCGCGTGGATGTGGCACCCTGACGGATCTTTCCGTCACAAAGTGGCATCCATGCTGTTGGATTCCCCGGCGGGCTGGGACGCGATGGGCTGGAGAGCGTCAGCGTGGCCGGTGAGGTTGAGGCACGGCACCTGGACCGGGCCCTGCGCCGGCCCGCGGCGTTACTCGGAGCGGATGTCGTAGTCGTCTTCCTCGACGACGTGCATGGCCGCCTCTTCGGCGGTCGCGGCGCCGCCGTCGATGCCGACGTCGGTGGCCACCAGGTCCTCTTCCTCGTCCGGGTGGGCGCCCTCGTCCTCGGCTACCAGCCGGCCGGCCCGCGGGTCGGGACCGTCGTCGAGCAGCAGGCCGTCGACGTCCTCATCCCCGGCGTCGTCGTCCTCGTCGAAGTCCTTGTCGTCCTCGTCGTCGTCCTCGTCCTCTTCGTCCTCGAGGTCGTCGAGGGTGTCGTCCGGCTCCTCCTCGGCCAGCAGCTGGTCCAGGGATTCGCCTTCGGATTGCTCCTCGGCCGTGGTGCCGTACCTGATCCCGGCCGACCACCGCTCCGGGGGCACGACGCCGCCGTCCAGGGGATCGCTGCCGGGTGCGCCGATCAGCGTGTCGGTCGTGTCCTGCACCTCGTAGTCCTCGAGGTCCTGGGACTCGTGGCGGGTCTCGTCGGGCATCGTTGCTCCTCTCAGTGCTTCAGGCTCAGTCCTTCAGGCGGTGGCGAGCTGGCCGCCGTCGACCACCAGGACCTGACCGGTCATGTAGGACGAGGCGTCGCTAGCCAGGAACACGGCGGGGCCGGCCATCTCCGCCGCCTGGGCCCAGCGGCCCATCGGGACGTTCGCAACCGTAGCGCGGCCGCCATCCGGCCCGTCCCACAGGATCCGGTTCAGCTCGGTGGCGGTCCAGCCCGGGCACAGCGCGTTGACCCGGATCCCGGACGCGGCCCATTCGACCGCGAGGGTCTTGGTAATCGAGATGACCGCGGCCTTGGCGGCGCCGTAGGGAGTGAGGCCCGGTGCCCCGGACATGCCCGCGACCGACGCGACGTTGATCACCGAGCCGCTGCCGCGCTCGCGCAGGTGCGGGCCGACCGCCTGGCAGACGTAGACCGTCGAGTCCACGTTCAGCCGCATGGCCTTTTCCCACCCGGAGATGCGCATGTCCAGGAACGGCGCCATGAAGGGAATGCCGCCTGCATTGTTGACCACGACATCCAGCTGGCCGAGCAGCTTGATCGCCTCCAGCACGGCGGCGGTGACGTCCTCCTGGCGGGTCACGTCGAGCGGGAAGACGAAGGCCTTGCGCCCGAGGTCGGTCACCTCGCGCGCGGTCTCGGCCAGCCCGTCCTGGCTGCGGGCCGCGATGGCCACGTCGGCGCCGGCGGCGGCCAGCGCGACCGCGATGACCCGGCCGATCCCGCGGGACGCGCCCGTCACGAACGCCTTCTTCCCGGTCAGGTCAAACGCGGTCATGATTCCTCCCACTGTGTCGGTAGCGTCATCGTAGGCGGCACCAGCGCGGCCGGGTTCACCCGGCGCACGATCTGGTTCAGCGCGATGCGCACGTACGGTTCGCCGACCCACAGGTGCTTGGCCCCGGGGACGGCGACGACCTCGGCCTGGGGTACCCGCGCGAACCGCCGGCGGGCCTCATCGGGGCGCAGGTAGTCGTCGAGCTCGGGAACCAGCGCGACCAGCGGCTGGCCCGAGGCGGCCCAACGGTCCAGGTCGGCGTCACTCGCCCGGCGCAGCGGCGGGGACAGCAGGATCGCGCCCTCGATGTCTGCGGCGGAGTCCAGGCCCCACCTCAGGGCCAGCTCGGTGCCGAACGACCAGCCGAGCAGCCACCGGGCAGGAAGGCCCGCGTCGCGCGCCCAGGAGACGGCGGCGGCCACATCGTGGCGTTCGGTCTCTCCGTCGCCGAACTCCCCCTCGCTGGTCCCCTGCTCCGAGGCGGTGCCTCGAGTGTTGAACCGCAGCACCGCCAGCTGGGCCAGGGCGGGCAGGCGGAAGGCGGCCTTCTTGAAGATGTGGCTGTCCATCATGCCGCCGTGGGTGGGCAGCGGGTGCAGGCAGATCAGCGTGGCCACCGGATCGGCGTCCGCGGGCAGGGCCAGCTCCCCGACCAGACGCAGCCCGTCGGCGGTGGGCAGGGTGACGGGGGTGCGCTTGGCCGGCAGCACGGTGGCCGCCCGGATCTCGCTCAAGTTTCTGTTCTCCTTACCCCGGGGGGCCCGCGGCGCAGCCGGTTCTGCCAGCACGGGCGGTGCCAGTGCCTGCGCTCATCGAGGCCGACGTTGATCCCGTCGGCGGGCCAGGCGACCACGTGCGGCGTACCAGGCGCGATCTCCTGATCACAGCCCGGGCACCGGTAGGTCTTGGTGGTGCCCGCGCCGGGCTGCTGCCGCACCACCCAGTCCCCGTCGGGCCAGGATTCGACGCGCTCGGGCCCGGGGACCGGCGCGGGTGGACCAGAGCGCTCGCGGCGGATCCTGCGCGGGCTCACACCTGTCCACCTTATGTGGCTACGCTGGCAGCCGTGATCGCGGCGTGGGACCCGGTGACGGCCGGCGTGCTGCGGCTGCCCTCGGGCCGGCTGGTCCGCGGCCGCGCCCTGGCCCGGCCCGTTCCGGCCGGGCCAGAACCGGACTTCGGGTTGTACCTGCTGGGTCACGAGCCGCCCGCGTTCGGATGGGAGGCCCGCTGGCTGCGCTGGCCGGATTTCGGGCTGCCGTCCGACCCGGCGGCGGCCGAAGCCGCGTTGCGCGAGGCGTGGGCCCGGGCCGAGGCGGAACGGGTCGAGATCGCCTGCGCTGGCGGCCACGGCCGGACCGGCTCGGCCCTGGCCTGCCTGGCCGTGCTGGACGGCGTGCCCGGCCGTGAGGCGGTCCGTTACGTCCGGGCGCACTACGCGGCCCGCGCGGTCGAGACACCCGGGCAGCGTCGCTTCGTCGCTCGGTTCCCGGCCGGCCCGGACCGGCCAGTAGAGTTACCCGACGTGCGGCTCGTCATCGCCCGGTGCAGCGTCGACTACGTCGGCAGGCTCACCGCCCACCTGCCCCCGGCCCTGCGCCTGCTCATCGTCAAGGCCGACGGGTCCGTGCTCGTGCACAGCGACGGCGGCTCGTACAAGCCGCTGAACTGGATGTCGCCGCCGTGCCGGCTGACTGAGGAGCCGGGCCAGTGGTCGGTCACCAACAAGGCCGGGGAAACGCTCGCGATCACCATTACCGAGGTGATCAGCGACACCTCGGTCGAGCTCGGCGTCGACCCGGGGCTGAAGAAGGACGGCGTAGAGGCGCACCTGCAGGAACTGCTGGCCGCCCAGCTCGAGGTGCTGGGCGACGGCTGGCGGCTGATCCGCCGCGAGTACCCGACCCCGATCGGTCCGGTGGACCTGATGTGCCGGGACGAGGCGGGGCAGAGTGTGGCGGTGGAGATCAAGCACCGCGGCGAGATCGACGGGGCCGATTCCAGGGAAAGTACCGCTTCGCGCTCAGGGGCCTACGTGGCGGTGGAGATCAAGCGTGTCGCCGGGATAGACGCCGTGGAGCAGCTGACCCGCTACCTTGAGCTATTGAACCGGGACCCGCTACTGCGACCGGTGCACGGCGTACTCGCGGCCCAGTCGATCAGGCCGCAAGCGCGAACCTTGGCCGAAGACCGGGGGATCCGATGCGTGATCCTCGACTATGACGCTATGCGCGGCGTGGTGCCGGAGAACACCTTGTTCTAGGAGACGGTGAGGTACTCGCGGATGCCCGCGTTGATCGCGAGGGTGATGGTGCCGGGCTTGGCGGACTGGGCCTGCGGCCCGGCCCACACGACGGCGTAGTACGAGCCGGCCGGGGTGCCGGCCGGGACGGTGACGGTGACGGTCGCGGTGTAGCTGGCGCCGGGGGCGAGCACGGCGCTGGCGGGGGTCACGGTCGTCCAGGACGACGCGGCGTTCACCGACGTGGCGGAGGTGCTGGTGTAGGAGAAGGCGCCCGTGGCGCTCATCGTGGCGGCGGCGGGGTAGACGGCCATCGTCTCGGTCACGTTGCCGGTGTTGGAGATCTTGACGTGGTAGGTGCGGCTGGCGCCGGGGGCGAGCGGGTCGGCGATTTTGCCTTGGTCCGTGGTGCCGATGTAGATGTCGGGCTCGGACTGCCACGGGGCGTTGGCGTTGGTCGGGAAGTTAACCAGCGCGGTGTCGGTGAGCTGGACGCTGACGCCCTGGACGGGAGTGGTGGCGGCGAGCGCGGGAGTGGCGATGCCGGCGGACAGTGCGCCGGCCAGGGCGGTGGTGGCGAGGATCCTGGAGAGTTTCATGGTCTTCCCTTTCGTTTGCCTTTGCGTTTTCGTTCGCTTGACCTAACGACAGTTCATCGCCTTGAGGTAGCGCGCGGGCTAGCGTCCGGGTAGCAGGACGGTAGCCAGACGCGGCGGCGGCATACGGAAAGGGAAATCGCGAATTCCCGGCTCAGCGTTAGCCAGGGCGCATAAGAAANNGGGATCGGCCCCTATTCGACCTGGACGGTGCACAAAAAGGGTCTTCGAAGTTAACCGGGACGCTGTCACTGGCCGATTCCTTTTGAGTGACGCGATGGTGTTCCCGTGCCTGACCGCGGGGTAGCGGGGCCGGCGCGGCCGCGCCCCCCGTCGTGGCGATGTCCGCGAAGGGCTCCAGCCGCACGACAGCGACCCCGAGGTCCAGGACCGGGTCACGGTCTACGAGCCCGAAGACTGCGCCAACCGGATCCGGCAGTATTTCGACGAGCACCCCGGCGGCTGGTACCGCGTCATCCAGCCCATCTCCGCGCGACGGCCTGGATGGCGGTGGCGGTGAGGGAGGCGCGGCGGAGGGCGGTGGCGGTGAGGGAGGCGCGGATTGGTGCCGGCATGGCAGGTGAGACGGGCGGGCCGGGTCGGTGGTTCCGGGTCAGGGGGTGAGGAGGTGGGCGTTGACTGAGCGGGCGCGGGGGGCTAGGGCGGGGAGTTCGATGACGGTGACGGCGGCGGCGCGGAGCTGGTCGGCGCCGTCGCCGGCGGTGAAGACGGGGGGTTCGCGCCAGGCGAAGACGACGCGGGGGATGCCGGCTGCGACGATGTGCTGGACGCAGGTCACCGGGCGCGAGGCGCGCGCGCCGCAGGGCACCAGGGAGCTGTAGATCGTCGCGCGGCGCAGGCGGGGGTCGTGGAAGCCCAGCTTGCGCAGGGCGATCTCCTCGGCGTGGTCGTGCTCCTCCTGTTCGCGGGAGAAACCGGTGCTCAGCACCACGCCGTCCTCGCCCACGACAACGGCGCCGACCGAGAAGGCTGACTCCGACGGCGGGCACAGGCGGGACAGCTCGACGGCCCAGGCCAGGAAGCGGTGGTCGGGGCCGCCGGGGCCTAGCAGGTACCGGAGTACGGCCACGCCTTCCAGGCGCTGGACCTCGGCCAGGGTCATGGGGTGCTCGGGACCGTCGGAGCTGGGGGCGGGGTCGGAGCGGGGGGCTAGGTCGAAGCGGGGGGCGGCGGGGTCGGCGATGAAGAACGGGGCGATGGCTAGGTGCAGCTCGTCGGGCTGGGAGCGGGCCAGGAACTCGGCCAGGACCTGCGCGCCGCCTTCT
The DNA here is from genome assembly GCA_003136255.1 of Actinomycetota bacterium. Taxonomy (GTDB): domain Bacteria; phylum Actinomycetota; class Actinomycetes; order Streptosporangiales; family Streptosporangiaceae; genus Palsa-504. The sequence goes on from PLDT01000464.1 coordinate 19,106, forward strand.
ACTAGGAGACGAGCCACGTTGCGTTCGGCCAAATCGGAGAGAACGAAGTCCAGGGTCACGGGGTCACCGGCGTCGATGACGTCGGCGCGGTCCCCGATCTGGGTGCGGGCNNGTGGCGGTGAGGGTGACGCGGGCGGGGTGCTCGGGCAGGCCGCGGGCGGCGCGGCGGGCGCGGCGGCGCGGGTCGCGGACCAGCAGGCGGGGGTCGTCCTGGCGGACCGTGCCCGCGCCGACCAAGATCGCGTCGCAGCCGGCCCGGACCTCGTCCACGCGGTCCAGGTCGGCCGGGCCGGACAGGATCAGGCGCTGCGGGCGGGCATCGTCGAGGTAGCCGTCGGCCGAGGTGGCGCAACTCAGCAGGACGTACGGGCGTGGCGGCACGGAACCCCCTGGGTGGTGTCGCCCCAGCGTAGCTTCGGTGCTTTACTGGTCACCGATGCTTGAGACAGTCAACCCCGCAACCGGAGAAGTGCTGGCCACCTTCCCGGTAGACGGCCGCCGCGAGGTCGAGGCGGCGGTCGCGGCCGCCCGTGAGGCGGCCAGCTGGTGGGCCGGGCTCGGCTGGTCCGGGCGGCGCATCCGGCTGCTGGCCTGGAAGTCGTACCTGGTCCGGTACATGGGCCGGCTGGCCCAGCTGATGCACGAAGAGACCGGCAAGCCGCTGGACGACGCCAAGCTCGAGATCATCCTGGCCGTGCTGCACATCGACTGGGCCGCGCGGCACGCCCGCCGGGTGCTGCGCCCGCGCCGGGTGCACAGCGGGCTGGCCGCCATCAACCTGGCCTCGACCCTGGAGTACCTGCCGCTGGGCGTGATCGGGGTGATCGGCCCGTGGAACTACCCGGTGTTCACGCCGGTGGGCTCGATCGCCTACGCGCTGGCGGCGGGGAACGCGGTGGTGTTCAAGCCGTCGGAGCTGACGCCCGCGACCGGGGAGTGGCTGGTCCGGTCGTTCGGTGAGGCGCTGGGGGTGTTCGGTTCGTCGCAGCCGGTGCTCCAGCTGGTCACCGGGCCCGGGTCGACCGGCGAGGCGCTGGCCCGCAGCGGGGTGGGCAAGATCGCGTTCACCGGGTCGACGGCTACCGCGCGCAAGGTGATGGCCGCCGCGGCGGACACCTTGACCCCGGTGCTGGCCGAGTGCGGCGGCAAGGACGCGCTGCTGGTCGGGGCGGACGCCGACCTGGACGCGGCGGCCGACGCCGCGGCCTGGGGCGCGATGTCGAACGCGGGGCAGACCTGCGTGGGGATCGAGCGGGTGTACGTGGCCGACGCGGTGTACCACAGCTTCCTGGAGCGGCTGATCAAGCGGGTGTCCGAACTGCGGCCCGGTTCGGACCCTGAGGCTTCTTACGGGCCGATGACCTTGCCGTCGCAGGCGGAGGTGGTGGCCAAGCACGTGGCGGACGCGCTGGCCCGGGGCGGGCGGCCGGTGGTGGGCGGGGCCGACTCGGTGGCCGCGCCGTACGTGCGGCCGGTCATCTTGACCGACGTGCCGGAGAACAGCGCGGCGGTGCAGGACGAGACGTTCGGTCCGACGGTGACGGTGAAGTCCGTGGTCAACATGGCCGAGGCGGTGTCGTTCGCCAACGCGGGGCGGTACGGGCTGGGCTCGGCGGTGTTCGCTCGCGACCGCCGCGCGGCCATGGTCGCGGCCCGGTCGCTGCGCACCGGGATGACGTCGGTGAACTCGGTGATCGGTTTCGCCACCGTGCCCGCGCTGCCGTTCGGGGGGGTCGGGGAATCGGGGTTCGGGCGGATTCACGGCGCGGACGGGCTGCGCGAGTTCAGCCGGTCCAAGGCCATCACCCGGCAGCGGATGCGGCCGCTGATCAACGTGCTCACGTTCGGGCGGACCGACAAGGATCTGCGGCGGCTTATCACGTTGGTGACGTTGCTGCACGGGCGGCTGTACCGGCCGCGGGGTTCGCGGCGAACGCGCTTAAGGCGCGTTATTGAGGCTCGCTGCTGAGCGTGCCCGCGGCGGCTGCGGAGCTGTCGGCCAGGGTGAAGCGGTCGGCCATTTGCGTCTGGCGTAGCTGCTTTTGGAGGTGGTCCGGTAGGCCGGCCAGGACCATCCGGGCGGGCGGGCTGGCGTTGATCCGCTGCTGCGCGGTGATCAGGGCGGCCAGGCCGACCGAGTCCCAGCCGGCCAGGCCGTCAAGGTCCAGGACCAGCTTGAGGCCCGGGGTTTCGGTGAGCAGACGGTCTATCGTCTGGCTGAGCTCACTCGCCGAAGCGAGGTCGAGCGGGCCGGTGACGGCCAGGACCGTGCAGTGGTCCAGGTCGCGGTGGTTCAGGCGGAAGGGCGGGCCGGACGTGGCGAGGCCGAAGCTGATCGTGGCCAGCGTGCCCGACGGGCCGGAGCGCAGGCTGGTCTGGTCGGCGACCTGGCGGACCAGGGCGAGGCCGTGGCCGGGTTCGGTGCGCCACTGCGCGGCGTCTGGCGTGTCGGTTTGGTTTGTCGTTTCTTCTGCCGTTTCGTTTGTCGTGCTAGCCGGGGGCGGGGCGCCGTCGTCGCTGATCTCGCAGAGCAGGGCCTGGTCCGATCTCCGGATACGGAGCCGGCCGTGGCCGGCGCCGTGCCGGACCGCGTTGGCGGCCAGTTCGTGTACGGCGATGACCAGGTCGTCGGCCCGGCCCGGCGGCAGGCCGGCGTCGCTGGCGTGCGCGGCCACCGCCGCGCGCAGCGCGTACAGGGAGCCGGCGTCGAAGGCCTGGTCCAGGATCTGGTGGCCCTGGTTACCCGGGTTGCCGGGTGCTGGCCCGGTGTCGCCGGGGGCTGGGCGGGCGTCGCCGTCAGTGGTCATCGGCGCTCACCAGGCTGACGGCGGGGATGTCGGTCGCGCCCAGCAGGACGAACCGGGCGGCCAGGCTCGGACGGCAGCGCAGGATCATCCGCCGGGGCGGGGTACTGGGGTTCAGGCCGCGCGCGGCGTCCAGGATCATCCGGGCGCACGGGACGTCGATGAAGGCCAGCGGGGCCATGTTGACGGTCACGTCGCCCTCGAGCCGGATCGCCTCGGTCAGCGCGAGCGCCAGGGACTCGGCGGCCTGGTAGTCGAGCTCCCCGGCCAGCCGGATGCCGGGCGGCGCGTACTGGCGGCAGATCCGCAGCATCACGTCGGCGTGGTACGTCGCGGCGGCGACCGAGCGGGTGTGGAAGGCGGCTACCGAGGCCAGCGTGACCGGGTCGAAGCGCTCCCGGTCGTACTGGCACAGCACCGACACGGCGGTACCGGCCACCGCCGCCGCGACCTTCTCCTCGAACTCCGGCAGCTGCTCGACCCCGGTGACCGGGCCCAGCGCCCAGCTCATGTCCACCGCCAGCCGCAGCCCGTGGTCGCCGCTGGCCTCCATCTCGCGGGTCAGCCAGGCCAGCGCCTGGCCCGCGCTGAACACCTGCCCGGCTAGCAGCCGGCCCTCGAACCCGACCGCGGCCAGCTGCCCCGAGGCCAGCGCCGGCTCCGCCGCGACGCCGCGCCGGGCCAGCTCGGCGGTGGCCCGGTCCGGGGTGGCGGCGCTGAGCCACATCACCTTCAGGCCGCCGTCCAGCCCGTCCCGGACGAACGCCGCGGTCAGGTCGAACAGGTCCTCGGGCTCGCCGAACGTCAGGCAGGCATGGTCGTTCACGGTCAGGTCGGTGATCTGCGTGTCGGCGCCGATCGTCACCCCGCTACCTCCGGTCCGCGCCGCTAGGCCGCGCTGCCGGCGATCGCCATGGCGTCCACCGGGTCGGCTGGGTCGGCCGGGGCTAGCGGGGCCCGGCCGGCGATGAGGTCGGCGGCGCGCTCGGCGATGGCGATGGTCGGCGCATTGGTGTTGCCCCTGGGCAAGGTCGGCATCACCGACGCGTCGACCACGCGCAGGCCGTCGATCCCCCTTACTTTGAGTTCGGGGTCCAGGACGCTGCCCCACCGGGCCTCGCTGCCCATCGCGCAGGTGCCCACCGGGTGGTACAGGGTGGCCACGCTGGAGCGCACGTACTCGAGGAGTTCGCCGTCGGAGCGGATGTGCGCGCCGGGGGCGATTTCGCTGCGGCAGATGGCGGCCATCGGCCGGGCGGTCACGAACTCCCGGGCCATCTTCAGCCCGGCCACCAGCGCCCGGGCGTCCGCGCCGCCGTCGGAAAGGTAGCCGGGGTCGATGGCCGGGCGGTGCCGGGGATCGGCGCTACGCAGCCTGATCCGGCCCCGGCTCCGCACCTCGACCAAGCCGACCAGCACGGTCATGGCCCGCTGGGCCGGGTCGGCCAGGCCCTGGTTCTTGTAGGGCGCGGCGAGCACGTGCAGCTGCAGGTCCGGCGCGAGCAGGCCAGGCTCGGAGTGGGCGAAGCCGCCCGATTCGGCCACGTTGCTGGCCACCGGGCCGCGGTGGGTCAGCTGCCAGCGCAGTGCGCCCGCGTTGCCGGTCTTCTCCCACAGGCCGCGCAGCCGGGGCGTCGACCAGATGACCGGGAGCACGGGGTGATCGCTGAGGTTCGCGCCGACGCCCGGGCTGTCGGCGTGGACGCTGATCCCCATCTCGATCAGGTGGTCCGCCGGGCCGACGCCGGACAGCATGAGGAGCTGAGGGCTGTTGACCGCGCCGCCGCACACGATGACCTCGCCGTCGGCGATGGCGGTCTCGAGCTCGCCGTGCCGGAGGTAGTCCACGCCCGTGGCCTGGCCGTCCTCGATGAGGATCTTGGTCACCAGGGCGCCGGTGTGCACGGTGAGGTTCGGCCGGGACATGACCGGGTGCAGGTAGGCGGCGGCCGCCGAGCAGCGCCGGCCCTTGCGCTGGGTGACCTGGTACCAGCCCACCCCGTCCTGGCGCGGGCCGTTGAAGTCCTCGTTGGCCGTGGCCCCCTGCTCCCGGGCGGCGGCGATGAACGCCTCGCACGCGGGCGACTTGTACCGCACGTCGCTGACGGCGAGCGGACCGCCCGTGCCGTGGTACGCAGAGGCGCCACGCGAGTTGTCCTCGGACCGCCTGAAGTACGGCATCAGGTCCTCGTAGCCCCACCCGGCGCAGCCGTGCTCGTCCCGCCAGGCCTGGAAGTCGCGGCGGTTACCGCGGATGTAGATCATCGCGTTCATGCTGCTGGATCCACCCAGGACCCGGCCGCGGGGCCAGTAGATGGACCGGCCGGCCGCGCGGTGCTGCGGGACCGTGTTGTAGTTCCAGTCGTAGGCGCTCTGGAACAGCCTGCTCAGCGCGGCAGGCGCCTGGATCTCCTGGGCGTCGTCGACCGGGCCTGCCTCCAGCAGCAGGACCTTGACGCTGGAATCGGCGGACAGCCGCGCGGCCAGCACGCAGCCCGCGCTTCCGGCGCCGACGATGATGTAGTCATACACGGCGGTCTCCTTCTCGGGGACAAAGGGAACAATAACGCGCCGTGGCGTTTGCTGTGGGTCTTGGGGGCGGTCTTGGCGGCTTGAGGGGTCCTCCGGGCTCCGCTTTCGCCGCGGTGCGGAGGGGCGTCCGGGTCCGGCGGGCCCCCGAGATCCGCCGGACTCCGGACGCGGACGATGTTCACCACCCCAGGACGCATCAGCGGCGTCGGACACGCACGGTGGCAGCGGCGGCCGTCCCTGCTCGTCGCAGCCGCTGGTGATCATCGTTCTCGTCACTCATCGTATCTATAACATGCCAGCTCGTAGTCGTCTTGGGAATGTCCGATGATCACTTTTTGGTAGCGGCGCATGGCCGTCGGCTCCGGCGGGTCCCTTAGGGTGGGTTCATGGCGCCCGACCGCAGCGAGAACCCCGTCGTGTTGTCCCGCATCTACACCCGGACCGGTGACGGCGGAACGACCGCGCTCGGCGACGGCACCCGCGCGGCCAAGACCGACTCGCGGCTGGCCGCGTACGCCGACGTGGACGAGGCCAACAGCGCGATCGGGATGGCCATCACCTTCGGCGAACTGTCAGACGACATCGAGACGCTGCTGTTGCGGGTACAGAACGAGATGTTCGACGTAGGCGCCGACCTGGCCACCCCGGTCGTCGAGTCGCCGCCGTTCCCGCCGCTGCGCATCGACGAGGCCTACATCATCCGGCTCGAGGCCGAGTGCGACACCTACAACGAGGACCTGCCGACGCTGCGCAGCTTCCTGCTGCC